>NZ_JBEXCR010000004.1:0-430899 GCF_040605375.1 Nonomuraea sp. NPDC005650
GCGCGGCCGTCCTGCGGGCCCTGGCCGACGAGCTCAAGCTGGACGCCGCCGCCCGCAAGGACGCGGGCAAGTGGTACCAGGCCGTCGCCAAGTACAGCGGCGCCTCCTCTCCCGCGGTCGCCCGGCTGTACGCCGACACCGTGTACGAGGAGCTCGCCAAGGGCATCCAGGCGACGACCCCCGGCGGCGCGAGCATCACCACGCCGGCGAGCAGCGTGACCCCCGACCGCGGCCCGTACGCCAACGTGGACGACCTGGACAAGCCCAGCACGCTCGCGGCGAGCACCGACTACCCGTCGGCCAGGTGGGTTCCGGCGCACAGCAGCAACTACGCCGTCTCCAACCGGCCGACCAGCGACGCGATCGACCGCATCGTCATCCACGTGACCCAGGGCAGCTACGCCGGCACCATCTCCTGGTTCCAGACCGGCCCCCGGCCGAACCCCACCTCCGCCCACTACGTCGTCCGCTCCTCCGACGGCGCCATCACCCAGACGGTCAGGGAGAAGAACCGGGCCTTCCACGCCGGCAACTGGAACCGGCGCTCGGTCGGCATCGAGCACGAGGGCTTCGTCGACAACGCGACCTGGTTCACCGACACCATGTACCGCGCGTCGGCGGCGCTGACCCGCAACATCGCCGACCGGTACCGCATCCCCAAGGACCGCACCCACATCGTGGGCCACAACGAGGTCCCGGGCGCCGACCACACCGACCCGGGCCGGTACTGGAACTGGTCCAAGTACATGCAGTACGTCACCGGCGGCAGCGGCGGGGGCGGGGGCACCAACCCGCACACCGCCGAGTCCGTGTGCGGCGCCGGCTACAAGGTGATCGACTCCGCGGCCCTCGGCTCGAACGGCACGGTCTACCTGACCTTCAACTCCGCCAACGGCAACAACTGCGTGGCCACGATCAAGAAGACCTCGCTGGGCAAGGCCACCGCCACCAGCGCCTTCCTGGAGGTCAAGGGCAAGGCCCGGGCCACCGACACCGGCAACTTCGACTACTACGCCGGACCCGTACGGGCCGCCGCCGCCGACAAGTGCGTCCAGTGGGGCGGCAAGGTCGGAACGAGCACGTACGAGAGCCCCTTCGAACACTGCGGGTGATCCGCTGACCCGATGACCTGTGGCCGGATCGCGAGGGCTCGCGATCCGGCCACAGCTTTTCCGTGCCACCCGCTCGCCTTCGACCGCGTCGCATCGTGACGCCCGGCACGCGATCCGGTGCCGCCGTCGACAGGAGCCTGGCCGCTCACCTATTGCTGGCCGCCCATTCCTCATCTACAGTTTTCGAACTGAGTTCAATTTGGCGCGGGGGGCGCCTGCCGAGTGAAGCCGCCCCGCCGAGAAGGTGGCGGTCGGAGTGGATCAGTTTCTGCTTGTCCTGGTGAGCGGGGTCGCCAGTGGCGCGATCTACGGCTTGATGGGCCTCGGCCTGGTGATCATCTATCGTGCGACGGACGTGGTGAACTTCGCCCTCGCCAGTCTGGCCACGCTGGGGCTCTACGTGGCGATCACGTTCCACGACAGCGGGGTCGCGACGCTGCTGGGGGTGTTCGCCGCGATCGCGGTGACCGCGGTGGCCGGGGTGATGGTGCGAGAGGTGGTGATCCGGCCGCTCGGTCAGGGGCAGTTGTTCTCCGCGCTCGTGGTGACGATGGGTGTCTCGCTCATCGTCGAGAGCGTGGTGGACTCGATCTGGGGCACCCAGCCGAAGACCTTTCCCAGCCTGGTGGACGGCACCGTCCGATGGGGTGACGCGGCACTGCCCGCGCAGAGCCTGGTGACCATCGGCATAGCGGCGGCGGCGATGGCGGCCGTCGCCTTCCTGTTCGGGCGCACCACACTGGGGTCGGCGATGCGGGCCGTCGCCGAGTCCGCGGACACCGCCCAGCTCATCGGCATCAGCGCGCAACGGGTCGCGCGGATCGCGTGGGCGCTCGGCCTCGCTCTGGCGGCTCTGGCCGCCTGCCTCTACGCGCCCCGATCGGGGCTGGTGCCCACCGTGCTGGCCGCGCCGCTCTTCCGGGCGTTCGCCGGGATCTTCCTCGGCGGTCTCACGAGCATGTACGGAGCCGTCATCGGCGGGCTGACCGTCGGGGTGCTGGAGAACATCGCGGCCAGCTACGTCTCGGCCAGCTTCCGCGACACCTTCGTGTTCTCGTTCACCATCCTCGTGTTGTTGATCCGCCCACAGGGCCTGTTCGGCACACGTACCTTCCAGCGGGTCTGAGGAGGAGCACATGGTATTCACCCGCTCGAATCTCGTGTGGGCGGCGCTCGGCCCGGTCGCCGGGCTGGCGCTCATCGCGCTGATGCAGGCCGGCGCGATCCCGGCCTACCAGGCCTATTCGGTCGCGCTCGCCGCCGTCTACGCGATCGTGGTCCTCTCTGTCGGCCTCCTGGCCGGCTGGTCGGGAGTGTGGTCCGTGGGCCACCCCGCGTTCGTCGCCGTGGGCGCCTACTTCGCGGCGTACGGCGGTGCGCACCAGTGGCCGCTGGAGTGGGTACTCGTGGGGGCGATCACGTCGTGCGCGTTGCTGGGCGCCTTCCTCGGGTACGCCGGCGCCAGGTTCTCGGTGCTCTACATCGCCCTGCTGACGTTGGCGTTCAGCCTGGTGTCCCTGGAGGTGATCAACCGGTGGACCGGCGTGACCGGCGGCGACCAGGGCGTGGCGGTGTCCCCCTTGGACAGCGCGCTCGGCCTGGGCACGGTGCCGAGCGGCGGCAGCGAGGCCCAGCATTTCGCGGTCCTCGTGGCGGGCGTGGTGTTCGCGATCGGGGTCTTCGCCAGGTCGAGCGCGCTGCGCATGCGGTTGGTCGCCGCGAAGGCACACCCGCTGGTCGCCCGTTCCGTGGGCATCGTGCCCGAGGCGCAGACCGCTCTGTCGTTCGCGGTCAGCGCGGCGTTCACCGGCCTGGCCGGCGTGCTGCTTGGCCTGATCACCGGCTTCGTCAGCCCTGACACGTTCTCGCTGAACTTCGGTGTCACCATCATCGCGGCCTGCGTGCTCGGCGGCGTCGGCACGGTGTCCGGCGCCGTGGTGGGCGGGGTCTACCTGGCGTGGGTTCCGACGGTGGCCGACGCCGTGTCCGTGCCGCAGCCGGTGGTGCAGGGCGTCCTGCTGATCGCCGCGCTGATCTTCCTCCCCGGCGGGGTGGTCCCGTTCCTGGGCTCGCTGGTACGGCGGGCGCTGGGCAGGCGCGGCCCCGGCCTGCTCGACGGCGAGCATCACGTCAGCGCGGCGGCCGCCGGCGGCGGGGACGGCGCTCCGGAGAGGGACCGGCCGGCCACGGACGACGCGGCACCGGTGCTGGTCGTCGACGGCCTGTCCGTACGATTCGGTGGTCTGAACGCCCTCGACGGCGCGTCGCTCGACGTACGGCCCGGCGAGGTGCTCGCCGTCATCGGCCCGAACGGCGCCGGCAAGACCACGCTGCTCAACGCCGTCTCCGGGCTCATCGGCGGCGCGCGGATCAGCGGCGCGGTCGACTACGCGGGTGTGCGGCTGATGGGGACGAGGGCCACCGCACGGCGCAGGCTGGGAATCGCCCGCACCTTCCAGCACGCGGAGACCTTCTCGGAGCTCACGGTCGCGGAGAACGTGCTGTGCACGAAGCGCTGGGCCGGCGCGGCGGACCTCGCGCGGGCCGACGAGCTGCTCGCCCGCACCGGGCTGGCCGACGTGGCCGACCGCTATCCGGCCGAACTGCCGTTCGGGCTGCAGAAGCGCCTGGACCTCGCCCGGGCGATCGCCGAGGAGCCCAAGCTGCTGATCCTGGACGAACCGTTCGGCGGCCTGGACGCCACGGAGCGTCGACTGGCCGCCCAGCAGATCGTCCGCCTGCGCGCGCAGGGCGCCGCGGTCGTGATCATCGATCACGTGCTGGACGACCTCTTCGCCGTCGCCGACCGGGTGGTCGCCTTCGACTTCGGCAAGCCGATCGGCTCCGGCGAGCCGGGCACCATTCTGAAGGACCCGCACGTGCGGTCGTCGTACCTCGGCCTGATCGCCACGCGCGCCGAGTTGCCGGCCCGCGCCGACGAGACCGTCGCCATCTCCCTGCGCGACGTCAGCCACCACTACGGTGGCGTCGCCGCCCTGCACGACGTCCACCTGGACATCGGCAAGGGCACGGTCATCGGTGTCGTCGGAGCGAACGGCGCGGGCAAGAGCACGCTCGGCAAGATCATTCATGGCTCGCTGCGCCCGTCGTCGGGGCAGGTGCGGATCGGCGAGCCCGGCGCGCGCCCGATCCGCAGCAGCCTGGTCCCCGAAGGCCGTGCCCTCTTCAAGACGTTGTCGTTGCGGGAGAATCTCGAAGTGGCCGGTTACGCCGTGGGCGTCCAGGGATCCGCCCTGCGCGCCCGCCTCGACGAGACCGCCGAATGGCTGCCGGAGCGGCTGCGCGGCCGCCTCTCGGCGGCCGCGGCCGGGCTGAGCGGAGGAGAACAGCAGATCCTGGCCGTCGCGCGAGCCCTGATGGCCCGGCCGGACGTGCTGATCCTCGACGAGCCCGCGCTGGGGCTGGCGCCGGCCCTGGTCGACGAGGTCTACGCCCGGATCAACCAGCTCGCCCGCGACGGGATGACGATCGTGCTCCTGGAGCAGCTGCTCAGCCGGGCGCTCACCTCCTGCCATGAGGTGGTGGTGCTGCACGAGGGCCGGGTGGCCGCCCGCGGAGACGCGTCGGACCCCTTGTTCGCCGAGACCGCCGAACTGGCCTACTTCGGTGGGGAGGCCGCGACCTTGCTCAAGCTACGCGACGTGAACGAACTGGAGGCCTGATGCTCGACGTCGATCCGGCTCTGCTCGGCGACACCGACGAACGCAAGCAGCTACGGGAGGTCCTGCGCGACTTCTTCACCGAGGCCGCCGCGTCGGCGGACGTACGCGAGCACCTGGCGACCGGCCGCGGACACGACGCGGCGCTGTGGGCGCGGATGGCCACGGAGCTTGGCGTCCAGGGACTGGCGATACCGGAGGAACACGGCGGGTCGGGCTGCTCGTTCGCGGAGCTCGCGGTGGTCTTCGAGGAGGCCGGGCGGGCGCTGCTGTGCGCTCCCTTGCTGTCCACCACCGTGCTCGCCACCTACACCCTGCTGCTCAGCGGAGATCGCGAAGCCTGCGCCCGCTACCTGCCCGGCATCGCCGACGGCACCCTGACCGCGACGGTCGCGGGCTTCGACGACGGCGGCGGCGGTCCGCGGGCCACGCCGGGGAAGGGCGGGTGGGTCGGCAACGGGTCGGCCGACTTCGTGCTCGACGGGTGCGGAGCCGGCCTGATCCTCGTCGCGGCGCGGACCGCCGATGGAGCCGGTCTGTTCGCGTGCGAGGGTGACGCGGAGGGCCTTACCCGGACGGCCCGGACGATTCTGGACGGCACCCGTCCGCAAGCCCTGCTCACCTTCGCGGACACCACGTTCGTACAGGTCGGGCAGCCGGGGAGCGCCGCCGCGATCATCGGGCGGGTGCTCGACATCGGGCGGGCCGCGCTGGCCGCCGAGCAGGTCGGCGGGAGCGCGCACGCGCTCGACGCGACCGTGTCGTACGTGCTGCAACGCCGTCAGTTCGGCCGGCAGATCGGCTCCTTCCAGGCGATCAAGCATCGGCTGGCCGACCTGCTGGTCGAGATCGAGGCGGCGCGTTCGGCCGCGGTCTACGCGGCGGCGTGCGTCACCGCCTCGCCCGGGGACCTGCCGGTGGCGGCGAGCGCGGCGAAGGTGGTCTGCTCCGGCGCCTACCGCCGGGCGACCGCCGAGTACGTGCAGCTGCACGGCGGCATCGGCTTCACCTGGGAGCACCCCGCCCACCTGTACCTCCGCCGCGCCCGTGCGGCGGAGGTCCTGTTCGGCACGGCCGACGACCACCGGGCACGCCTGGGTGGCCTGCTCGGTTTCAACGTGGCCTGACATGCGCAGGACCGACCCTTGACAGGGCCGCACCGGCCCCAGAAACTGTACTGAATTCAGTTTAGGAGGAACAGTGGCGGTAGAGGACGAGATCCAGTTCGAGCGCGATGGGAACGTCGCGCGGGTGTGGCTCAACCGGCCGTGGAAGAAGAACTGCGTGACCCTGCCGATTCTCAGGCGGCTCGACGAGATCATCACCGAGGTCGACGCCGACCCCGAGCTGCGCGTCCTGGTGCTGCGCGGCCGGGGCGGCACCTTCTGCTCGGGCTTCGATCTCGACGAGTTGCAGGCCGACTACATCGGCAGCAGCACGGCCATGGACGTGGCGGTCATCTCGGCGAAGGTCTGCGACCGGCTGTACTCGATGAGCACCCCCTCCGTGGCGGTGCTGGAGGGCCATGTCACGGCCGGCGGCTTCGAGCTGATGATCTCCTGTGACTTCGCGATCGCCGCGGACGACGCCAAGATCGGTGACTTCCACATCCGCCGGGCCCTGTTCGGCGGGGCGGGGCCGATCTACCGGGTGCCTCGCATGATCGGCGTCCGCAAGACCAAGGAGCTGATGCTCACCGGCAAGCTGTTGTCCGGTGTCGAGGCGGCCGACTTCGACCTGATCAACAAGTCGGCGCCCGCGGAAGAGCTCGACGCCACGGTCGAGGAGTTCATCAGCCACCTGACCGACAAGAGCCCCTTCCAGATGCGGATCACGAAGATGACCATCGACCGCAGCCTGGAGGCCGACATCCAGTCGCTGATGGTGATGGAGCACCTGGCCGTCGGGGTGACGCTCAACTCCCAGGACGCCGCCGAGGGTGTGGCCGCGTTCCTGGAGAAGCGCGAGCCGAAGTGGAAGGGACGCTGACCGGTGCCGGCGATTGCGCATCAGGCCGCCGGTCTGCGGGGTTCCCGGTGCGGGGAGTGCGCGGTGACGGTCTACCCGGCTGACGACGCCTGCCCGCGCTGCGGGCAGGCGGCCGCGCCGGTGACGCTGTCCTCGGCAGGGCTGCTGTGGACCTGGACGGTTCAGCGGTTCGCGCCGAAATCACCCCCGTTCGTGCCGCCGCAGGAGGGCTTCCGGCCGTTCGCGCTGGGTTACGTGGAGCTGCCCGAAGGCGTCCGCGTCGCGGCGGTGCTCGACATCGACGACCTCGACTCGATCCGGATCGGCATGCCGCTGCGGATCGAGCGGGCCACCGGAGTGCCACGCGCGACGGCGATCGAAGGGGCCCGATGACCGACGTACTGATCGCCGGCGTCGGCCTGTCGCCGTTCGGGCGCACCGAGCACACGACCGGACGTCAGCACGCCGTGTACGCGGTGAAGGCCGCGCTCGCCGACGCCGGGGTCGCGTGGCCGCGGGTGGACGCGGCGTTCGGCGGCAGCGACGCCGCGGGGCTGGCCGACACCTTGGTGGCCCAGCTCGGCCTGACCGGCCTGCCGTTCGTCAACGTCAAGAACGGCTGCGCGACGGGCGGCAGCGCGCTGGTGTCGGCGGTGAACGCCATTCGCGGCGGCATGGCCGAGGTGGTGGTGGCCGTCGGGTTCGACAAGCATCCGCGGGGCGCCTTCGACCCGCTGCCAGGGGACTGGGGACTCGACGAGGCGTATGGGCGTGACGGGCTGATGGTCACCACCCAGTTCTTCGGCATGAAGATCCGGCGTTACATGCACGACCACGGGATCAGCTCCCGGACGCTCGCACTGGTGGCGGAGAAGGCCTACCGCAACGGTGCTCTCAATCCGAACGCCTGGCGGCGTACCCCGGTGGACGCCGACGAGATCCTCGCGTCGGGCATGGTCAGCGACCCGCTGACCCGCTACATGTTCTGCTCCCCGGGAGAAGGCGCGGCCGCGCTGGTGCTGTGCGCAGCCCCGGCGGCCGGGAAACTGACGGGCGTCCCGGTGACCCTGCGATCGGCGGTCGTGCGCTCGCGCCGCTTCGGCTCCTTCGAGGTCTTCAGCCCGTGGATCGCCGGCGGCGAGCTGACCAGCGTGACCCGCGACGCCGCCGCGGCGGCGTTCGAGGCGGCCGGTGTCGCCCCCGGCGACGTCGAGGTGTGCCAGCTGCAGGACACCGAGAGCGGTGCCGAGGTGATGCACATGGCCGAGTGCGGGTTCTGCGAGGACGGTGAACAGGAGAAGCTGATCGCCTCCCGCGCCACCGAGATCGGCGGCTCGTTGCCGGTCAACACCGACGGCGGTTGCATCGCCAACGGCGAGCCCATCGGCGCGTCGGGTCTGCGCCAGGTCTGCGAGGTGGTGCGGCAACTGCGCGGACAGGCCGGAGACCGGCAGGTGCCCGGCGGGCCCAGAGTCGGATTCACCCACGTGTACGGCGCCCCGGGCGTGAGCGCCTGCACTGTGCTGACCCGATAACTGTGCTGACCCGATAGAGGAACTGATGAGCGACATTCCAGCACCAGAGAAGTTCAGGGCAGAGGCCGCCGGCTGGCTCGCGTCGGCCGCCCGGCCGCGGCGGGCGAACGGTGCCTGGGGCACCGGAGACGACTCGGTCGCGGTCTTCGAGAACTGGTCGGAAGAGGAGGAACGCGAGCACACCGAACGGATCCGGGCCTGGGAGGTGACCCGGTACGACGCGGGCTGGGGCGCGCTGAGCTGGCCGGAGGAGTTCGGCGGACGCGGCCTGCCCGTGTTCTACGAGCAGCTCTACCGGCAGGAGGAGGCGGCCTTCGACGTCCCGCGCCGCACCGAGATCTTCCCGGTCACCCAGCAGCTGGTGGCCCCGGCCGTCCGGATCTGGGGCACGCCCGAGCAGCAGGAGCGCTGGATCCGGCCCATGCTGCGTACGGACCAGCTGGCCTGTCAGCTGTTCTCCGAGACCGAGGCCGGCTCCGACCTGGCCGCGGTCCGTACCCGGGCGGTGCGCGACGGCGACAACTGGGTGCTCGACGGGCACAAGGTGTGGACCTCGGGGGCGACGGTCGCGTCCTGGGGCGTCGCCGTGTGCCGCACCGACCCGGACGTGCGCAAGCACGCGGGCATCACCGTGTTCATGGTGCCGATGGACGCTCCGGGCGTCACCATCCGCCCCATCCGGCAGATGACCGGCGGGACCAGCTTCAACGAGGTCTACCTCGACGGTGTCGTGGTACCCGACACCGATCGGCTGGGCCCCGTCGGCGAGGGCTGGCGGGTCACCCTGACGGTGCTGGCCGCCGAACGGCTGGACTCCGGCTCCCTCGGCCTGGACAACGCCGACCGCGCCGTCGAGCTGGCCCGGCACCTGCCACGGCCGCTCACCGGCCAGGAGCAGCACCTCGCGGCGGACCTGTACGTACGCACGCTCGTCCAGCGCGTCATCGGACTCCGCGTGACCGCGGCGCTGGTCTCCGGCCGCGAACCGGGCGCCGAGGCGTCGGTGGGCAAGCTCTACGCCACCGAGACCATGCGCCGGACCAGCGACCTGGTCCTGCAGCTCCTCGGGCCGCGCCTGGCCGCCGACACGGGGGAGTGGGGCACCTTCGCCTGGACCGAACAGCTCCTGGGCGCACCCGGCTACAGCATCGCCGGCGGCACCGACGAGATCCAGCGCACCATCCTGTCCGAGCGGGTGCTCGGCCTGCCCAAGGAGGCGGCGCGATGACCGCCGGCGTCGCTTCGCCGGATCTGGCCGGCCGGGTCGCCGGCGCGTTCCCCGGCCGGCGGGTGGGCCCGCTGGAGACACTCGCCGGCGGCCACTCCGGGCTCACCTACGTGGTCAGGGTGGGGGAGCGCAGGTACGTCGTCAAGGCGGTCCCGCACGCGGAACGGCCGGTGGGCCGCAATGACCTGCTTCGCCAGGCGCGAGTGCTCCAGGCGCTGGCCGGTACGGCGGTGCCCGTCCCCGAGATCGTGGCCGTCGACGAGCGGCAACCGGCCTGGTTCGCCATGGAGTTCGTCTCCGGCGAGGCCGTGGAACCGGTGCTCGACGAGCACGATCTCGACCCGGGCCTCGCGCGGGCCCGCATGCTGGAGGCGGCCCGCGTACTGCGCCGGTTGCACGACCTCGACGTCCCCTCCCTGCCGCTGGACGCGCCGCCGCCCCGCGACGCGACCGCCGAGCTCGGACAGTGGAGCCGCACGATGCGCGCGGTCCCCGTCGAACTCCGCCCCGGGGGCGAGGAACTGCTCCACCGGCTCGCTCAGGCGGTGCCCGACGACCTGCCGCCGGTCCTGGTGCACGGGGACTTCCGGCTGGGCAACGTCCTGTGCCGGGCGCAGGAGGCGGCGGCCGTCGTCGACTGGGAGATCTGGAGCGTCGGCGACCCGCGGACGGACCTCGGCTGGTTCCTGCTGTTCGCCGACCACCGCAACTTCCCCGCGCTGGGCAGGGAGTTCCCCGGGCTGCCGGCCGAGGCGGAGCTGCTGGACGCCTATCTCGCGGGCGCCGGCCCGCTGCCCGGCCTCGACTGGTTCCGCGCGCTCACCCGGATGAAGATGGCCGCGATCATGGGTCACAACCTGCGCCGTCACCGCGAAGGCCGGATCCACGACCCGGACCAGGAACGGTTGCCGCCGACGATCGCCGCCATGATCCGCACCGCGAACGACATTCTAGGAACCTAAGTGGATTTCGCATTCTCTCCCCGCGCACGCGAGCTCCAGACGCGGCTGCGAGCGTTCATGGAGCAGCACGTCTACCCCGCCGAAGCGGTGTACGACCGTCAGCTCGCCGACGCCGACGACCCGCACGCCCTTCCCCCTGTGCTGCTCGACCTCAAGGAGAAGGCCCGCGCCGAGGGGCTGTGGAACCTGTTCATGTCCCACGGCGACTGGGGCGCGGGCCTGACCAACCTCGAGTACGCGCCGCTCGCCGAGCTCGCCGGCCGCTCCATCATCGGCCCCGAGGTGTTCAACTGCTCCGCCCCGGACACCGGGAACATGGAGCTGCTCGCGCTGTTCGGCACCCCCGAGCAGCGGGAGCGGTGGTTGCGCCCGCTGCTGGAGGCCGAGATCCGGTCGTGCTTCGCCATGACCGAGCCCGACGTGGCCAGCTCCGACCCGCGCAACCTCCGTACCAGGATCACCCGCGACGGCGACAGCTACCTCGTCAACGGCCATAAGTGGTACACCTCGGGCATCCTCGACCCGGACTGCCGGCTGATCATCCTCATGGGGGTGAGCGACCCGGACGCGCCGACCTACCGCCGGCAGAGCATGCTGCTCATCCCCCGGGACACCCCGGGCATCACGGTGCTGCGCGACCTGCCCATGTTCGGGTACACCGACCGGCTCGGCCACGGTGACGTGCTCTTCGAGGACGTACGCGTGCCCGCCGCCAACCTGCTCGGCGGCGAGGGCGAGGGCTTCGCGCTCGCCCAGGGACGGCTCGGACCCGGCCGGATGCACTACGCCATGCGCGCGGTCGGGTTCGCCGAACGCGCGCTGGAGCTCATGTGCCGGCGGGTGCTCGACCGCGAGGCGTTCGGCGGCCCGCTGGCCGACCAGGGCGTGGTGCGGGAATGGATCGCGCGCAGCCGGATCGAGATCGAGCAGTTGCGGCTGCTCGTGCTCAAGTCGGCATGGCTGATGGACACCGTCGGCAACGCCGCGGCCCGCATGGAGGTCGCGGCGATCAAGGTGGCGGCGCTGGAGGTGGCTCATCGAGTGGTCGACCGGGCCGTCCAGGCGTTCGGCGCGGCAGGGGTCAGCGACGACACCGTCCTGGCCCGGCTTTTCGCGATCACCAGGGCGTTGCGCATCGCCGACGGGCCCGACGAGGTGCACCTGCGCACCGTCGCCCGCCAGGAGCTGGCCAAGTACACCAGGAAGGGGGCGGCATGAACATGCTCGACGGACGGGTGGCGGTGATCACCGGCGGGTCCCGCGGCATCGGGCTGGCGATCGCGCGGGCCTACCGGAGCGCCGGCGCGCACGTGGTCATCGCCGCGCGCAAGCCGGAGGGGCTGGCCGCCGCCCGTGCCGAGCTGCTGCGCGCCGAGGCGGGCGGGGACGTGCACACGGTCGTGGCCAACGCCGGCGAGCCGGACCAGGCGCAGCGCTGCGTCGACCAGACGATGGAGCGGTTCGGCCGGCTCGACATCCTGGTCAACAACGCCGCCACCAACCCGTACCACGGCGACCTGCTCGACCTCGACCTGCCCCGCGCGGAGAAGACGGTGCGGGTCAACCAGTACGGGATGATCGCGTGGACGAGCTGCGCCTGGAAGGCCGCGATGGCCGAGCACGGCGGTGCCGTCATCAACATCGCGTCGGTGGGCGGGCTGATCGTCGACCCGCACATCGGTTACTACAACGCCACCAAGGCCGCCATGATGCACATGACGCGGCAGCTCGCCTATGAGCTCGGCCCCAAGGCGCGCGTCAACGCCATCGCACCGGGCCTGATCAAGACCGAGCTGGCGCGTGCCGTCTGGGAGGCGCGCGAGTCCATCCTCACCGCGAAGCTCCCGCTGCGCAGACTGGGCACCCCCGAGGACGTCGCCGACGCGGCGCTCTTCCTGGCCTCGGACGCCTCGTCCTGGATCACCGGCCAGACCTTCGTCATCGACGGCGGCGCCACGGTCCTGCCGATCGGGGTCGAGGAGTGATCGACGACCTGTTCTCCCTGCGCGGACGGACGGCCGTGGTCACCGGCGCCTCCTCCGGGCTGGGCGCCCGCTTCGCGACCGTACTCGCCGCCGCCGGGGCGAGCGTGTTCGCGGCGGCCCGGCGGATCGACCGGCTGGCGGAGCTGGCGGCCGGTGATTCCCGTATCCACCCGGTGGCCTGCGACGTCAGCCGTGAGGAGGACCGCGAACGGCTGATCGCGACGGCCATGGCGGAGACCGGCCGCCTCGACGTCCTGATCAACAATGCCGGCGTCCCGGGCGGGCTTCGCGCGCAGGACGAGAGCTCGCAGGATTTCGCGGACGTCCTCGCGGTGAACCTGGTGGCGCCGTTCCACCTCGCCCGCCTCATGACGCAGCACGAAGCACCCGGGCGGAGCATCGTGAACGTGGCGTCGATCCTGGGTCTGGTGTCCACGGCTCCGATGGGCGGCGCGAGCTACTCGGCCTCCAAGGCTGGGCTGGTCGGGCTCACCCGAGAGCTGGCCGGCCAGTGGGGTCAGGCGGGCGTACGCGTCAACGCGCTGGCGCCGGGCTGGTTCAGGTCCGAGATGACCGAGGAGCTGTTCTCCGACGCCCGGTCCAGCCGGTGGGTCGAGAAGAACACGATGCTGCGCCGCGGCGGGGACCCCGCCGAGCTCGACGGCGCCCTGCTGTTCCTCGCCTCCGACGCCTCGTCCTACTGCACCGGCCAGGTGCTGGTCGTCGACGGCGGCTGGACGGCACGATGAGGGCACTCTCCGCCGTCACGGTCGACGTCCTGGACGGAGTGGCCGACATCGTCATGTGCCGCGGCGCCCGCGGTAACGCCATCGATCTGGACCTGGCGCGCGGGTTGCATGCCGCCGCCCGGACCTGCCGGGGCGAGAACGTCCGGGCCGTCCTGCTGCGCGGTGCGGGACGGTCCTTCTGCGTCGGCGGCGACCTGCGCGAGTTCTCCGCGCTGAGGGGTGAACCGCTCAAGGAGCACCTCATGGAGGTGACCGACGCGCTGCACGGAGCACTGCGGATCTTCGCCCGGATGGACGCGCCGCTCGTCGCGCAGGTCCAGGGAGCGGTGGCCGGCGCCGGCGTGGGCCTGGCCGCCGCCGCCGACCTCACCATCGCGGCGGACGACGCGACGTTCGTGCTCGCCTACACGGGCATCGGATACTCACCCGATGCCGGGGTGACCTGGTCGCTGCCTCGCCTGGTCGGCCCGAAACGGGCCTTGGAGCTGCTGCTCACCAATCGCCGGATCTCCGCGCGGGAGGCGGCCGACATGGGGCTCGTGACGTCCGTGGTGGCCGCCGAGCGGTTGCCGGAGGAAGCGCGCCGGGTGGCCGCCGCGCTCGCTCTGGGGGCGACCGGGGCCGTCGGCGCGACCAGGCGGCTCGTCTCAGCCGCCCTGTCCGTCGACCTCGACCGTCAGCTCGACCGTGAGGCCCGCTCTCTTGCCGAGACGGCGGCGTCCGCCGAGGGCGTGGAAGGCGTCGCCGCCTTCCTGGGCAAGCGTGCTGCCCGGTTCTCTTCCATCCATCCCACCGAATGACCGGAGACACCGTGGCCGAGGCTTTCATCGTCGATGCCGTCCGTACCCCTGTCGGCCGCCGGAAGGGAGGGCTCAGCCAGGTCCACCCCGCCGACCTGGGCGCCCACGTCCTGCGCTCGCTCGTCACCCGTACCGGGATCGATCCCGGGGACGTCGACGACGTCTACTTCGGCTGCGTCGGCCAGATGGGGGCGCAGACGGGGAACATCGCCCGCACGTCATGGCTGGCCGCGGGGCTTCCCCAGCACGTGCCCGGCACGACCGTCGACCGGCAGTGCGGCTCGTCGCAGCAGGCCGTCCACTTCGCCGCCCAAGCGGTCATGTCCGGCACCACCGACCTCGTCGTCGCGGGCGGCGTCGAGGTCATGAGCCTGGTGCCCATCGCGAGCCCGGCCGTCGTGGGCGAACGCGAGGGCATGGGGACGCCGTACGACGGGGAGGGATGGCGGACCCACTTCGGCGAGGAGGAAGTGTCGCAGTTCCGCGGCGCCGAGCTGATCGCGCGGATGTGGAAGGTCTCGCGGGAGGACATGGAGCGGTTCGCCATGAACAGCCACCAGCGCGCGGTCGCCGCCTGGGCCGACGGGGTCTTCGCCGGTGAGGTCGTGCCGGCGTTCGGCCTGGAGGCCGACGAAGGACCGCGGGCCGACACCACTCTGGAGAAGATGGCGGGGCTCAGTACGCTCAGCGAGGGCGGCCGGCTGACCGCTGCGGTGTCCAGCCAGATCTCGGACGGCGCCGCCGCACTGCTCGTCGCCTCGGAGGACGCGGTGCGCCGCCACGGGCTCACGCCGCTGGCCCGGGTCCACAGCATGGCCGTGGTGGGCTCGGACCCGATCTACATGCTCACCGGGCCCATACCGGCCACCGAGAAGATTCTGGACCGCTCCGGGCTGTCCATCGACGGCATGGACCTGATCGAGATCAACGAGGCGTTCGCCTCGGTGGTGCTGGCCTGGCAGAAGGAGACCGGCGCGGCTCCCGAACGGACCAACGCGTTCGGGGGAGCGATCGCGCTCGGCCATCCGCTGGGCGCCACCGGAGCGCGGCTGATGACGACCCTGGTGCACCAGCTTCGCCGCACTGGCGGACGGTACGGCCTGCAGACGATGTGCGAGGGCGGCGGGATGGCGAACGCCACGATCATCGAGCGGGTATGAGAGCCGGCCCGCCGCAATCGCGGCGGGCCGACCCGTCGATCAGCCGTGAATGGCGTTGAGGACGGCGGCCAGCTTTCCGGGCGCGCTGATCATCGCCAGGTGGCCGGTGTCGAGATCGACGACGTCCGGCCGGAGCAGCGCGATGGACCGCTGCTGAAGCTCCTCGACGTAGCACCGATCCCGCGTGAGGTGCAGGTACGTCCGCGGGATCTCGCGCCGGTAGCCGCTCAGGTCCACGGTTTCGCTCAGCAGGGCAGCCGAGTCGTCGATCAGCCGGTCCAGCGTGGACGCGGTGGTCGCCTCGTCCATGTCCTCGCACAGGATCGCGGCGGCGCCCTCGCGGGTCTGGTGGTAGACGCCGCCGGCGATGGACTGCTCGACCAGATCCCGTACGCCGGGGTCGATCTGATCGAGCACCCGCGATCCGTCGGGAGGCACCACGCCAGAGACGAGAACGACGTGCCGGATCCGGTCCGGCATGAGGTCCAGGACCCGCGGCACCGTGACTCCCGCGAAGGAGTGACCGACCAGCACCACGTCCCGCAGATCCTTGGCTTCGACATCCTCCCGGACCGCGTCGGCGCAGTCCGCGAGGGTGACCGTGTCGAGCCCGATCCCGGCCCTCGTCCCGCGGCCGGGAAGGTCGACCGCCAGCGCCTGAGCGTTCAGGTGGGGGATCAGCTCGTCCCAGCAGTTCGCGCCGAAGCCGGCGCCGTGGATGAGAACGAACGGCATGGGTGGCCTCCTCATTCGCAATGTCGCTGAACCCTAACTGAATTCAATTTCGCTGCATAGGCCTTGTGCCGCTCGCGGGCCGATCGCCAGGCGCCGACACCATGGCCGGGCGGGCGATGGGAGCCGGGACCCGCCCGCTACGGAACGACGATCGTGCCGGACGTCCCGGTGCGGATGGACGACGGCGTGACGCTCACGGCCATGGACTGGTCCTCCAAAGGGCCGGGCAAGCCCTGCGAGCGGTAGCGCGCGTGCGGCGTGCGGCCTCGCCGGACGCGCGCAGTCGGGAGCTGCGATCTTGGCGATCCGCCGCGAGATCCCGAGCTCGACCAGGGCTGGCGCATTCTTACGGGTATGATGACTTGGAGTGGGACTAGAACCGAGTTCAAATCAGGTCGACCATAGGGTATCGGCCGGGCCACGACGTTCCTCGGCGCGAATGCCGGAGGTGGGGTGATGAAGGCAGCGAAGATCACGGAGCCGGATGAAGGTCCCCGTTCCAAGCGGAGGGCCATCCTGGCGGCTGCGATCAAGAATTTCGGCAAGAACGGCTACGACGCCACCAAGTGGTCGGTGGTGGCTGATCAAGTAGGGATCGGGCAGACCGCCCTTTATCACTACTTCGAATCGAAGGCCCACTGCCTGCTCACGATCATGCGGCTTGAGCTCCAGCGTTCGCTGGAGATGTTCGTGCAGGCGACCGACGGCCGGCCGGAGCCGATGGAGGCGCTGCGGGAAGCGGTGCGCTCGGCGTACACGGTGTCCGACCGCGATGTGGCGCAGATGCGGATCCTGCAGAACAACCTGGCGATCCTCGCGGTGCCGCGTAGCTCGGCGAAGGAGGAGGCCGAGCGGCTCGCCGCTCGCGAGCTGGTCCATCGCATCGAGGGCGCCTGGACCGAGCTGCTCCAGCGGGGGATGGACGAGGGCGCCTTCGTCCGCCGTGACGCGCACACGCTGGCCCTGAACATGCTCGGCATGATCGTGAGCGTCTGGCGGTGGTATCGCCCCAGAGGTGCGGTGACCCTCTCCGACGTGAGCGAGCTGACCGAAGACTGCTGCGTGCGGATGGTCGCACCCTAGCTGTCGGTCCGGCGACCGGCACGACCTGTGGAAGGTCGTGCCGGTCGCTTCGGGTCTGGATGAAAGCACGCATTTGCCTCATCAGGCTATTGCCCGAGTGTGAGCGCGGCGATAGAGTCCCGTAAACTGAACTGAACTCAGTTGTGGGAGAACGTCATGCGCCTCCATTCGACGCACCTTCTCACCGCCTGCGTCGCGGCCCTCGTGCTCGCCACGGGCGCCTGCGGCGGTGGCGGCTCCGCTGCCGCCGACGACAAAGAAATCAAGATCGGCGCCTGGTATCCGCTCACGGGTCCCGTGGCCGCCTCCGGAGTCCCGCAGCGCGCGGGTGCCGACGCCTACTTCAAGATGATCAACGACAAGGGCGGTATCAACGGACGCAAGATCAACTGGATCGTCAAGGACAACGCCTTCGACCCCCAGCAGACCGTGCAGATCGCCCGGGAGCTGATCGGCCAGGACAAGGTCGTGGCCATCGTCGCCGCCAACGGCACCGCGCAGGGCGAGGCGAGCTTCCCCTTCGTCCTGCAGCAGTCGAAGATCCCGATCCTCAACGAGCTGGGCGGCGCCGCCGGCTGGTACACCCCGCCCCGTCCGGGCCTGTTCGGGATCCAGACCCTCTATGAGGACCAGGCGGCGGCGCTGGCGGCCTGGGCGGCGGAGGACGGCGCGAAGAAGGTGCTGGTCGTGCACAGCGACCCGGCCGCGTTCGTGAACGTGGCCAAGCAGGTCGGGCCCGTCCTGCAGAAGGTCAGCCCGGGCAGCAGCGCCGAGCTGTTGTCGGTGAAGTTCCAGTCCACCGACTGGAGCCCGACGATCACGCAGGTGAAGGCGAAGCGGCCCGACGCGGTGATCGTGATTCTCGCCTCGCCGGAGGCCGCGGCCTTCCTCAAGGAGGCCAAGCTGCAGGGCCTGTCCGTGCCCACCTACGGCTACGCGCCCACCGCGGCCGCCTCCACGCTCACCCTCGCCGGTGACGCCGCGGAAGGCTTCAAGGCGGTACAGCTGGTCAAGGCGCCGAGCGACGACGATCCGTCGGTCAAGGAGTTCCGCGACGCGATGGCCAAGTACGAGCCGAAGCAGCCCGCCGACTTCATCGCCCTGTGGGGGTGGGCCTCAGCCAAGGTCTTCGTCCAGATCGCGCAGACCATACAGGGCCCGATCACCTCGCAGTCGCTCGTCCAGGCGTACGAGAAGGCGGGCAGCATCGACCCCGGGGTCGCGCCGGTGATGAACTTCAGCGCGACCAACCACCTCGGGACCCGCGGCGTGCAGAAGGTGGTCGTGAAGGGCGGCCAGTTCGTGGCGGAAGGCGACTTCTTCACACCCCCTGACAGGTGACACCGGCTCACCTGGTTTCCTTGGCGTTGAGGAGGATCGACGATCATGGTGTTGCGTGAGTACATGGCCTGCATGGACAGCCAGAACCCGGAGAAGGCGCTCGAGCACGTGGAGCCGGACTTCCGATTCCTGCTCGCTCTCCCCGGCGGCCAGGTGAGCGGACGGTCCAGAGAGGACTTCGCCCGGTACATCTCCGGCCGCAACGCGGTCGAGCGGGTGCACAAGGTCCTCCGCTCGGCGGTCGACGGGAACCTCGAGATGGTCTACGGGGTGGTCGTCGAGTCGGGCAGGCCAACCGGAACGTTCCACTCCGCGGCCGTCGTGTCGGCCAACGGGAAGATGCTCCGCTACCAGTCCTTCTTCACGACCTCGTTCGAGCTGCTGGACTGGCCGGCCGCCGAACAGTAGAGGAGAGAGCGCATGTACAACCTCGTGCTGCTGGCCGCGCGGCCACCGGAGTGGACCCATGAGCAGTTCATCGCATGGTGGCGGGTCGAGCACGCGGAGCTCACCTGCCGGCTGCCGGGCCTGCGGGCGTGGCGGCACACCGAGATCGAGGCGGCGTTCGACCCCCGTTCCGAGGGCTGGGACGGGGTGTCGGTGCTCAGCTTCGACAGCGCGGAAGCCCTCAGGAAAGCGCTGGACAGCCCCGAATGGGCTGCGGCGGTCGCCCAGGTCGGCGACATGAGGGGCCGCCGGCTCGCCGTGATGGGCACCGAGAAGGAAATGTTCACAGGCTGACCGGCATGGGCCGGCCGGCCCGTGAGTGATGCGAGGAAAGCGGTATGCGACAGGTAGTGAGTGAGTTCCGGCGGCGGGCCGAGGAGTCGGATGCCGTGGCCGTCATCGACGATTCGGGCAGTCACACCGCACGCGAGCTGCTCACTCATGCGGCCGGGCTCGCTGACGCCGTGGCCGGGCCGGGTGGCGCCGGAACCGTGCTGGTGCAGGCCGACAACTCGTGGCGGACCGTCGCGGCGAGCCTGGCCGTGGGGATGAGCGGCGGCGTGCTGGCGGTGGTCAACCGGCACACGACCGGCGCCGAGTTCGCCGCGGCCTTCGAGGACATCCGGCCCGACGCCGTGCTCGCCGAACCCTCCGCCCTTGAGGAGTGGGCCGTGCCCGCCCTGATGGCCGGTGCGGGCCGGCACGATGTGCTGGACGGCTGGTCGGCCTGGTCAGGCGACGGGTCGCGGGACGTCTCGCGGTGGTCCGGCGGCTCGCTGATCGGGCTCACCTCCGGGTCGACGGGCCGGCCCAAGGGGGTGGTGCAGTCCGAAGACGCCTTGCGGTACGCCTGCTCGCACACCATCGCCATCAACGGCCTGCGCCCAGGGGACGCGATCGCGGCGATCGTGCCGCTGTCGTCCACCGCGGCATATTGTTTCGGGGTCTTCCTGGCCCTGTCGCTCGGCGGTCCGCTGGTCCTGTGGCGCAAGTGGGACCCCGCCGCGGTGCTGGCCCGGATGGCCGAGACGCGGGTGCGGTGGACCATGTGCGTGCCGACCATGTCGCTCCAGCTGGGCGCCGCCGCCTCCGGATCGCGGGTGCTCCAGGGCGTGCGATCGATCACCGTCGGCGGCGGCCCGATGGACGTGGCGGCCATGACCCGGGCCGAGGAGTCGCTGGGCACCAGGATCCTGAGGGTGTTCGGGATGTCGGAGTGCCTGGGCCACACCTCGCCGTCGCCTGAAGAGCCGGTGGAGATCCGGCTCGGCCGCGATGGCCGCCCGTTTCCCGGCACCGAGCTCCGGGTGGTCGGCCGGGACGGCCGTGCGGCGCGGCCGGGTGAGGTCGGCAGGGCCCAGGTGCGCGGGCCGTCGCTGTTCCTCGGATACGCGCATGAGGGCAGGCTGAACCCTCCGGAGCTGACCGCGGACGGGTTCTTGCCGACCGGTGATCTCATGATGACCAACGAGGACGGGACCGTCAGCGTCATGGGCCGGGAGAAGGATGTGATCATCCGCGGCGGCCGCAACATCGACGTCACCGAGGTGGAGCGCGCCGTCGCGTCTCACCCGGAGGTCTCGCAGGCCTGCGTGGTGCCGGTCCCCGACGAGATTCTCGGTGAACGGGTGGCCGCGCTGGTGACCTCCGCCGACCGGGGCGCGATCGGGCTTGACGAGATCACCCGGCACCTGCGGGGGGTGGGGCTCTCCAAGGCCAAGTGGCCCGAGTTCGTGTTCACCGTCGACGAGTTGCCGCAGACCACGGTCGGCAAGATCTCCCGAGCCGGCGCCCGCGATCTCGCGCGTGACCTGCTCGCCGGCCAGAACGGCGGGGCGGGGAAGTGACGACACCTGCCCGGCACGGCCGGTGGGCCGAGCCCGGAGCGGAGCTGATCCGGCCCGGCGTGCACCGCGTTCCGCTGCCGCTTCCTGGCGACGGGCTGCGTGCCGTCAACGTCTACCTGCTCGAAGAGGACGACGGCATCGTCATGATCGACGGCGGCTGGGCGTTGCCCCAGTCCCGCCGCGTCCTTGAGCAGGCCATGGCGCCGGTGGGGTACGACCTCGGTCAGATCACGAAGATCTTCGTCACCCACATCCATCGTGATCACTACACGCAGGCCGTGGCGTTGCGCCGGCTTCTGGGGTCGCGGGTGTATCTCGGGGCCGGCGAGCGGCAGGGCCTGGAGCTGCTGGGCGAGGTGCGCAGCGACGTGCCGGTCACCTCGCTGCGGGTGCTGCGCCGTGGCGGCGCAGGCGACCTCGCCGACCGCCTGTCGGGCGTGGACCACGGCGGCTTCACCGCCGGCGACTGGGAGGCGCCGGACGGCTGGCTCGGCGCGGGCGTCCTCCAGCTCGGCCGACGGGCTCTGCGCGTCATCCCCACGCCCGGCCACACCAAGGGGCATGTGGTGTACCTGGACGAAGGGGCAGGGCTGCTGTTCGCCGGCGACCACGTCCTGCCGCACATCACGCCGTCCATCGGTTTCGAGCTCGGCGAGTCCGAGCGTCCCCTGGCGGACTACCTCGATTCGCTGCGGCTGATGACCCGCTTCGCCGACGCGCGGCTGCTGCCCGCGCACGGCCCGGTCACCGAGAGCGCCCATGCCCGCGTCGCCGAGCTGCTGGCCCATCATGACGTACGGCTGGCCCAGGCGCTGCGGGCTCTCGGCGCGCGGACCCTCGACGGGTACGCGGTCGCGCGGCAGCTGACCTGGACCCGCCGGGAGGTGCCGTTCGCCGGCCTGGACGACTTCAACCAGATGCTCGCGGTCAACGAGACGGTCGCCCACCTCGACGTCCTCGTGGCGCGCGGACAGGTGACCGTGGCGCTCGACGGCGCGGTGGGCAGGTACACGCGGGTGGACGACGGCGCGGAGTGACCGGCGTCCGCGCCGCCGTGGCCGGCCTCAGCGGGCGGTGTAGCCGCCGTCGACGTACAACTCCGAACCGGTGATGAAGCTCGCCTCGTCGGAAGCGAGGAAGAGCGCGGCGTCGGCGACCTCGTCGGTGCGGCCCAGCCGTCCCATCGGGGTGTTGCCGACCATCAGGTCGAGCCGGGGCGTCCCCCGCCAGAGCTTGCGTGACAGCGGGGTCTCGATGAATCCCGGGTGCAGCGAGTTGACCCTGACCCCGCGCGTCGCCCAGTGGAGCGCCGCGTTCTTGGTCATCAGCCGGACCGCGCCCTTGGCGGCGTGGTAGGAGAACTGCCCGCCGAATCCGCCGACCGTGCCGAAGATCGACGAGACGTTGACGATCGAGCCCCCACCGGAACGCTCGATCACCGGGCCGACGTGCTTCATCCCGAGCCAGACCCCGCGCTGGGTCACCGCGACGACCGCCTCCCAGGTCTCCAGCGTCTCCGTCTCCACGTCCGTCATCTTGGCGATGCCGGCGTTGTTGACCAGTACGGAGATGCCGCCGAACCGCCCGTCCACCTCGCTCACCACCGCCTCCCAGGCCTGCTCGTCGGTGACGTCGAGGCCCAGGCCGAGGGCGCGCACACCGGTCGCCGCGAACTGCTCGGCGGCCTCCTCACAGCGTCCCGCGTCCACGTCGGTGATCACGACCGCCGCGTCCTCCTGGGCGAACCGGCGGATGACGGCCTCGCCGATTCCGCCGGTCGCGCCGGTGACCAGGGCTACGCGTCCGGACAGCCGAGCTTTCACGGCGATCTCCATTCCGTTACTGGATCGAATTCACTTCAAAATGAGGGCCTGGGGATTCTCAGACCGTGAATCGCCCGCCGTTGCTCAGCAGGACGGCGCCCACCACGTTCGAGGCGCCGGGAGAGAGGAGGTAGAGGATGTTGTCCGCGAGCTCTTCCGGGGAGGCGTACCCCACCGGTCCCGACGCCTCCATCGCCTGCCTGACGGCCGCGGGAGTGCGGGCTGCCATGGGGGTGTCCACGGGGCCCGGCGCGACGACGTTGACCCGTACGCCGAACGCCGCCGCCTCCTTGGCCACCGACTGCGCGAGCGCGTGCACGCCCGCCTTGGACGCCGCGTAATGGGCGTAGCCCGCCAGCGTGTCGAAGGCCGCCGACGATCCGACCATGACGACGGCGCCGCGACCCGCCGGGATCATCGCGCGCACCGCGGCACGCAGGACGTGGAACGACCCGTCGAGGTTGACCGCCATGACCCGGCGCCACTGTTCGTCCTCGAGATGCCGGAACACGTCGAGAGGCTCACCTGACTGCTGGGCGGCCAGGATCCGCTCTTTGGCGCGCGGGTCGTCGACCCCCGCGGTGTTCACCACGACGTCGAGCCGGCCGTGTGCTTCGACGATCCGTTCGACCTGCGTTTCGACGGCGGCGGCGACGGTGACGTCCAGGGCGACCGGACGGCCGGACCTGGTCGTCGCGGCCACCGTCCGCGCTCCGGCCTCGTTGACGTCGGCCACATAGACCGCGGCGCACCGCTCGCGATCGAGCCAGCGGACGACTGCCGCGCCGATTCCGGAGCCGCCGCCGGTGACCAGCGCGATCATCCCCTCGAACCGGCCGTCGGTGGTCGCGGTCATGCCGTCGTTCCCTTCGATCGCCGGTCGCTCACTGGTCACTCACCGGTCGCTCAGGGGAAAGGTGATCTCGGGAGTCCGGCAGATCAGCAGTCGCCGGCACCTGCCGGACGCGGGATCCACGAGCGCGGTCACGTTGAAGGACGCCTCGAACCGGCCGTCCCGCGTCACCAGCCCGAACCCCAGCTCGACGTCGTCGACGGCCGCGGCCCGGACCAGGTGGTGGACGAGCGTGTTCTTCTCGCGTTGCTCAAGGTAGCCCACCAGGCCCGCCCGGTCGCCGCAGAACTCGGCGGTCTGGCCGTCGCCCTTGGAGAACACCACCGACATCTGGAAGTCATCGGTGATCTTCTCGAGCACGCGTTCCGGCTCATCGGAGTCCATCGTGGCGAACCACGCGTCGAGCAGGGGCGTTTCGGTGGTCATGGGCGGCTCCTTGTCGGTGGGTGAATCCGTGGTACTTCGGCGGGAATGTCACGTCGCCGCCGCCGCCTTCATGGCGGTGTCGGCCGCGGTGAGCCCGAAGACGAGAGCCGCGGCGATACCGCCGGCGTAGGCGCGGTGCCACAGGCCGCCGACATCCGACCCCGCCGCGAGGAGCCCGCCGAGCGGTTCGCCGTCCTCGCGCAGCACGCGGGCGCGGTCGTCGATGCGCACGCCGTGGAACGGGAAGGTGATGGCGGGCGCCGTCTCGATGACGTAGTACGGCGGCTCGTCGAGCGGGAGGCGGTCCAGCTCGCGGCCGGGCCGCAGTTCGAGCCCCGCCGAGGCGCGCTCGTTGAACGCCTCGACAGCGTCGCGAACGGCCTTGCCGTGGTAGCCCCATTCCTCGGGCAGGAAAGCCAGCTCGTCCAGATCCTCGGCGACTCCGACGCGGCCACCACGCTTGCTCGCCAGGGCGAACTTGTCGACCGCGACGGCTCCCTCGACATAGGAGCCGAGGATCCAGTCGCGGAACACCCGGGCGTCGGCGACGAGGAGACCGCGACTCTCGCGCTGCTCCAGCAGCGCCATGGTCGTGAGGTGATCGCCCAGCGTCTCGTCCACGAACCGCTCGTTGTCCAGGTTGAACAGGAGCGCGTGCTCGCTGTAGTACAGCGACATGTCCACGAAATCCGACGGATCGGCGAAGGACAGGCCGCTGGGGATGAGGTGGCCGTAGAAGCCGGCGTCCTCATGACCGGTGGCCGCGCCGGCCTGGGTGGCCAGCCGGTAGCCGCGGCCGCGGCTGTGGGGATTCGAGCGCAGCTCCATGCGGTCGGCGTTCGGGTGCACGTGAGCGGTCCGGAGCCCGAGGTCGCCCTGGAATCCGCCGGTCGCGATGAGCGTCGAGCGGGCCCGTACCTCCCTCGACGTGCCGTCGGCCGACCTCAGGCGCGCTCCGACCACCGCCCCGTGCTCCGCCACCAGCTGCTCGGTGTCGGTGTTGAGCAGCAGTTCGCCACCGCCCTGGAGGATGAGCCGGCGACAGGTGTCGACGTAGTGGTTGGTGTCGAACCGGTGTCCGCGGCCGAAGCTGAGGATGCGCTGCGCGTCCTTGGCCTCGACGCCGATGGAGCGGATCCACGCGATGCCGTCGGCGAACCGGTCCACCAGGGCGCGCTTCAGCGAGACCTCTCCGTGTGGATTGTGCTGATCCATGACCTCGTGGCTCGGGGCGGTCCAGGCGTATCCGGCGACGCGGGCGGATCCGCCGACGTCTTCGCCGATCTCGACGATCACCACGGACAGTCCGTCGCGTGCCGCGCGGGCACCGGCGGTCAGCCCCGCCATGCCCGCGCCGATGATCAGCAGATCGGTCTCCTCTGCGCTCACGCGGCTCTCCTCTGTCCGGATCGGCTGGTCGGTGGGGGTGGTTGCCGTCCGCGTGCCACGATAGACCAAACTCAATTCAATTCAAGTCCCGGCTCCCGGTTCGTGCCGCGCCCGAGGGCCGATCAGTCTCCTGAGCCCACGATGCGGAGCGCGAACTCGCTGTACTGCCACACGACGGCGTCCTCGCTGTGCTCGCCGTCGTCGCGGTACCAGGCCGCCAAGCCCATGCCGAGGTCGAGGATCGCGTAGGACGCGAGCCGCTCCGAGGTCACGCTGAACACGCCCGCGGCGATCCCCGCTCGTACGAGCTCGCGAAAGCAGGTCTCGTACTCGGCGCGCAGGTCGAGCACGCGGCCACGATGAGGCTCGACGAGACTGCGGATCTCCCGGTTGCCGACGAACGCCTCACGCCGGTGCCGGGCGTGATAGCGGACGTGGGCCTCGGCCGCCCGCCGCAGGCGCTCGACGGGGTCGGCCGTGGTCGCGACCGCCGCGCGGTTGGCGGCGAGCAGCTCCCGCATCGTCGCGGTCATGATCTCGGCGAGCAGCTCCTGCTTGGAGGCGACGTGCTTGTACAGGCTGGGTGCGCGCATCCCCACCGCGGCGCCGATGTCGGCCATCGTGGTGGCTTCGTAGCCCTTGCCGGCGAACAACTCCAGCGCCACCGCACGGATGTGATCGAGCCTGTCCACCTCGTCTCCTTTCGGCTAACACATCTTAGGCCCCCTGCCCTTGCCCATCCGCGATCGCGCGCTACAGTTCGGCTAACGACCATTAGCTACACGGGAGGCTCCGTGGCCGTCGACCTTGCCCCCAGTCCAGATGTCGCCGAGGTCGCCCGGCGTACCGCGACGTTCATCCGCGAGGTGGTGATCCCCGTCGAGGAGCGGCATCGTGGCGTCGTACGGTCGGAGGACGTCCGCTGGCAGTTGCAGCAGGCCGCGAAGCAGGCCGGGATCTTCGCCCCGCACGTCGCGCGGGAGTACGGCGGGCTCGGGCTGGACCTGCTCGGCCGGGCGGCGGTGTTCGAGGAGGCCGGCTACTCCCTCCTGGGGCCGCTCGCGCTCAACGTCGCGGCGCCCGACGAAGGCAACATGCACCTGCTCGAGGCCGTCGCCACCGGCGAGCAGAAGGAACGCTACCTGCGGCCTCTCGCCGCGGGCGAGGTCCGCTCCTGCTTCGCGATGACCGAGCCGGCCCCCGGCGCGGGCTCGGATCCGAGCGCGCTCTCCACCCGCGCCACGCGAGTGGACGAGGGGTGGCGCATCGACGGCCGCAAGTGGTTCATCACCGGCGCGGACGGTGCGGGTTTCGCGATCTGCATGGCGAGAACCTCGGGGCGACCGGGTGAAGCGGGCGGCGCGACGATGTTCCTCGTCGATGCCGGCAACCCCGGCATGAAGACGGTCCGGCACATCGACACCCTCGACGAGAGCCTGTACGGGGGGCACGTCGAGCTGGTCTTCGACGACTGCGTGGTCGGTGCGGACGCGGTGCTCGGCGAGGTCGACCAGGGTTTCCGCCATGCCCAGGTCAGGCTGGGTCCCGCCCGGATGACCCATTGCATGCGCTGGCTGGGCATCGCACGGCGGGCGCAGGACATCGCCGTGGCGCGGGCGGCCGAGCGGCGGTTGTTCGGGTCGCGGCTGGGCGAGCTCGGCATGGTCCAGCAGATGATCGCCGACAACGAGATCGACATCGCCGCGTCCCGCGGCCTCATCCTGCGGGCGTGCTGGGAACTCGACCGGAAGGAATCCGCGTCACAGTCCACCGCGATCGCCAAGACGTTCTGCGCGGAGGCGATCTGGCGCGTCGTCGATCGCGCCGTGCAGATCTGTGGCGCTCTCGGCATCTCCGGCGACGTCCTGCTGAGCCGCTACCTGCGCGAGGTCCGCCCGTTCAGGATCTACGACGGACCGTCGGAGACCCACCGCTGGGCCATCGCCAGGCGGGTGCTGCGCCGGCATGACGCGCGGGCGGCACGATGACCGGCCCGGCCGAGGTCGACGGCCTGGACCTGCCCGCGCTCGAACGGTTCTTCGCCGAGCGCGTGCCCGGGTCCACCGGCCACCTCACCGCCGAGTTGCTGCAAGGGGGCCGGTCGAACCTGACGTACCTGCTCATGGACGGGCGGCACAAGTGGGTGCTGCGCCGCCCGCCGCTGGGCGGGCTCACCCCGTCGGCCCACGACATGGGCCGCGAGTACCAGGTCGTGGCGGCCCTGGCCGGCAGCCGGGTTCCGGTCGCGCGTGCGGTCGTCCTGGCCGGGGCGGAGGTGCTGGGCGTGCCGTTCTCGGTGGTCGAGCACGTCGAGGGGGTCGTGCTCCGGACCACGGAAGACCTGCTCGCGCTGTCCGACGAGGATCTCGCCCGCTGCACGTACGGGTTGGTCGACGTGCTGGCCGAGCTGCACGCGGTCGACCCAGGAGCGGTCGGGCTGGGGGCTTTCGGCCGTCCCGCGGGCTACCTGGCCAGGCAGGTGGGGCGCTGGCACGACCAGTGGCAACGGGTGCGGACCCGCCCCCTGGCCGACATCGAGCGGCTGCACGCGCGGCTGGCCGAGCTGTGTCCTCATGAGAGCGGCGCCTCGATCGTGCACGGCGACTATCGCATCGACAACGCCATCCTCGCCCGGCACGATCCCGCCGAGGTTCGCGCGGTGGTGGACTGGGAGATGGCCACGCTGGGCGATCCGCTGGCCGACCTGGGACTGCATCTCGTGTACGCGGATCCGGCGTTCGCTCCCGTGCTCGGCGGCTCGGCCGCCTCCACCAGCGACCGCTTGCCCGCGCCCGCCGAGCTCGCGCAGCGCTACGCCACGGTCAGTGGTCGCGACCTCGGCCGGCTCGACTTCTATCTCGGGCTCGGCTATTTCAAGATCGCCGTGATCGCGGAGGGCATCCACGCCCGCTTCCAGCAGGGCATGACGCGAGGCTCCGGGTTCGAAGCGGTCGGCCAGGCGGTCGCGCCGCTGGCCGCCGCCGGCCTCCGCGCCTTGGAGAGGATCAGCTGAGCTTGCTTGTTGCAGCGCCCCGGGCGGCTCAGGGGTGGCGCTGCGGCGTGGCACGTCCTCTTACCGGCACCGGCTGGTCCCACATCGTGTCGCGGGCCAACCGGGCCAGGAGACGCTTGAGCGTGGTCACGTCCTCGTCGCTCCAGTCCGTGAGGACCGACTCGAGATTGCGCTGAACCCGCTCCATGATGCGCTCCCCGATCGCCCGTCCGCGGGGAGTGAGCGCGAGCAGCACGCCGCGTTCGTCGGACGGCTCGGGGACCCGCACGATGAGGCCCGCGTCGTGCAGGCGATGGGCGATCTTGGTGAGATTCGCCCGCCCCGTCCCCAGAGCCAGCGCGAGGTCACTGGGGCGCATCGCTCCCTGGTAGCTCAGCCGGTTGACGACGAGGAACATCGGCACATCGTCGACGGGGAAATCGACGGCGGCCATGAGGGCCAGCCGCACGGCATGGCTGTCCGCCCAGTGGATGATCGAGGACAGCGACACGCGTGGATCGAGCAGGTCCGGCGCGATGACGGGGGACAGGTCGGCGTCCTGATGGTCCATTTCGTCCCCTCGCGTCCGCGTCACGGTGTGCCCCCCTTCGCGTCCGCCGTGTTCGCACTCCGTCTTCCGGAACCCTACTGCCGGTCGAAAGGCCGGGCGACCGGGGTCGAGGGCAGGCCGACTGTGGGGTCGGTAGCTTCGCGCAGCAGTCGTACCGGCCCGAGCAGCCCGTGGTCGTGCGCTTCGGTCTTCTGCGACTCGCTGTGCCCGGCGAAGTGCGACACGACGTCGGGGACGGAGTCGTAGTAGCCCCGGGCGAGCAGCCGGTTGTTCAGCGAACTGGCGACGCGGACCGTCACCGTGTTCTCCCCTGCCCGCAGGGCGGCGGTGACGTCCACGCGCGGGCAGGAGGTGTCGAAGCCCTTGGCCTCGTCCCCGTTGACCCGGACGGAGCCGAGGCCGCCCGCCGTCGAGCCGAGGTCGATCACGTACCTCGCCCCTGGGGCGGGCGCTTCGTCGAGGGTGAACGTCGCGGTGTACTCGCCGACGCCGCTGACCTCGGGGCCGACCTCGGGGAGGTCCGTCCACGGGCGCAGCGGACCGCGGCCGCCGTCGAGCCGGGTGATCGCCGTCGTCGGCCGTACCTCCTGGGTCCGGTAGCCGAGTCCGCGGTCTTCGCTGATCACCTCGAGCTCGCCGGCGTCCCAGCTTTCGACCGCGACCCTCCACTCCGGGAGCTCCTGGAGGAGCCGGGGCGTGACGGGATCGGATCCCGCCGGTTTCCGCGCCGAGCGGTCGACGGTGAGCAACGCCGTCTCCCCGGGCGTCAGCGTCACGGTGATGATCGTCCGCTCGCCGTCGTACCGGACCCCGTGATGCGGGCGGACGGCGCCGGTCCAGGCGTCGATGCGGTGCGCGGCTCCGGTGCCCGGCAGGGCGACCTCGACCGTGGTCGGCTCGCCGGTCTCGTAGAGGAAGTGGTAGAGGTACAGGTGCAGCAGCTCGCCGTCCTCGCGCAGGTGGCTGAGCACGCTGCGGTCGTCGGCGGTGAATTCGGCGCGTCCGGCGACGCCGAGCCTCCGCAACGCCTGGACGGTGTGGGACGGATCGTGCACCTCGGCGACGGTCGGCAGCGCGCGAAGGTCCGCCAGGATCCGGGTGAGTTCGTCGTCGCGGCCGTCGAGTCCGGGGGTGCGGGCGGCGGCCCGGGCGTGGGTGACGTGCCGGCCGGCCATGAGCCATTCGAGCTCGCGGGCGCCGTTGACGATGAGCAGCTTCAGGCCGTCCCGCGCCCACTGCGCGAGCCTGGCCGCCACGTCCGCGTCGAGCGTCTCCTGGTAGACGATGAGCGCCTGGTAGCCGGGGCCGCCGGGCTGCACGAGCCCGTCGGCGAAGGACACCTCCTCGCGCAGCAGCAGCGACCCGTCGAAGAACTCGTAGGTCCACCCCGCGTCCTGCATGCCCAGGTCCTGCCACCAGTGGTTCTGCCGGTCGCGCATCCACCTGCGCCCGTACGCGTCCTCGTCGGGGATCCGCCGCCCCTGCTCGTCGAGGAGGGCCAGACCCGAGGTGTTGTCGGTGAAGTGGTCGGTGCGCAGGATCCCGACGTCGATCCGCGGCCTGCCCTGCCGCAGGACGCACTGGTAACGGCCGATCGCCCTGTTCCACAGGGGGTAGAACTCGGCCGCCGGCTGACGCGTGTCGAACCGCTCGGAGAATCGGGATTGCATGCCCTCGTGTCCGGGCCAGGCTGTGGTGCCCGGCGCGCCGGCGGTGCTCGCCCAGCCGTGCAGCACGGTCCTGGTGATCCCGGCGGCGAGCTGGGTGGCGATGATCTGGTCGTAGAAGCGGTGGTCGAGGATGTGGTTGCGGGTCGTCGCGCCGGTCTCGGAGGAGTACTGCCTGCCGAACAGGTGAGCAGGCCCGGCCATCAGCCGGTAGGCGTCGATCTGGGCGCCGAACTCCAGGGACTCGGTCTCGATGCCGTCGACCTCCGGCCCCGGCCGGGTGAGCTCGAACGGCAGCCCGTAGCTGATCTCGGCGCGGAGCGTGATCCCGTTGTCGTGCAGGAACGCGGCGAACGGGCGCAGCATGTTCTCGATGTAGAGGTCGGTGAGCGTCCGGGCGTAGTCGAAGCGCACCTTCTCGACGGTGACGCGGTGCTCCTCGCGTACGTCGTAGTGGTAGGTCGTGCTGACGGCCATGAAAGGCGCGGTACGGATCAGGAAGGGCAGCCAGCGGGTGACGTCGTAGCCGCGGCGGGCCCGGAACTCCCGGGCGACGGTGTGCCCCCAGAACATGCCGCCGGCGCCGTAGACGGACAGTTCCAGAGAGTCCATGTACATCTGCACCCGAGGGTTGCCGCTGATCTGCCGGCGCAGCCGCGGCGTGAGCACGACCGAGTCCCAGTAGTCGATGACCGCGTCGACCCCGTCCCGGTCCAGGTAGTTGACGGTGTAGTTGACCGACGCGGACGGCGCGGCCGTCTGTCCGGTGCCGTGCATCCAGAAGACGAACAGCCGCCAGTCGCCGTCGGCGGGCGCGCTCCACTCGAGGCTCTCCTCCACGGCCCGGCCGGTGAGGTCGACGACGGAGTCAAGGTCGAGGATCGCGCCCGTCTCGGTGGTCTCGAGCAGGCGGGCGGCCACGATGGCCACGAGGCGCTGCTCGGTGACCTTTCCCCGGTGGCCGGGCAGGAGGGCCGCCTGAGGTTCGGCGTCGAGGTCGACCCGCGGCAGCGGCCCGCTTCGGGTGCGTGCGGGTGCGAGGTCCTCGACCACCACGTCGAGCTCCTGGGCCGCGGCCGGGTGGTCGGGGGTGATCGTCGGGAGGTTCGCGTTCGACCAGTTGGTGCCGGAGGTGAAGCTCACCGCCATGTTCCTCCTGGTCGTCTCCTCGACGACCACCTGCGAGTCGTGCACCCACTCCTCCGCGCCCCAGCCGTAGCGGGAGTGGTCGATGTCGCCCTCGTCCATCGCGAGGAACTCCATCCCGCCGAACCCCAGCCGGTGCGCGGTGTCGATCTCGCGGACCAGCGTCTGGTCGGTGTGCAGGCCCTCCGCCAGCCACCACCGCAGCTCGGGCCGGAACTCGATCGCCGGCTCGGCGATCATACGGGCGAGGTCGTCGAGTGACACGCGGTTCTCCTCAAGGAACGAGACACGGCACAGGGATGACCGGGGATCAGATCGACTCCCTGCGATCCGACACTAGGACGCACCACGACCAAAGGCAATGTCCTCAGGAAACTATCCAGTCTTCCTGGGACACTTGTGAGCCGCTCACCGCGGCTGACAGGTCCTCCTCGGGGACGACGCCGTCGCTACCTCCGGAGGACCTCGTCGATACCCGGTGACGATGTGCGGGGGCACCTCGTGGCGGCAGATTGAGCCGGGTGAACACCTCTCACCCAGGAAACCGCCGCATGGTCGTGCCAGTCCTGATCACCGGGGTCTGGTCCGTGAGCTATCTGGCCCTCGGTCTGCGCTGGGCTCTCGGCGGGCCCGGATATCCGTTCGACGCGGGCCGGGCAGGCGCGGGCAACACCCTGCTCGACCCCGTTCCTGCGGCGGTCGGCGGGGGCGTGCTGGCGGTGTCGGCGCTCGTGGCCGTCGGCATCGCCGTGCTCGCCGCCAGGGGCCCGCTCAACCGGGCGCCCGCCGTGGTGGCCGTCGTGGCAGGCGTCGGCCTGGCGGTGGTCCTCCCCGACGTACGCATCATGATGACTGCCGGGTACCTGCCGGTGATGCTGGCCGCCGCGCTCGCCGGCCAGGCCGAGTTCTCGATGATCGCGAGCATGCTGACCTGGCCGAGCGTCAACCTGCTCATCCTGACGGCAGCCGGCGTCAGCCTGATGGTCCTGGGAACGCGGGGGCTCCTCGGAGGGCACGGCCGGCCCGTCAGCGCCGCCGGCGCGCTCAGGATCGGGCGGTACGCGACGGCCGTCGCGGTCGCCGTCCCCGTCGTCTACGCCGTCACCCGCTTCGGCTGGCTCCTGGGCGTGCCCGTCGGCATCAGCGACGAGTTCCTGGCCTACATCGCCGAGATCACCCCGATCGGCGCCGGTCTCGCCGTCCTCGGTCTCATCGGCGCGGGCCTGACTGTCGGCCTGGTCCGGCCGTGGGGCGAGATCTGGCCGCGCTGGGTGCCGTTCCTGCGCGGACGGCCGATTCCGGCGCGTTTCCCGGCCTACTCGGCGCTGGCCGTCTCCCTCCCCATCACCTCCGCTGGGCTGATGTACGTGCGCAAGAAGCTCACCGGCGAGCAGGTCGGCCCGGCGGGGGCGGCCGACGAGCTCGGCGCCTGGCTGCCGGAGATGTTGTGGCCGCTGTGGGGCGCGGCCCTGGCGGTGGCCGCGCTGGCGTACCTCAGCCGGCGCAGGCAGCTCGCTCACGGATAATGGCAGGTGTGAAGGAGTCTCCGTTCCCGGACGGCGCCGCGGTGGACTCGTTTCTGCACAGGCATCAGCTGGGCGCCGACGCCGTGCTCGCCGTCCTGCTCATCCTGCCGCTCGGCCTGGTCTCGTTGAGCTTGCTCCGGGCCTCGGACAGTCCTGTGCCCCTCCGCCTGCTCGCGGGTCTTGGCCTGCTGGTGCTGCACGGTTGCGTCGTCCCGCGTCGCGTGCGCCCGGCGGCGGCGTACTGCCTGGCCGCCGCGGCGATGCTGTCGCTGGTGGTGCTGCCGCCCCTGCACGACCCGGGCGGTGCCTATTATCCGCCGGTGCTGCTGCCGAGCTCACTGGTCTTCGGGCTGCTGCTCTACACGGCGTCCGGTCGGCTCGGCCGGTTGTCCAGCCTGGTCTGCCTGGCCGTCGCCCTGGCCGGAGTGCTCCTGGTTCTGGCGCGGCTGTGGAATCCGGCCTCGTGGGGCGGCTCGTCGGGCTCCTTCGGGCTGGTCGCGTGGCGGATCGGGCTGGCGGTCGGCCTGGCCGCCGCGGCGGCGTGCCTGTGGTCGCTGGGCCGCCTCAGCCGGATGCGGGTGTTGTTCCTGGCCGAGCTCAGAGCGAAGGCCGAGCGCGCCGAGGCCGACCGCGCCCGGGAGCGGTCGGAGGCGGCACGGGCGGAACGCGACCGGATCAGCCGCGAGATGCACGACGTGGTGTCCCACTCGCTCGCCGTCATGGTCAGCCAGGCGGAGGGCGGCAGGCTGTCCGATGTGGACTCGCCCCAGGCGGGCGTGTTCGCCACCATCGCCGGGGTCGGGCGCGACGCCCTGCGTGACATGCGCGGGCTGCTGAACGTGGTCCGCGCCGACGGCGGCACCGCTCCGCAGCCGGGCCTCGGCGACCTCTCCGACCTGCTCGACCAGGTGCGCAGTACGAGCGTACGCGTTGCCGTACAGGAGGTCGGGGACGTCCGGCCGCTGCGCCCCGCCGTCGACCTGACCGCCTATCGCGTCATCCAGGAAGGGCTGACCAACGTCATCAAGCACGCGGGGGCGTCGGCCGTCGCGGACGTGATGCTCGCGTGGCGTCCGGACGGACTGCACATCACCATCACGGATGACGGCGCCGGGCCGTCCGCCGAAGAGCCCGGCGTCGGGCTGACCGGGATGCGCGAACGCCTCAGCATGGTGGGCGGAACCCTGGAGGCCGGCAGCCGCCCCGGGGCAGGTTACGTACTGTCGGCCACCCTGCCCTATGAGTGAGGAGCCTCCCATCATCAGGATCATGATCGTCGATGATCAGGAGCTGCTGCGCAACGGCCTGACCATGGTCGTCAGGTCCCAGCCCGACATGGAGATGGTCGCCGAGGCCGCCGACGGCCTGGAGGCACTGAAGGCGCTGGAGTCGCGACGCGTCGACGTGGTGGTGATGGACATCCGCATGCCCCGGATGGACGGTGTCACCGCCACCCGGGAGATCCAGCGGCTGGACGACCCGCCGAAGGTGCTGGCGCTGACCACGTTCGACCTCGACGAGCACGCCCTGGCCGCGCTTCGCGCGGGCGCGAGCGGGTTCATGCTGAAGGACGCGCCGGGGGAGGAGATCATCGCCGCGATCCGGCACGTACACCGGGGCGACTCGATCATCGCGCCCTCCACGACCCGGCGGCTCATCGGGCGGCTCGTCGCGAAGACCGACACCGCCCCGGACGCTGTGCTCAACGTGCTCACGAAGCGTGAGCGTGAGGTCTTCCTCGGCCTGGCCCGCGGCGCGTCCAACGCCGAGATCGGGGCCGATCTGTTCCTGTCGGAGACCACGGTCAAGACACATGTGGGGCGCATCCTGACGAAGCTCGGGCTGCGCGACCGGGTCCAGGCTGTGGTCCTGGCCTACGAGTCCGGCGTTGTCACTCCGGGCGAGCGTTGAAGACTGTCGCTCAATGGGCGAGCAGGGCTTCATCCCGGCCTGTCGTCACCGCACAGGGCGACGTTCACGGCTCGTAGTGCCAGAAATACCAGTAGTTTGCGCCGCCGTCGTAGCAGTCCTCGGGGGGAGCCGGATCTGTCTGGTAACCGGCCTGGTGATAGAACCACCGGCCCCAATTGCATACGCCTTGGTCATCGTAAATGTGGTATATCCATTGAGCGTCGGCCTGCGTGGTGCTCGATTGTGCCGCAACTGCGGTGCTGCTGGAAACGACCGGTGTCATTGCGATGGCGGCGGCAATAACGCCGGCCCGAGCGAGTCTTCGCATGATGCTCCTCTGTGGCTTGGCGGCTGCGGGTCTTTGACCTCGCTTTCCGCGGAATGAATTGAGCGTATCGTGTGCGGCTGTCGTATCTATGTCCTGCCGCTTTCGAGCATTGTGATTGTGCGCGGCCGGTCGAAAGGAAGCGGCGAATTTCGCGGCATGCGTCGCGATCCATGTCAGCGGCAATCGCTGGGACGGGCCCCCGGTGGTGGGCGTGCACGGCGCGCGCCAAGACCGCCGACTACCAGAGCCGCCGCCGAGCCTGATCGCGCTTCGGGCGCCCGTAGTCGGGGCCGGTTCTGGCGTCACCTCCGGCGTGCGGTGTCCGCTCGGCAGCAGTGGGAGATCGGAGCGCGCGCGGTGGCCGTCAACGGCGGGCGTAGTCGCCCAGGGCGGGTTCCAGCAGGTCGAAGGCGCGCTCGGCGGTCTCGGCGAGGATCGTGTAGATCTCGTCGGGGCTCCTGCCGTCGAGGACCAGGCGCTGGCCTTCGAAGAACAGCAGCCGGTCCACGGCGGCCAGCTGGGCGGCGGCGAGCTTCGGCGTGATCCCCGCATCGCCGGTCTCGCCGGCCAGCACGGTCGCCAGCGCGTGTTCGGCCTGCTCGTGGATCTGCCGGAGGCGGGCGCGGAGCGCCGGGGTGTCGCGCACCAGGCGCTGCCAGGCGGTGTCGTCGTCGGGGATGAGCGGGTCGCGGCGGCGCACCCGTTCGAGATAGTCGCGGCGCATGGCGGCCAGGACCGACTCTCCGGGCTCGCGCCGGCCGACCGCCCGGGCGAGCGCGTTGACGTGTTCCTCGTGCATGTCGAGGACGAGGTCCTCCTTGAGCGGGAAGTGGTTGGTGACCGTCATCTTGGCCACGCCCGCGGCGCTCGCGATCTCGGCGATCGTCACCTTGTCGAAGCCGCGCTCCTTGAAGAGCTGGGTCGCGACGTCGGAGATCAGCTGACGCGTCCGGCGTTTCTTGACCTCGCGCAACCCCTCGGCTCGCACACTCACGGCCTCATGCTACCCGCGGTCACGAGGACGAACCTAAAATTAGGTTTGACCTAATAAAGTGTCCGACCTAGATTTAGGTCCGACCTAACTAGTGAACCGCGAGAGGACGACAATGGCCGCGAACACGTTCGCGTCGGCGCCCGAGAAGCTCGACCCCCGGCTGACCCGCATGGGGCTCGTCCTGATCGCCGCCCCCATCCTGGCCACCGTGGACGCGACGGCCGTCGGGGTCGCGACGCAGGCGATGGCCGCTCACTTCCGTACCTCGCTGGCTGACGTCCAGTGGGTGGCGACCGGATACCTGCTGGCGATCGCCATGGTGATGCCGCTGTCGGGCTGGCTGAGCGAGCGGTACGGCGCCAGGCGGATGTGGATGATCGCCGTGGCGCTGTTCACGGCGGGCTCGGCCCTGTGCGGCCTCGCCTGGTCGCTTCCCGCGCTCATCGGATTCCGGCTGCTCCAGGCGCTGGGCGGCGGTCTGATGAACCCCATCTCGCAGGCGATCGTGGCACGAGCGGCCGGGCCGTCCCAGGCCGGCCGGGTCCTCGGGCTGCTGTCGATCCCGGCGATGTTCGCGCCGGTGCTCGGGCCGGTCCTCGGCGGGCTGGTCGTGCAGAGCCTGGACTGGCGGTGGATCTTCTACGTCAACCTGCCCGTCTGCCTGGTCGTCCTCCCGCTCGCCGCGCGCCTGCTGCCCGCCGACGGCACGGAACGGGACCCCGGCCGGCCGCTCGACGTCCTCGGCCTGCTCCTGCTGTGCCCCGGGGCGACGGCCGTGATCTATGGCCTGTCCGTGGCGGGCGAACGCGGCGGACCGGGATCCCCCGTCGCCGCGGCCGTACTCGGCGCCGGGTTGGTGCTGATCGGCGGTTACGTCGTCCACGCGCTGCGGGCCGGCGACGCGGCGATGATCGACGTACGGCTGTTCGCGCGCCGCGGCTTCGCGGCGGCGACCGCGACCTCGTTCCTGCTCGGCGCCGCACTCTACAGCTCCATGGTCCTGTTGCCGCTCTTCTACCAGCAGGTTCATCACACGGATGCGTTCCGCACCGGCCTGCTCCTCATCCCGCAGGCGCTCGGCGCCGCCCTCGGCGCGTTCGCCGCGGGAAGGCTCGCCCACCGCTACGGAGCGCGCGCCGTCGTCCTCACCGGCCTCCTGTTCATGGCCGCGGGAACGGTCGTCTTCACCCAGGCGGGCGCGGGACCGGCCGCGTGGGCGCTGAGCGTCTCGCTGGTGGTCCAGGGGCTCGGTCTCGGAAGCGTGATGGGCCCGACGATGGGAGCCGCCTACGCGTCCGTCGACGAACGTGAGACGCCGCGCGCCGCGAGTGCCCTGAACGTCCTCAACCGGATCGGCGGATCACTGGGTACGGCGATCTTCCTGATCGTGCTTGAGAGCCGGCTCGCCGGAGCCCAGGCCGACCCCGCGCCGGCGTTCGGCGTCACGTTCGGCTGGGCGCTGGCCCTGGCGCTGGTCGCCTTCCTCCCCGCGGCCCTGTTCCCGTCGAGGAGATCGTCGCAATCCTGATATGGGGCCGTCCTGGGCACCGGGACATCTCCGGGACAGCATGACGACAGTGGAGCGGAATACTCTCGTTTCGGAATGTGGGCTATTTGGAAGGGAGAAATGAAGTGCGAAAGCTGTTCGCCACGTTCGCCGTGGCCGGCGCATTAGGTCTCGCTATTCCTGCTCTCACCTCGTTGCCGGCAGCGGCCGGTTCTTCTGTTGCGAGCGCAGGCAATGTCTGCCTGCGCTCGGACTCCACACAGCAGGAGCTCTGCGTCCCGGCATCACCTGGCCTCACCGCGGTGCGGATGACGGTCTCGTCGGCGCGCAATCTCAGCCCTTACGCAGTACGCCTGGAGCCGGCGGAGGGAATCAGCCTCGAATGTCTGGCGCCGGGCACGTCGGTCGGTTACCCGCAGGGTAAATCGATCGTCGGTGTTCGCGTCTTTTCCGGTGCCACCTGCGCGGTATAGCCAATTGCGATGACCTCCTCGATCCGGTCCGGCTGTACGTCGAAGTCCGGATCGGTGGAGGTCTTCCAGGTGCGGATGCGTCGGAAGGTGACGCCGTGCCGGTGCAGGGTCCAGCGGGGCTCAGCCGAACAGGCCGTTGATGGTGGCGTTGGCCTGGTCGAGCGAGTTGACGTCGCTCTTGAACGCGAAGATCGACTCCATGGTCTCGGTCATGGTGGCCTTGATGTCGGCCCAGTGCTCGGCGATGGGCGCCAGGTGGGTCGTGCCGTTCTGCACGTGCGTGGTGAACGGCTTGACGTCGATGCCGGCGTCGGCGAAGGCCTGCTCCGCCTTGACCGTCGCGGTCTTGATGGCCGGGAACACGATGGCCTGCTTGGCCACGATGTCCTCCTGGCAGGCCGGCGAGGCGAGGAACTTGACCCACGCCCACGCCGCGTCGGGGTTGTCGGTGTTCGCCGAGATGTTGTCGGCCAGGCCGTTGAACACGCTCGCCCGCTTACCCGTCGGCCCGACCGGGGTCGGGGCGAGGGCCGACTTCACGTCCTTGAGCGCCCAGTAGCTCTTGGTGTTCCAGCTTCCCTCGGTGACCATCGCGTACTTGCCCGCCCCGTAGGCGTCCATCTGGCCGACCCCTGAGGAGACGATGTCCAGGTTCGGCATGTAGCCCTTGTCGATGAGCGAGGTGACCCACTTGATGGTCTCCTTGAACTTCGGGTCGGCGTAGTTGAACTTGGTGGGCCACGGGTTCTGGTCGGCGTAGTTCCAGCCGTCGCTCATCGCGTACATGCTCCACTCGGTCTGCCCGAAGGCGTCGCCGGTGCCGTTCAGGCCGATGCCGTAGGTGGCCACGTGCTTCTTGTCGAAGCCGGGCTCGTCGCCGCGCTTGCCGTTCTTGTCCACGGTGAGGTGGGCGATGACCTTCTCGTACGTGCCGCCGTCCTGGGGGTTCCAGGTCAGGTTGGCCATCTCCTCCGGCTTGAGGCCGGCTTCCTTGAGCTTCTCGGTGTTGTAGATCACCGCCACCGTGTCGAAGTCCTTGGGCAGCCCGAAGCGCTGTCCGTCCTTGGTCACCCACAGGTCGGCCAGGCCGTCCTGGTAGATCGACAGGTCCACCTTGTCCCGCGTGACCTGGTCGGTGATCGGCAGGAGCTGGCCCTGGGAGGCGAACTGCGGGTACTGCGACAGGTGGCTGACGAAGACGTCCGGGGCGGTGCCGGAGACGAACCCGGTCGTCAGCGTGTTCCAGTAGTCGTCCCAGCCGTACTGGGTGATCTTGACGGTGTACTGGGGGTTCGCCTTGTGGAAGGCGTCCGCGCAGGCCTGGTATTGGGGCTGCTGGGCGACGTCCCAGAGCCAGTAGTCGATCGTGGCGGGACCGGCGGCGGCGGGGGTGCCGCCGTCCTGGTCGGCGCCGCATCCGGTCAGCAGCAGCGACGCCACGCAGGCGAGGGCAAGACAACGCTTCACAACATCAACCTTCTGTGGTGGGGGGACGGCGCTCACTTGACGCCGGTGTAGCCGATGGAGTCGATGACGCGGCGGCCGAGCACGGTGAACAGCACCATGATCGGCAGCGCGGCGAAGAGGGTGGCGGCCATGAGCCCGGCCCAGTCGGGGCTGCCCTGCGGGGTCTGGGAGCGGAAGATGCCGAGCGCGACCGTGAGCACCCGGACGTTCTCCGCCTTGCCGACCAGCAGCGGCCAGAAGTAGTCGTTCCAGCTGGTGATGTAGGTGAGGATGGCCAGCGTGGCGATGGGCGCCCGGCCCATGGGCAGGACGATGCGGAAGAACGTCCGTACGTGCCCGGCGCCGTCGATGCGCGCGGCCTCCTCCACGCTGGCGTTGATCCCGAGGAAGAACTGCCGCAGGAAGAACACCGCGAACGGGGTCATGAGCAGGTGCGGCAGGACGATGCCGAGATAGGTGTTGAGCAGCCCCAGCTCCTTGACCAGCACGAAGTTGGGCAGCGTGGTGAAGATCGGCGGCACCATGAGGGCGGTGACGAAGAGCGTGAAGACGGCGTCCCTGCCCGGCCAGCGCAGCCGCGCGAAGGCGTAGGCGGCCATCGAGCCGAAGAAGACCTGCCCGAGCGTGGTCGCGGTCGAGACGACGATCGAGTTGCGCAGGTAGAGCCAGAAGCTGACCGTGCCGCTCGACCCGCCCTCGGCCACCGCCTCAGCGGTGCTCGACAGGCCCAGCACCCGGCGGTAGGCGCCCAGCGTGAAGTCGACGGGCAGCAGGTCCGCGGCGCCCCCGGCCAGCGCGCGGGTGTTGGAGAAGGACGTACGCAGCATCCAGTAGAACGGGAACAGCGTCACCGCCATGACCACGACGAGCACGGCCCAGCCCGCCACCCGTCCCCAGCGAATCGAGGTCATCATGACGTCCTCAGATCGGACTCGCCCGCCCGCGAGAGGCGCATCTGCAGGTACGCGATCCCGGCGAGCAGCACGAACAGCACGGACGACAGCGCGGCGGCGTAGCCGAAGTTGAACCGGTTGAACGCCTGGTCGTAGATGTAGAAGTAGATGACCCTGGTGGCGTTGATCGGCCCGCCTCCCGTGGTGACGGCGACGGTGTCGAAGACCTGGAACGACCCGATGACGCTCAGCACCATGACCAGCGCCATGACGGGGCGCAGCAGCGGCAGGGTGACCCGCCAGAACGTCCGCCACTCCGAGGCGCCGTCGATGGCGGCGGCCTCGTACACGCTGGGCGGGATCATCTGCAGGCCGGCGAAGATGAGCAGCGCGGTGTAGCCCATGTGCCGCCAGGTGTTGATCCAGGCGATGGTCGGGATGGCCCAGTCCGAGCCGAAGAACGCCACCCGGTCGAAGCCCAGCCACTCGATGACGTTGTTGACCACGCCGAGCTGGAAGTCGAGCATCCAGAACCACACGAGGGCCACGACCACGTTGGCGACGAGGTAGGGCAGCAGCACGATCCCGCGTACCAGCAACGACTTGGTCAGCCGGTACAGCAGGACGGCCAGCAGCATGGAGATCACGGTCTGCGTGCCGATGTTGATCAGCACGTACTCGCCTGTGACCTTCAGCGCGTTCCAGAACAGGCGATCGCCGATCAGCCGCTCGTAGTTGTCCAGCCCGATGAAGCGCGGCGGGGTGAGGACGTTGTACTTGGTCAGGCTCAGGTACACGCCGCGAACGGCGGGCCAGAGGTAGAAGACGGCGAAGCCGATGGCCGCCGGGAGGACGAACACGGCCGCGACGGGCAGGTCGCCGAAGCGGCGTCGGCGTGGAGGAGGAATCTTGGGCACTGTCCCGGGCACGAGGCGGGGGGCGGCGCGGACGGTATCACTGGTCATCAGACCTCCTAGTGCCCGCCGGCGGTTGATCAGCGGTGCAACAACAGATGCTGGAGAGCGGTGACGGCCGCTCCCCTGGCCCACTCGTTGAAGGCGAAGGGCTTGACGGCCACCCGTACGGGGGTGGACGTCCAGTGCGTGTGATGGGCGAGCGCGGTCTGGAACGCCCCCGCGCACACGTCGTACATGTGGACCGACTCGCCGGACAGGACGACGAGTTCGGGTCCGGTGATGTTGGCGACGGTGGCGACGACCTGGCCCAGGGCGGCCCCGGCCTCGTCCAGCACGCGGCGCGCGACGGGGTGGCCTTCGGCCGCCAAGGCCAGGCAGTCGTCGAAGGTGAGCTCGGGCCGGTCGAGCGTGGTGGCGATCGAGCGGCGGATGGCGGGGGAGGTGGCGTACGCGCGGGCGCAGCCGTGGTGGCCCCGCTCGCACATGGGGCCGCGGTCGTTGATCTGCAGGTGGCCGATCAGCCCCGTGGCGCCCGACTGGCCGGTGACCAGGCGGTCGCCGACGACGAGCCCGCAGCCGATGCCCGCCCCGACCGTGACCAGCGCGAACGACGAGTGGCCCACGCCCTCGCCGAACCACTGCTGTACGGCCGTCAGCGCCCGCACGTCGTTGTCCAGCACCGTGGGCACGGACACGGCCTCCTCCACCAGCGTCGCCAGCGGTAGCTGGCTCCAGCCGAGGAACGGCGAGGTGTGCACGACGGGGTCGGCCGGCGTGGCGGTGCCGGCCAGGCTGATGCCCACGGCCGACAGGGGCCGCCCCGGCACGGTCAGCTCCTCGACCACCTCGACGATCTGGCCGAGCACGTGGTCGATCTCGTGGTCCGCGAGCGGCCTGGAGGTCTCCATCCGTACGGTGGCCGAAAGGTCGGTGCGGACGGCGAAGAGCTCGTCGGCGGTGAGCTTGATGCCGACGAACGACATGCGCGAGGCGTCCACCTGCAGCGGCTGCGACGGCCGCCCGACGGTGGCCGGGCCCTCGCCGCTGGCCTCCAGCAGGTAGCCCGCCTCGATGAACGGCTTGGTCAGTTTGGTCAGAGCGGACGGTGACAGGGCGAGCCGCCTGGCCACCTCCGCTCTGGATAAGGGGCCATGCACGAGCAGCTCGACGAACACGGATCGCATGGCGTCGGTGAGCCGCACAGGATCGCTGGCGGTGTGTGAGAACACGGGGCCAATGGTTGGCCCCTTTTGTTCATGTTGTCAAGTAAATGCGTGGCATGGATCACAGATCCTGATGTATGGCGGAATCCTTTCGTTGACCGAGTGCATTAAGTCGGGTTAGTCTCCAGCCGCCTGATTGATCCAGCCGCTCGGGGGACGCCGATGCCTGTAATCCCGCTCGACGATCACCACTGGGCGGTCACCACGCCCGCCTCGACGTACGTCATCGGCGTGGAGGTCGACCCGCTCACCGGGGAGGCCGTGCCACGGCAGACGTACTGGGGTCCGAGGCTCACGCCGGAGGCCGCCCGCCAGGTCACCCGCCTGCCCAAGAGACACGTCAGCAGCTTCTCCACGCCCGCCGAGATCGAGGAACTCCTGCCGGTGGACGGCGGCGCGCGGTGGGGCTCGCCCTCCCTGCAGGTCACGTTCGGCCACGCCCGCTCGCTGGAGCCGAAGTTCGTCGAGGCGGGCGTCCACGACGAGGGCGGCGGGGCCGAGCGCCTGGACATCGTGCTGGCCGACGCGTACCACCCGTTCGAGGTCGTGCTGTCCGTCCGCGTACGCGACGACACCGACGTCATCGAGCGCTGGACCACCGTCCGATGCGGCTCCGCCGGCACCGAGGTCGCGGTCACCCGGCTGGACTCGGGCAACTGGTTCATCCCCGACGCGGCGGACTACCGCCTCAGCGGAGTCTTCGGCGCGTGGGCCGAGGAGCTGCAGCTCCAGCGGGGACCGCTGCCGGTCGGTGAGCTGGTCTTCACCAGCCGCCAGGGCGTCACCAGCCACACGGCGAACCCGTGGGTGATGATCGACGCGGGTGCGGCGACCGAGGAGCACGGCGAGGTCTGGGGCCTCGCCCTGGCCTGGAGCGGGAGCTGGCGGCTGACCACCACGCACCGGCCCGAGGGCGGGGTCTGCGTCTCCGGAGGCTTCGGCCACGACGGGGTGCGCTGGACGCTCGCGCCGGGGGAGGAGCTCGTGGCGCCGCCCGTGCTGGGGCTCTACTCCGGCGGCGGGTTCGGCGCGGCCAGCCGGTCCTGGCATGAGTACGCCCGCAGGCACGTGCTGCCCACCCCGTTCGAGGAGCGGCCGGTGCTGTACAACTCGTGGGAGGCGACCGACTTCGCCGTCACCGAGGCGCACCAGCTGGAGCTGGCCAAGACCGCCGCCGCCCTCGGCGTCGAGCTGTTCGTGATCGACGACGGCTGGTTCGGCGGGCGCGACGACGACACCACCTCACTGGGTGACTGGCATCCCCACCGTGAGCGCTTCCCCGAGGGGCTGCGCGGCATGTTCGACGGGATCCGCGACCTGGGGATGCGCGCCGGGCTGTGGGTGGAGCCGGAGGGTCTCAGCAAGGAGAGCGAGCTCTATCGGGCGCACCCGGAGTGGGCCCTGCACATGGAGCACCGGCGCCGGGACGAGAAACGCCAGCAACTCGTGCTCAACTTCGCCCGCGACGACGTACGCGAGTGGGCGCTCGGCTGGCTCGACCGGCTGGTCACGGAGCTCGGCCTCGACTACCTCAAGTGGGACATGAACCGCCCGTTCACCCAGGCGGGCTGGCCGGAGCGGGAGGCGGCCCAGGACCGGGTCTGGATCGAGCACACGCGCGGCGTCTACCAGGTGATGGAGCTGCTGCGCGAGCGCCATCCCGGGCTGCGGATCGAGTCCTGCTCGGGCGGCGGCGGGCGGATCGACTTCGGGATCATGCGGTACACCGACGAGGTCTGGCCGTCGGACAACACCGACGCCCGTGACCGGCAGACCGTACAGCACGGGTTCTCCCAGCTCTACCCGGCCAGCGCCATGTCGGCCTGGGTGACCGACTCGCCCAACCTCACCACCGGGCGCGCGATGCCGCTGCGCTACCGCTTCCATGTGGCGATGGCCGGCGTGCTGGGCATCGGGGGGAACCTGCCGGAGTGGACCTCCGGCGAGCTGGAGGCGGCGGCCGAGCTGATCGCCCAGTACAAGCGGGTGCGCCCGACCGTGCAGCACGGGCTGCAGTACCGCCTGGCCGGCACGCCGGGGCAGGAGCGCTCGGCGGTGCAGTACGTGCTGGGCGACCAGGTCGTGGTGTTCGTCTACAACCCGCTCGGCAACGCCAGGCGCGGGCCGCGCCGGCTGCGGCTGACCGGCCTGGACCCGGAGGCGCTGTACGAGGTGGAGGCGGACGGCTCCCGCTGGTACGGCGCCACGCTCATGGCCAGTGGCATCCGGCCCGCCGCGTGGGAGCCGATCGGCGCGGACTATCGCAGCGAGATGGTGGTGCTCAGGAAGGTCTAGATCGATCGTTGCGGGACGAAGGCCGGGTGGCTCACGGCAGGCAAGCCTTCGGGAGCGGGAACCAGCGCAGCCGCTCGAACTCCTCCGGCAGGCCGGGCGGGCGTGGATCGACCTCGTCGGGACAGCCGCGCAGGAGCGTTCTGGCCTGGTCGAGGTAGCCGGGCAGAACGTCCTCGCCGGCCCGCGACCGTGCCGCCGGTGGCCCGTCGAGATCGTCGAAGCGCAGGTCGGACAGGTGCAGCGGCGGCTCGGCCGGGCCCAGGCGGTGGCGCCACAGCCCGGTGCGGGGGTCGAAGTGGTAGTCGGGCAGCAGCCGATGCCCGGCGGTGGCGAGCAGGTCGACGGCGTCGATCAGATAGTCGCAGACCGCGTCGGAGATGAAGTAGTTGAAGTTGATGCGCACCCAGCCCGGCTTGATGCCCTCGCAGCCGTGCTCGATCTCCTCCTCGAAGGCCCGCGAACGCGTGGCGTCGATGGCCAGCAGCCGGTGCCCGTACGGGCCGGCGCACGAGCAGCCGCCGCGCGCCTGGATGCCGAACAGGTCGTTCAGCACTGCCACGACGTAGTTGTGGTGCAGGAACAGCCCTCCGGCGGCCCGGACGCGGACGGACACGATCGACAGCCTGCGGGCGTGCCGGTCGCCGAGGATCTCGATGTTCGCGTTGCGTTCCCACCGTTCGAGGGCCCGGTGCCAGAAGCGTTCCTCGCGGGCCTGGATCAGGTCGGTGCCGATGGCCTGCTTGAGGCGGAAGACCAGCCCGGCGCGGATGGATTCGATGATGGCCGGGGTGCCGCCTTCCTCCCGGGCGACGGGATCGTCCAGGTAGCGGTGCCCGATCGGGTCCACGAACAGCACGGTGCCGCCGCCCGGCGCGGTCGGCACCCGGTTGCGCACCAGGTCGCGCCGCACGACCAGCACGCCGGGCGTCTGGGGGCCGCCGACGAACTTGTGCGGCGACAGGAAGATCGCGTCCTTGTGGTCGTCCCTGCCGGGAGCGCCGGCGCCCATCCGGATCGGCACGTAGGGGCCGGCGGCGGCGTAGTCCCAGAACGACAGCGCGCCGTGCGCGTGCAGGAGCGCCGCGATGCGTTCGGTGTCGGACAGGATGCCGGTCACGTTGGAGGCGGCCGAGAAGCTGCCGATGCGCAGCGGCCGGTCCGCGTGCCGCACGAGCTGGGCCTTCAGCTCCTCCAGGTCGATGTGGCCGTCGCGGTCCACGCCGATGGGGACGGTGTCGGCGACGGACTCGCGCCAGGGCAGCTCGTTCGAGTGATGCTCGTACGGCCCCACGAACACCACCGGCCGTTCCTCGCGCGCGACAGGCTGCGTGTACCGGTCGGGGACGCGCAGCTCCAGGATGCCGACGAGCTTGTTGACCGCCGCCGTCGCGCCGGAGCCGCAGAAGATGACCAGGTCGTCGGGGCCGCCGCCGACGGCGTCGTGGACGGTGCGGCGGGCCTCCTCGCGTAATCGGCTGGTCTGCAGCCCGGTGCCGGAGCTCTCGGTGTGGGTGTTGGCGTATCGCGGCAGAACCTGGTCGCGGATGAAGTCCTCGACGAAGCCGAGCGACCTGCCGGACGCGGTGTAGTCGGCGTAGATGATGCGACGCGGCCCGTACGGGCCATGGAGCACCTCGTCGTCGCCGATGATGCCGCGCCGGATGCGTTCCAGGAGCGGGGAGGTCGGCGGGGTCTGCTGTGTCGGCACTCCATCATGATGCGGCCGCGCCGGGCCGTTCTGGCAACGGGACATTCGTTCCTGATCTGCCCCGTGCGTCGGTTCGAAGGTGACGAATGCCACCGCACCTCCATGAGTGCGGTCACGTGAACCGGCCCTATCTTTGTACTGACTGGTCAGTACAAAGCGATGGAGTCACGGTGATCACTGCGGACGGGTTGGCGATCGAGGGGGTGTACCCGGAGGTCTCGCTGAAGGCCGGGGCCGGCACGCTCACGGTGGTCGCGGGTTCGGCGGGCAGCGGGCGGACGAGCCTGCTGCTGACGCTGGCCGGGCGGATGAAGCCCACGAAAGGCGCGTTGAACGTCGCCGGGCACGCCGGGCGCCGCGCCATCCGCAAGGCCGTGGCGCTGGCACTGATCGACGGAGTGACGGATCTGGACCGGTCGCTGACCGTCGGGGAGCACCTGCGGGAGCGGCGGCGCCGGCCGTACCAGGAGATCCTTGAGCGGGTCGGGCTGGCGGGCCGGGAGCGGACGCCGGTGCGGGAGCTGGACCGCGAGCAGCACGTGCGGCTGGGCCTCGCGCTGGCGCTCCTGGACGAGCCCGAGGTGATCGTCGCCGACAACGTGGACGCGGGTCTGCCGGTCGACCGGCAGCAGGCGCTGTGGAATCTGCTGCGGGGTCTGGACCGCACAGTGGTGGCCTCGTGCGTGACGCCGCCCGCCCGCTTCGACCAGCTGGTGGAGCTGTCATGAAGGGCATGTTGCGGTCGCGGCTGACGAGGGCGGCGCTGGCGGCGGTGGTGGTGCTGCCGCTCCTGTACGCGGGCCTGTATCTGTGGTCGTTCTGGGACCCGCAGGGCAACCTGGACCGCGTACCGGTGGCCCTGGTCGTCGAGGACCAGCCTGCCCAGGCCGCGGGCAAGACCCTGCACGCGGGCCGCGACCTGGCCGGCGAGCTGCTGGAGCGCGACGTGTTCGGCTGGCACGAGACCACCGCGAGGCAGGCGGCCGACGGGGTCGCGGACGGCACGTTCTACCTGTCGCTGACCGTGCCCGCCGACTTCAGCGCCAAGCTGGCCTCACCCGGCGACGACACCGCCGTACCGAGCCCGGCGCGGCTCGGGCTGCGCGTGGACACGGGCCGCAGTTACATCATGGGAAGCATCTCGGACGCGGTGTTCAACGAGGTGCGCGCGGCGGCCGAGCGCACGGCGATCCACGGCTACTTCGACAACGTCTTCGTCTCCATAGGCGACATCCACGACAAGACCGCGGAGGCCGCCGAGGGCGCGGACAAGCTGCACGACGGCGCCGTGCGACTCGGTGACGGCGTCTCCCGGCTCAGCAGCGGCCTGGGCACGGCCGGGAGCGGCGCCCGGCAGCTCTCCGCCGGCCTGAACTCCGCCAACTCCGCCACGGGCAGGTTGCGTGACGGCTCGGCCCAGGTCACGCAGGGCCTCACGCAGGCGCGGCAGGGGATCGGCCAACTGCGCGACGGCCTGAACAAGCTGCACGCGCAAGGAACTGCTCCTCTCAGCTCTGGCGCGAAGGAGGCATACCAGCAGGTTCATGCTCAGACCCGCACGGTCAACCAGCTCGCGGACACGTACGTCCCGGTGCTGAACGAGTGGGGTCCGCAGATCTCCCGGGCCGCGGAAGCGGTCGCCGACGCCGCCGACAAGATCGCCGACAACGGCGCGGCGTCCGGCACCGCGTCCGGCGCGGCGACTGGCTCGGCGCAGGCGGGCGCGGCGGCCGACAGCGTTCGCGAGGCGAAGGCCCGGGCGGGAAGCGCGGCCGACAGCGCCAGGGAGGCGAGCTCGCAGGCGCAGGCCGCGCTCGACCGCCTCGGCGCGGACGCCGACCCCGAGGTACGCGGCCTGCTGCGGAACGCGGCAGCCGCCGCGCGCCGGGCCGCCACCCAGGCGGATCAGGCCCAGGACGCCGCCCGGACCGGCGCCGGCAGCGGTGTCGGCGGTGGCACCGGCAACGGTGTCGGCAGCGGTGTCGGCAGCGGTGCGGGAACCGGGGCCGACGGCGTCGCGGACCTGCGGAACCGGGCGCGGGAGCTGGCCAAGCAGGCGCGCAAGATCGCGGCTGTGGCGCGCCAGCTCGGGTCCAAGCTGGACCAGGCCAGGAACCAGCTCAATGCCCTGGATACGGGCCTGGGCAAGCTGGCCGACGGCGCCGCGAAGGTGAACTCGAGCCTGGGCACGGCCGCGACCGGCGCGAACCGGCTCTACCAGGGCGCGACCGAGCTGGCCGACGGTTCCCGCCAGGTCACGAACGGCATCGGACGCCTGGGCGGCGGGCTGGTCAGGCTGAGCGACGGCGCGAGCGAGCTGAGCACCGGCGTGGACCGGCTCCACGACGGCGCGGGCCAGGCGGACAAGGGCGCGACCAAGCTCGCCGAGGGATCGAAGGAGCTGGCGGGCGGGCTCGGCGACGGCGCCGCCCGGATACCCGACTACGACGACAAGCAGCGCGACGAGCGCGCGGGCGTGATGAGCGATCCGGTCCGGCTGGCCAAGACCGTCGACAACGAGGTGCCCAACTACGGCACCGGCTTCGCGCCGTTCTTCCTGCCGCTGGCGCTCTGGGTCGGTGCGATGATCGCGTACATGATCCTCAAGCCGCTGAACCAGCGGCGGCTGGCGGGCACGACGGGCGCGGTGCGGATCGCGCTGGCGGGCTGGCTGCCGGGGGCGGTGCTCGGGGCGGCGCAGGTGGGCGTGCTGGTGGCGGTCCTGCGGTTCGGGCTCGGGCTGGAGGCCGCGCACTGGGGTGGGCTCATCGGGCTGCTGTTGCTCGCGACCGCCGCGTTCATGGCGGTCGTGCAGGCGGTGAACGCGCTGCTCGGCCCGTCCGGGCGGGTGGTCGCGCTGGCGCTGCTGATGCTGCAGCTCACCTCGGCGGCCGGGACGTATCCCATCGAGACGTCGCCCGGGTTCTTCCAGACGATCTCGCCGTGGCTGCCGATGAGCTGGGTGGTGTCGGCGCTGCGCAGGCTGATCAGCGGTGGCGATCCCACCGTGGTGTGGCAGGCTTGCGGGGTGCTGTCGGCTTTCCTCGTACTCGGGCTCGCGCTCACCACGCTCGCCGTGGAGCGCGGCCGCACCTGGTCCGTCAAGCGCCTGCACCCGGAGCTGGCGCTGTGAGCGAGCGCACCGCCGGGCGCGGGAACAGGCAGGAGACCCGGCAGAAGGTGTTCAGGGCGGCTGTGGAGCTGATCGCCGAGCACGGTTACGCGGCCACCACGGTCGACGCCATCGCCGAGCGGGCCGGGGTGGCCAAGGGCACCGTGTTCTACAACTTCGGCAGCAAGGAGGGGCTGTTCGAGGCGCTGCTGGAGCACTCCGTCGACCTGCTCGCCGAGGCGCTGGCCGCCGCCGACACCGGGGAGAGCGCGCTGGACGCGCTCGACTCGGTGGTGCTCGGCCAGCTCAGGTTCTTCGAGGAGCACGGGGCCTTCGCCCGGGTGCTGCTGGCCGAGATGTGGCGGACGGCGTGGCAGGAGGCTGTGGCGCGGCTGCGCGAGAGCGCGCTCGGCGTTTACGCGAACGTGCTGCGCAGGGCCGCCGCGAACGGCGAGGTCCGGGCCGACCTGGACGTGGAGACGGCTTCGACGGCCGTGTTCGGCATGGTGCTGACGGTCGCCATCGAGCGCCGCGCCCTGCACCCGGACCGGCCGCTCGAACAAACCCACGCGACCCTGTCCGAACTCCTGCACGGCCGCATCAAGTAGGCCGTACCTGGGCGCCTACGCCGCGTCCGCTGTTGGCCCTACCTGGGCAGTGCGCCTGCGCCGGGTCCGGAGCCTCGACCTTCCGGGGCGGGATCAGCCGCTCAGGGGTTCTGGCCTGCGGGCAAGGCCGGGAGGGACGTCGGCCACCGAGATGATCTGCCTCTTGCCGATGAGGCTGCCGGCGACGAACACGCCCGCGTCGTGGGCATGAGGCCCGCGGTGGCTGGCGGAGGCGTCTTCGATCAGCCAGGGCGTCAGATTGAGCTCGAACGCCCCGAGCGCGGTCGCCAGCACGCAGTTTTCCGTGGCGATCCCGCACAGGTAGATGTCCCGCCACCCGCGTTCGGCGATCAGCGCGGCTCCGCCGGCGTCGGCGAACAGGTTGTACCCCTTCTTGTCGATGACGGCCGTCGCCTGCCGCGCGTGTGCCCGCAGCTCGTCGACGATTTCGATCTGCGGCGCCGCCATGCATTCCGTCCAGCCGAGCAGCCGCTCGTACGGCGAACCTGGATGGTTGACGTAGCGGGTGAACACCACCTCGTTCCCCGCCGAACGCCACCGGGCGGCAAGGTCCGCGATGACGGGGACGATATGGGCAGAAACATCGCGAACGAAGTAGTTCTGCATGTCGATGACCACAAGCACGGGCTCGCCGGAACGTACCGTCACGCTACTAGGTTCGGACGTGATGCCCCGGACGCGCCATCACCCCCGCCGTGTCGGGTTGAGCCGTCCGCGCCGCCTCCTGATCGACCCCGGGCGGTCTGGTATGCGGCCCGCGGCCGGGCCAGGTGGGACAAGGGGCATGATCGACGACCTCTGGGCCGGCCATGGCTGGTCAGGCGCGCCGGATCGTGATGTCGCCGTGGTGGCTGCGGGCGCGGATCTCGACCGCCTCGTCGAACCCCGCCGGGCCCTCGCGGGCGTCGAGGGAGTTGAGCAGCCTGCCGTCGGCCGTGCTCACGTCGAGGAACGCCGCGGTGCCTTGCCGGATGCCGACCTCGAGGTCGCCGGTCGTGCTCGTCAGGGCGACCTCGCCGCGCGTGACCTCGCCGATGCGCACGCTGCCGTGCACGTTCTTCGCCTCGACGCCGCCGTGGGCGCGTTCGACCTGCATGTCGCCGTTGGTGCCGATCAGCCGCAGGTCGCCCGTCACCTCGCCGAGGTAGCACTCCCCGTGGTCGTTCCTGATCGACGCGCTGCCGTCCACCTCCTGGACCCTGATGTCGCCCGAGGAGTTGGAGAGCTCGGCCCGGCCGGTGGCGCGCTCGACGGTGATCTCGCCGCTGTCGCTGGTCAGGTGGATCGTGCCGGCCTGGTCGAGGCGGATGTCGCCGTGGTCCGTCCGCAGCCGGCAGTCTCCCAGCCGGCCCGTGCAGTGGAACTCACCCGATGCGCCCTGTATGTGCGAGCCCGACGGCAGCTCGATCGTCACGTGGACCGACTCCCCCCAGTCACCGAGCAGCCGGGCCAGCCCCTCCAAAGCCCAACTTTGGCGCCGCGCGCCTGCTCCGGCGCTCGCGTGCCGGGACTGGACCGGATCCCGCTGTGCCGCCTTGACGACCAGCCGGCCGCCCGCGTAGCCGATCTGGACCGCGGCCGCCCCTGCCTCGCCGTCGCCTCGCCGCGCGTCGACCACCGTGTCGGCGCGGTCGCTCGCGTTGATCCTGACCTCGCCGTTGGGCAGGTCGATGCTGACCGAGATCGGCTGAGGCGTGTCGAATGTCGGCATGAAACCCTCCTCGTGGTTGGTACGTCCGGGCCTCAGCCGACCCAGCCGGTGTAACGGCGCCCGCCCGCCGAGCCGCCCCCGGCCGACCGGCGAGCGCCGGACTCGAACGTGGCGCCGACGGCGCGGACGAGCCAGGTGTTGACCGACAGCCCCTCCCGGCGGGCGGCCTCCTCGACCTGGACCTTCAGCTGCTCCGGGAGGCGGAGGCTGATGCGGGCCGTGCCGCCGTCCTGGGCGCCCGGCGTGTCCGTGGGCTGGACGTCCGCGCTGGGCGGTCCACCGGTGTCGTCGAACGGGTGACCCGCCGGGGACCGCGTCAGGACGAAGTCGGGATCGCCGCGGCGCAGCCGGACCTCCACCGAGCCGGGCGCCAGCTCACGCGTGATCTCGTCGGCGGCCGCCGACAGGACCTCCAGCAGGATCAGCCGGACGGATGACTCGAGAGGCGAGACGAGTCGCTCGGCGAGAGCCCGGGCGTCCTCGCCGCCTGCCTGCGCGGCGATCGCGAGGTCCGCGCGGAGTCTGTCGACGTATGGCTTGAGATCCATGGCGCCATTATGGCGTCAAAGTGACGTCACCGCCAACCCGGTAGCGTCATGTCCGTCCTGGAGCGCAGCCGTCTCGTCTGGATCTTGTTGGAGCCGGTGCGGGGCAGGTCGGCCACTAGGTCGAGGTACCCGGGGAGCTCGTTCAACACCGACCCCTCACCTCTCAGGCGTAGTGGCGGTAGACGGAACGGGCGACGCAGGCGGGCTTGCCGACGCCGTCGATCTCGACGGTGAAGTCGCAGAGCATGTGCACACCGTCGCCGGCCACGTCCTCGACCTCGGCGACCTTCGCGGCCAGGCGGATCCTGGCGCCGACGCTTACCGGGCTGGGGAAGCGGACCTTCTCCAGCCCGTAGTTGATGCTCATCTTCACGCCCTGGATGTCGAGCACCTCATTGAACAGCGGGATGAGCAGCGACAGGGTGAGATAGCCGTGGGCGATGGTCCCGCCGAAGGGGCCGTCCGCGGCCCGCCGCGTGTCCACGTGGATCCACTGGTGGTCGCCGGTGGCGTCGGCGAAGGTGTTCACCCGTTCCTGGGTGATCTCCAGCCAGGAGCTGTGGCCCAGGTCGCGACCGGCCAGGGCCTTGATCTCCGCGAGCCCGTCAACCGTGATCATGAGGTCTCCTTGTCGAGGCCGAGCAGGCGCGCGGCGTTGTCCTTGAGGATCTTGGGCCGGACCCCGGGCTTGATGTCGAGCTTGGCGAAGTCGGCCAGCCAGCGGTCCGGGGTGATGACGGGGTAGTCGGAGCCGAAGAGCACCTTGTCCTTGAGCAGGCTGTTGGCGTACCGCACGAGCTGCGGCGGGAAGTATTTCGGCGACCATCCGGACAGGTCGATGTGGACGTACGGCTTGTGCGTGGCGACAGCGAGCGCCTCGTCCTGCCAGGGGAACGACGGGTGGGCCAGGATGACGCGCAGCTCGGGGAAGTCCACGGCCACGTCGTCGACCAGCATCGGGTTGGAGTACTTGAGCCGGATGCCGCCCCCGCCGGGTACGCCCGCGCCGATGCCGGTCTGCCCGGTGTGGAACAGCGCGGGCACGCCGAGCTCCTCGATGACCGCGTACAGGGGGTAGGCCATCGGGTCGTTCGGGGCGAACCCCTGGATGCTGGGGTGGAACTTGAAGCCGCGAACCCCGTGCCGCTCCACCAGGCGGCGGGCCTCCCGCGCGCCCGCCCTGCCTTTGTGCGGGTCGACGCTGGCGAAGGGGATGAGCACGTCAGCGTGTTCGGCGCAGCTCTCGGCGATCTCCTCGTTGGCGATGCGCGGGTGGCCGGTCGCGTGTTCGGCGTCCACGGTGAACACCACCGCGGCCATCTTCCGTTCCCGGTAGTAGGCCGCCAGCTGGGGGACGGTGGGGCGCTCGTGCGAGCCGAAGTACTCCTCGGACGCGCCGAACAGCCGCGGGCTCAGCGAGCCGTGGCCGTCCTTGGAGATCTCGGCGTGGGTGTGGACGTCGATCGCGACCAGCTCGTCGAGGTTCACCGTCAGGCTCCCTTGGGGGCGGGGATGCCGTAGGTCTCGGGTTCGGCGCCGACGCCCGTGTGCCACTGCCCGGCGATCGCCTCGGCGCTCCAGCCGCCGTCGGCGTACGCCACCGCCTTCTCCTGCGGGTGCGCCCACAGTGCCAGCCGGTCCCCGCCGACGCCGATGGCCTGCCCGGTGACGCCCTTGGAGTCGTCCGAGGCCAGGTACGTGATCAGCCCGGTGACGTCCGCGACCGTGCCCAGCCCCTCGTCCCTGCGCAGCCGGCCGGGCAGGGGCTCCCCGGTGCGCTCGGACTCGGCGATGACCTGCGCGAACGCCGGGATGGTTCTGGTCATCTCGGTGGCCGCGACCGGGATCACCGCGTTGACCGTGATGTCGGCCCTGGCCAGCTCCATCGCCCAGGTACGGGCCATCGCCACGATTCCGGCCTTGGCCGCCGCGTAGTTGGTCTGGCCGAAGTTGCCGCGCTGGCCGGCCGGCGAGCCGACGAGGATCAGCCGCCCGCCCGTGCCCTGCTCGCGCATCCGCACCGCCGCCGCGCGGGCGCAGGTGAACGTGCCGCGCAGGTGCACGTTGACGACGTCGTCGAAGTCCTCGTCGGACATCTTCCACAGCACGCGGTCGCGCAGGATGCCCGCGTTCGTGATCAGCACGTCGAGGCGCCCGAGCTCCCGTACGCTCGCCCCGATCAGGTGCTCGGCCGCCGCGGTGCCGCCCACCGCGGCGGCCACGCCGACGGCCCGGCCGCCCGCCGAGGTGATCTTCGCCACCGCGGCGTCCACCGCCTCCTGATCGACGTCGTTCACCACCACCGCGGCGCCCGCCGCGGCCAGGGCCTCGGCGTAGGCCAGCCCGAGGCCGCGCCCGCTGCCGGTGACGATCGCCACTTTGCCGGTCAAATCCATGTCGGGTACCTCTCAGAACGTGATCACAGGCTCGATCGCCTTGCCCGCGACCATGTCCTGCGCGGCGCGATCGATGTCGTCGAACGGGTAGTGGCTGATCGGCCTCCCCACCGGCAGGCGGCCGGAGCGGACGAGCTGGACCAGGGCCGGGATGACGGCCCGCGTCCCGGCGTCGCCGAGGGGCGGGCCGGTCACGCGCTTGCCCGGCAGCATGGCGTTGACGTCCAGGGCCGGCTCGGTGCCGAACGGCGGCGCGCCGACCAGGACCAGCGCGCCGCGGGCGTCAGGGCCACCGCCATCACCGCCATCACCGCCGACAGTCCGACGGAGCCGGCGCCGAGGACGGCCACGGTGTCCCCGGGCCGGAGCACGTTCCAGACGGCTCCGGCGCCGGTCTGCACGCCGCAGTCCAGCGGCGCGATCGTCGCCGGCGGCACCTCGGGATCGACCTTGACCAGGCTGCGCTCGTCCACCAGCGCCCGCCGCGCGAACGACGACTGCCCGAAGAAGTGACCGCCGATCGGCGCGCCCGCTTCGACGACCCCCGCCCCCTCGTGGCCCAGCACCCCGGGCAGGGGGAACGGCAGCCCGCCCGAGGCCACCGTCAGGTCGGCCGCGACCGTGCGGACGACGGCCTCGTCGCGGCGCGGCTCGTCCAGCTCCACGTCGGTGAGGGTGAAGGGCGCCGCGCCCGACTCGACGACGGCCGCTGTCGTTGTGGCCATGACGGGCTCCTCAGCCGAGGGAGATGACGACGGACTTGGTCCTGGTGTACGAGGCGAGTGCCTCCGGGCCGGACTCGCGGCCGAACCCGGAGTCCTTCACCCCGCCGAAGGGCACCGCCGGGTCGAGCATCGCCCAGTCGTTCACCCAGACGATGCCCGCCTGGAGTCGGCCCGCGACGCGGTGCGCCCGCGCGACGTCGCCGGTCTGGATGCCCGCGGCCAGCCCGTAGCGGATGCCGTCGGCCAGTGCGACCGCCTCGTCCTCCGAGTCGAACGGCTGGACGGTGAGGACGGGGCCGAAGATCTCCTCCCGCACGGCGCGCGAGTCGTCCGGCAGGTCGGCGATGACGGTCGGCTTGTAGTAGTAGCCGCCGTTCAGGTCGAGCCGCTCGCCGCCGCACACGACGCGGCCGCCCTCCTGCCGGGCCAGGGCGACGTACTCCTCGACCTTCTTCAGGTGCCGGTCGGCGGCCATCGGCCCGATGACCGTCGCGGGGTCGCGCGGATCGCCCACCGGGACTCCCGGGACGGCCTGGGCCAGGATCCCGACGATCGTCTCGTAGAGCGGCCGGGCCACCAGCAGCCGCGGCCCGGCCATGCAGAACTGGCCGGTGTTGAACACGAAGCCTTTGATGATCGCGCCGACCGCCCTCTCCACGTCGGCGTCCTCGAACACGATGTGCGCGGCGTTGCCGCCGAGCTCCATCGTGACCGGCTTGAGCGCCTCGCCCGCCACGGCGGCGGCGTGCCGGCCGACGGCGGTCGACCCGGTGAAGGCGACCTTGTCGATGCCCGGGTGCCTGAGCAGCGCCTCGCCGGTCACCGGCCCGGTGCCGGTGACGACGTTGACCACGCCGTCCGGGACGCCCGCGGCCTGGCACAGCTTCGCCATGAACAGGGCGCTCAGCGGCGTGTCGTCGGCGGGCTTGTGCACCACCGCGTTCCCGGCGGCCAGCGCGGGGGCGAGCTTCGTGCTGGACAGGATCAGCGGGAAGTTGAACGGGGTGATCGCCGCGACCACGCCCACGGGCTCGCGGCGGGTGTAGGCGAAGGCGTTCAGGGGCGTGGCGCGGGTGGCGCCGTCGAGGGTCTGCGCCAGCCCGGCGTAGTACTCATAGTGCTCGATCGCGGTCTGCACGTCGACGGGGCGGCACAGGGCGACGGGCTTGCCGACGTCCAGGCTCTCCAGGCGGGCGAGCTCGTCGGCGTTCTCCCGCATGAGGCCGGCGATCCTGTTGAGCACGCGGGACCGTTCGCGCGCGCTCGTCGTGCCCCAGGGGCCGTGGTCGAACGCCTCGCGGGCGGCGGTGACGGCCGCGTCGACGTCGGTCTCGTCCGCCGCGGCCACGGTGCCGGCGACCTGGCCGGTGGACGGGTCGATCACGTCGGTCCGGCCGCCGCCGGCCGCCTCGCGCCACCGGCCGCCGATGAACAGCCGGCCTTCCTCGAACTCGGGATCGCTCATGGTCGCGCTTCTCTCTCACGGATTCCGCCCATGGCGGAGCCTCGGAGCGGCCTCAGCCACACGGCTCCACGATTGACAGGAAACCTGTCGATGGGGAGTCTTGTTGCCGACAGGTTTCCTGTCAATGGCCTAGCCTGGATCTTCCTCGGATGACGACTCAGGAGCACGCGGATGACCGCACCGGCGGACCAGCAGGCGGGAGCGGCCGCGGACAAGGCGCCGCCGTCGCTGCTCTACATGGTCAAACAGGTGGAGCTCGTCGTCCGGTCACGCCTCGACGAGCTGGTGAGGCCGGCCGGCATCACCGTGACGCAGTACACCGCGCTCACCGTGCTGGAGCGGCACGACGGGCTGTCGGCCGCCCAGTTGGCCCGCGACTCGTTCGTCACCGCCCAGTCGGTGGCCGACCTGGTGCGCGCCCTGGAGGAACGCGGGCTCATCCGGCGCGAGCGCAACCCGGCCAACCGTCGTGAGCTGCACATCCTCCTCACGGACGCGGGGCGCGAGCTGCTGGCCCGCCTCGCCGGGCCCGTACGTGAGCTGGAGGAGCTCATGATCGCCGACCTGTCCGCGCGACAGGTGGGCCAGCTCCGCCATGCCCTCTCCAAGGCGTGGCGGGCCCTTCTGTGAGCCTCGGCGACCAGCCGCAGGACCTGAGTCTCGCGGTTGTCGTGGGGTGAGAAGAACTCCGTCGTCTCCTCCTCGCTGAGTCTCCTGCCTGCGGCGAGCTCGGCGCGGCGCCCTCCGGCAACTCATATGTCGTCGGTGGTCGAAGCCCTCGCGCCGGGCTCGTCAACCGCAGGTCTGACGTGGATGCGCGACCTGAGGTGGACCTGAATGACAGACCCCAGGTGGACGCGGCGGGAGATGTGTTTCGTCAACAATGGCCGGGTGACGTTGCCGGAAATCGTTGTGGTGCTCGGCGCCATGCTGCTGGTGGTCGCCCGTCTGCTTCCGCGCCATGCCCGCGGTCCGGCCACGGTCGGCTCGGCGGCGGTGGTGCTGGTGTCCGCCGCGGTGCTGGTCGTGGCCGGGGTGCGCTGGCAGTTCGTGCCGGTTCTCGCGGGTGCCGCCATCATGGTGGCGCTCAGCATCCCCGCGCTGTTGCACCGCCCTGCGCTGTTGCACCACCCCATGTTGTCGAGCCGGCCTGCCCGGCGGGCTCCGTGGTGGCTGACGTTTCCTGGCTGGGCGGTGTGCGTCGGCCTCGTTGTCGCGGGTCCGGTGGCGGCGTGGGCGTTTCCGGTGCCCGTCTTCCCCGAGCCGTCGGGCCGCTTCCCGGTCGGCACCCTCGTGCAACAGTGGACCGACCCGGACCGCCCAGAGTCCGGCACTCCCGCCTCGGAGCGTTCGGGGTCCGGGGCCCCTGCCTCGGATCGGTCGGAGTCCGGCGTCCCTGCATCGGATGGCCGGCGCACGGTCGTGGTTCAGTTCTGGTACCCGGCGCAGGGGAGCGCCGCGGGTGCCGCGCGGTCGCTGTACCTGGGGCGCACCGAGCGGGAGGCGGGCATCGTCTCCGCTGCCGCGGCGGACTATCTCGGGGTGCCCGGCTTCCTGCTCGACGGCGCCTCGGTCGCCCGCACCCGTTCGGTGCCGGGCGCCGCCGTGGCCGACGTGGGAGGGCGGTTCCCCGTGGTGCTGTTCTCCCCGGGGCTCGGGGGAATCCGCACCCAGAACACGGCCTGGGCGGAAGAGCTGGCCAGCCTCGGCTACGTCGTGGTGGCCCTCGACCATCCGTACGACTCCGCCGCCGTCGTCCTCGCCGACGGCCGGACGATCCGTTCCCGGGTCGCCGCGACCGGCGACGAGCAAGAGGACGAGCGGCGGGCGGCCGGCTGGACGGAGGTGCGCGCCGGTGACCTCAGCTTCGTCCTGACCCAGTTGGGCCGTCTCGACCGAGGCGAGATCGCGGGGCCGCTGACCGGTCGCCTCGACACCACCCGGGCCGCCGTGACCGGCCACTCGCTCGGCGGGGCTGCCGCGTTGTGGGCGGCCCGCCAGGACTCCCGGTTCGCGGCGGTCATCGACCTGGACGGTGCTCCCCACGACCCCGACCCGAGGCCCTTCCACCAACCGGCGCTCGCGCTCACCCATCCGGTGGACCCTGCGGACAACCCGACCTACATCCCCCGCCTCACGCAGGTGCTCGACCTCAGCACCGCGACGAGCTACCGGCTCACCGTCCCCGGCACGGCGCATCTGACGTTCACGGACGCGCCGCTCTACCTCCCGCCCGTGCCCGCGCTGGCCGGGTCGCTCGGCCGCACCGACGGGCTGCGCATCACGGCCGCCACCAGCGTCGCGTTCCTGGATGCGACATTACGCGGCAAGCCGGGTGATCTGGCCGCGCAACTGTCACCGTACGGGGACCTCACGGTCCACCATGCGGACGGCGAGGTACGATCCGGCGGGTGAACGGGAAGCGCTGGACCGACTACCTCTACGAGCGTCACCCGCCGGCCCGGTTGCACGCGTGGGCGCGCGAGCTGGCCTACTTCCGCTTCTGCCGCGCGTACGGCGGGCACGCCAACGACGGCGACCAGCTGCTGGTCGGGCTGCGCGTCGAGACGCAGGCCGACCTCGTGCGGACGCTGTCGGCGCTCGACGTGCCCGTGAAGTGGCTCCCGCCCGGCCACCCGCGGCCGGTCCCCGGCGTCGCCTACACCGCGGCCGAGTACGCCGGCTTCCCGGCCGCCATGCCGCGCTTCCCCGAGATCGGCCAGCCGGGGCACGTGGAGATCGCCGGGCGACGCGCCCACGTTTGGTCGCACGGCGACCGGCTGGACATCAGCGTGGCCGACACCGTCGACCACTATGACGTCACCGACGCCGCGGTCGCCGCCGCCAGGTCGATCGAGGCGCTGCTGGCCCCGCTCGCAGGCCAGGTCGTGGACCCGCCACAGGACGACAGGAACTGCGTATGCCCGCGCTACTACCCCGAACTCTGGCCCGAGGTGCGGGGATGACGTGCGGTGAGATGGGTGTGCGCCGCCGGGCGGGTTGTGGTTCGAAAGGCGCGAGAAATTGGCGCGCCGCGAAATCATGCCCTGGCTGAGAATGTGGAGCAGTGGAGCCCTAATGAGGGCGGCGCGGTAATTGTCGGACTACGACGCCGACGAATCTTCCCATCGGCACGTATCCGTGGTGACGTGAATCGTAAGAACGTGCGAGATTGTCGCCCACGACCAGCAGGCTTCCGGGTGGTACGGCGGTTTCCGCAAGCTCGGGAAATTCGATGTGCGGCACCGGGTCGCCGGGCACCGCCACCGCCCGTTTGATGATGAAGTCCGGTTCTTTCAGGTGATCGCGGGCCGGTGCCCGGTCTCGCTTGATGAGCACCACCTGGCCCCGCCGGACCCGGGCGAACGGGACGCGCCGGACCAGCACCCGGTCGCCGGACTCGTACGCCGGTTCCATGCTCGGACCGCTCACGGTCACGAGCAGGTGCCGCCTGCGTACCCACAGCAGGCAGGCACCTCCGAGCAGGACAAGGACGGCGATCACGACGTCACGGGCAATCGGTCCCGAAGCTCGCGCACCCGCAGCGGTGCCCGCTGATGCAGTCGTAGCAGAGCTTGCCCCGGTAGTTACGGTTGCCGATCCAGATACAGCACGGGATGCATTCGCAGTTGCACCGGTCGATGGCGGACGCCGTCGCCTGCGGGACGAGATTCTGGAGAAGCCGATCGCTCAATTGCTCCAGCAGTGCTTTCACGGTCACCTCCGATATGGGGTCGTCTCGGATATCGTCCCCGCTTCTCCTTTCCGGAGGCTGTCGCGGTGCTGTCGGTCGGCGACAGATTCGCGACAGGCCCGGGAAAGCGCCGGAGGTCATGATTCAGCGGGAAACTTCATGCGGGCGGCACGAAGGGAATATCCGAACATGGTGTTCATCTCGGTGGCAGTCATCCTCGTCGGAGCGCTGTGCCTGCTCGACCTGCTGCTGACGTTCGGCGTCATTCGCCGGCTCCGTGCGCACACGGCCGAGTTGGAGCGGCTCGGCAGGAACGGGGCCTGGACGGGGGACCTCATGCCTTCCCCTGGCCATGAGGTCGGCGACCTCGCCGTGTCGACGGTCGACGGCGAGCCGGTTTCGTCCGAGACGTTCGCGGAGGAGACGTTGGTGGCGTTCTTCGCCCAGGGGTGCTCGGCCTGCGAGGACAAGCTCCCGGATTTCGTGAGCCACGCCGGGGCCGTGCTCGGCGGCCGGGACCGGGTGCTCGCCGTCGTCTCCGGAGAGCCCGCCCAGATGGTCGAGACGATCGACGCCCTGGCCTCGGTGGCGCGCGTGGTCGCCGGTCAGCAGGCGGCTCCTGTGATCGATGCCTTCGCGGTGCGGGCGTTCCCTGCTTTCAGCCTGGTCAAAGCCGGTACGGTGCTCGCCGTCGACAACGACTTCGCCCGCCTTTCTGCGCCGTCCAGGGCATGAGCCCAGGCACGGACCCCGAGCGGGGGATGTCGTCTGGTCGAGTTCAGGGGGACTGCGAGCGGGGGATGTCGTCTGGTCTAGTTCAGGGGGACTGCGAGCGGCGGGTGCAGTCCGGGCTCGCTCAGGTGGTGTCCTTGGTGTGGCGGTCGGCGCCCGGCCACCTGCTGGGCCATCTCGCGCTGACGGCCGTCGGCGTCGCGATCCCGATCGCGACCGTGTGGCTGACCAAGACGATCGTGGACGAGCTGGTGGCCCGGGCGACCTGGGACCGGCTGTGGCTGCCGGCGGCGGCACTGGCCGTGGTCGGCCTGGTGGGCGCGGGCATCCCGGAGTCCGGCCGCTACCTCATGGCCGAGGCGAACCGCAGGACGGCGCTCAGAGCGCAGGACGAGCTGTTCGCCGCTCTCGACCGCATGACAGGGCTGACCCGGTTCGAGGACCCGCCCTTCCTGGACCGGCTGCGGCTCGCCCAGCAGAGCGCCGCCTCCCCGGCGCGCATCGTGGAGTCCGTTCTCGGCCTGGGCCGCAACGTCCTGACGGGGCTGGGCATGCTCGGCTCGGTGACCGTGATCAGCCCACTCGTCACGGCCGTCGTCCTGGCGTCGGGCCTGCCCATGCTCCTCGTGGAGCTGCGCCTGGCCAGGCAGCGGGCCTCGATGATGCGGGACATCAGCCCGGCCCAGCGGCGGGAGATGTTCTACGGGGAACTGCTCGGGAGCGGGAACGCGGCCAAGGAGGTCCGGCTGCTCGGCCTCGGCGGGTTCCTGCGCGGGCGGATGCGCGCCGAACTGGAGCTGTCCAACACCGCCCAGCGGACCATGGACCGGCGCGAGTTCGCCATGCAAAGCGCCCTGGTGTCGCTGTCGGCGCTGGTCTCCGGGTTCGGCCTGATCTGGGTGATCGTCATGGTGACCGGCGGCCGGGGCACGGCCGGCGACGTGGCCCTGCTCATCGGCGCGCTGGCCGGCGTGCAAGGGGCCCTCGCGGGCGCGGTGGCCGCCACGGCCGACGCGCACCATCAGCTCCTGACGTTCGGCCACTACCTGGCCGTGATCCACGCCGGACCGGACATGCCCCGGCCCGCCACCCCACGGAGCCTGCCAGGGCTGCGCCGTGGCATCGAGCTGCGCGACGTGTGGTTCCGCTACAGCGACGAGCACCCGTGGATCCTGCGGGGCGTGAACCTGACGATTCCCCACGGCGCGTCCGTGGCCCTGGTCGGGCTCAACGGATCCGGCAAAAGCACCCTGGTCAAGCTGCTGTGCCGCTTCTACGACCCCGTACGGGGCACGATCTCGTGGGACGGCGCCGACATCCGCGACGTGCCGCCGGAAGAGCTCCGGGCCCGGATCGGCGCGGTGTTCCAGGACTTCATGAACTACGACTTCAGCGCCGCCGACAACATCGCCGTCGGCGACCTCACGGCACGCGGCGACCTGCCCCGCATCGAGTCCGCCGGGCGCCGGGCAGGCGTCCACGACACGCTGCGGAACCTGCCCCTCGGCTACGACACCCTGCTGACCAGGATCTATTTCGGCCTGGCCGACCGCGACGACGACAGCACCGGGGTGGTGCTGTCCGGCGGCCAGTGGCAGCGGATCGCCCTGGCTCGGGCGTTCCTGCGGGCCGATCGGGATCTGATGATCCTGGACGAGCCGAGCGCGGGGCTGGACGCCGAGGCCGAGCACGATGTGCACTCCAGGCTGCGGGAGATCCGGGCCGGCCGGACGAGCCTGCTCATCTCCCACCGGCTCGGCGCCGTACGGGACGCCGACCTCATCGCGGTCCTTTCCGACGGCGTGATCATCGAACGCGGGAAGCACCCGGACCTCATGGCGGCCGACGGCACCTACCGCCGCCTGTTCACCCTCCAGGCGTCCGGCTACGCGGCAGCACATTACAGCCGGCGGTAGGAGCGGGGTCGGGCCACGGGGCGGGTCAGTACGGCCGGGGTGGTAGGGGTGGGCCAGGTCGGTCGGGTCGTGGTCGGGCTATGTGGCAGGTCCGTACGGCCGGTGGTAGGGGTGGGCCAGGTCGGTCGGGTCGTGGTCGGGCTATGCGGCGGGTCAGTACAGCCAGCGGTAGGAGCGGACCACGTCCGCCGCGTCGCGGTCGGCCGCCCAGGCGGCGTCGGACATGCGTACGGCCCGGAAGGCGTCCGCCAGCTCCTCGCCCAGCGCGGACCGGACACGCTCGTTGGTCAGCAGCGCGCCGAGCTGCTCTTCGACGGTGGTGGGCAGCCGGTGGATGCCGCGTTCGGCCCGCCGTTCGTCGGTCCAGGTGCCGGGGTCCTCCTGCACCGGGTCGGGGGGTGTGAGGCCGTCCTCGATGCCGGCGAGGCCCGCGGCGATCACGGTGGCGAGCGCGAGGTAGGGGTTGGCCGAGGCGTCCGACGGCTTGAGCTCGACGTTGGCGTGCGCGGCGCCGAGCAGGGGAGTGGCCGGTACGAGACGCAGCGCCGCCTCCCGGTTCTCCACGCCCCAGAACGTGTACGCGCCGGACCAGTAGCCGGGCCGCAGCCGCTGCAACGAGGACAGGCTGGGCGCGGTGACGGCCACGACGGCGGGCAGGTCGCGCAGCAGGCCGGCCAGGTAGGCGCCGCCCTCGGCGGTCATGCCCGCGGGGCCGTCCCCGCCGGACAGCAGGTTCGTCCCGGCACGGTACAGCGAGGTGTGCAGATGCCAGCCGTTGCCCACCTGACCGAGCGTGACCAACGGGGCGAAGCTCGCCCGCAGGCCATGCGCGCGGGCGGCCGCGTGTACGGTCTGCCGGGCCAGCAGCTGCCGGTCGGCGGCGGTGACCGGGTCGGCAGGGGCGATGTTGAACTCGAACTGCCCCGGGCCGTACTCGCCGTGGAACTGGCCGACGGGCACGCCGTTGCGGTCGAGGTCGCGCAGCAGTTGTGCGGCGAAGGCGTCGACGGCCAGCATCTTGGCCGGTCCGTAGGAGGGCCCCTCGTAGACGGGGCGTACGTCGTCGCCGTCGCTTTCGTCCGCCCGGCTGAGGTGGAACTCCATCTCGTAGCCGGCCAGGAAGTCCAGCCCGAGATCGGCGGCCCGGGAGAGCTGGCGTTCCAGCACGCCTCGCTGGTCGTACGGCCACGCCGAACCGTCGGCCGCCACCTGCCGTCCCGGCACCCACGCGAACCCGGGCTGACCGGCGAGCCGGACCAGCCGGTCGGGGACCGGCATCAGCCGGATGTCTCCCGAGGGAGTGCCCAGAGGGGGATGCCCGAAGGTGATGCCATCCTGCGAGTCGAACACCGCGAACAGCGGCGTGACCCCCACCCCACGCTCGACCGCCGCGCCGAACTGGCCGACGGGCACCGTGCGCGACCGGGGGATGCCGTTGTTGTCGGCCCAGACGATCGTGACTCCGACGACGCCCGCCTCGGCCAGATCGAGATCGTCCGCGCCGGCCTGCGACGTGCCGGCGGTTACCTGGTCGAGCATCGACATCCCCTCACGATCAGCCCATCACCTTGCGATCGCAGGACATATCCCGTTTCGGGGCATAATGCCTGGTCGCAGCATCGAAACGCCGCGCCGTTCGATGCGCGGGTCACTTTATAGGCCGCGCGCCCGCAGCCGACGGCGCCACGCCCAAGGCGCGCTCGCGTCCGGCGGTGTCATGCCCGAGGGCGCTCTCGCATCCGATGGCGCCACGCCCGAGGGCGCGCTCGCATCGCGCGAGGTGGTCCCGGCGTCAAGGTCCTGGCGTTTAGGTCCCGGTGTCAAAGCCCCGGCGAGTTGCCGACTCCGGCCGCCGCTCGGGCGAATGCGTCGGTGGGCGGTCGTGCCGGCGTACGACGGCCTTGGCCTGGGGTCATCCGGGCTGGGCCGGTCCTCAGCCCAGAGTGCCGACGAGGTGTTCGGCGAGTGCGACGACCGGCAGGTTCGTGGTGGCTCGCGGGATCACCGGCATGATCGACGCGTCGACGACCCACAGGTTGTCGCTGCCGTGCACGCGTCCGGTGCCGTCCACCACGGCGCCCGCCGCCGGATCGGCGCCGATCGCGCAGGTGCCCACCGGGTGCCAGTAGTGGGCGGCGGACAAGCGCATCGCCGCGTCACCGGCTCGCGGGTCGGCCGTGAACTCGTCCAGCGGGGCCCCGAGCAGGGGCGCCAGCGCCGGGGAGGCGGCCAGGCTCCGGCACAGCTCGATGCCGTCGCGCAGCACCGCCAGGTCATCGCCGTCCGTCAGGTAGGCGTGCTCGATGACGGGCCTGGAGCCGGGGTCGGGAGAGGAGAGCCGGAGCGCGCCCCGGGAGCGCGGGGTGAGGCAGGCGGCGGGCAGCACGCAGGTCCAGCCCTCGGCGGTGCGGGCGGTCCACGGGAGGAGGTGCAGGTCGTACGGTTCATGGCCGCCGGTCGAGAGGGCCTTGCCGATGACCTGCTCGTCCGGCACCGGCCGCAGCCGTTCGTACGCGGTGAGCCGGCGCGCCAGCTCCTCGCTCGCCGCGAAGCGGAGCTCCAGGGTCGGGTGGTCGTGCAGGTTGCGGCCGACGCCGGGGAGGTCGAGGCGGGGGCGCACGCCGAGGGCGCGCAGCTCGCCGGCCGGGCCGACCCCGCTGCGCAGCAGCACCTCGGGGCTGCCGTACGCGCCGCCGCAGAGCACGAACCTGTCGGCCTCGACGACGAGCCGCTCCCGTCCCCGCAGGACGTGGGCGCGGCGGACGGCCGAGCCGCGGAACTCCAGCCGGTCCACCAGCGCCCGATCGACGACGCGCAGCCGGCGGTCGCCGCGCACCGGGTCGAGATACGCGAAGCCGCTGTTCCAGCGCACGCCGCCGGGGTTGTTCACGGGGGAGGGGCCGCAGCCGGCGCCGCCGGAGAGGTCGTCCAGATCGTCCGTACGCGGGATCCCGCACCCGACCATGGCGTCCATCGCCGCAGCCTGGAAGGGGGTGAGCTCCTCGTCGGCGTAGTGCCGGACGCGCAGCCTGGACGCGCCCTGCTTCATCAGCACGGCGAGCGACTCGTCCGTCCAGGAGAGCCCCCATCGCCGGTAGTCGGCCGCGTGACCGACGGTCTGGGAGCAGCCGTTGTGCGCGGAGCAGCCGCCGATGACCCGTGCCCGCTCGAAGGCCAGCTCCCGGGCCGGAACGGCACCCGGGCCGCGGTACCCCCAGTCGTGCGTGTCCGGCAGCGTCGTGCTGTCGAGGAGCTCGCGGGGCCAGCGGGCGGCGTCGAAGGCCCCGTAGTCGGGTCCGGCCTCGACGACCACCACGGACAGGGACGTGTCCTGGAGCAGGCGCCCGGCGACGACCGCGCCGGACGTGCCGCCGCCGAGAACCGCGACGTCCGCGCGCACCCGCTGGTCTGAGTCGTTTACCATGGACGAAGTTTAATCGATCGAACGATAAAAGAACTAGAGAGGCGGGTACGGAGCATGGACGTCGCGATCCTCATCTACGAAGGGTTCACCGCCCTGGACGTCACCGGGCCGTTCGAGGTGCTGAGCCGCCTGCCGGAGGCCAGGGTGCGGTTCGTGGCCGCCACACCGGGGATGTGCGCCGCCGACCAGCCGGGCTTCGGCCTCGTGGCCGAGCCGCTGGAGAGCATGGAGCGGCCGGACGTGGTCGTGGTCTCCGGCGGCAGCACCACCACGCGGTTCCTCGACGACGAATCCGTCCTGTCGTGGCTGCGCCGGGCGCACGGGACCAGCGTCTGGACGACGTCGGTGTGCACGGGCGCGCTCCTGCTCGGCGCCGCGGGGCTCCTGGAGGGGTGCCGGGCCACGACGTTCTGGTACGAGCTGGAGAGCCTGCGCTGTTTCGGCGCCGAGCCGGTGTCCGAGCGCGTGGTCGAGGACGGGAAGATCATCACGGCGGCCGGCGTCTCGTCCGGCATCGACATGGCGCTGCTGGTCTGCGACCGGCTCCAGGGCGCCGCCTACGCGCAGGCGGTGCAGCTGGGGATCGAGTACGACCCCCAGCCGCCGCACGACGCCGGCTCGGTGGCGAAGGCTCCTGCGGAGGTGGTGCGGTTCATGCGGGACAACCTGGAGCGCTCGTACGGCCCGTCGTGGGCGCGCAGGACCGCTCAGACCTCCTGAGCCTGCCAGGCGAGGTGGCAGGAGACCCGATGCCCGTCCCGCCGAGCCTCCTCGGGCTCGGCGGCGGCGCACCCGGCCACCGCGGCCGGGCAGCGCGGATGGAAACGACAGCCGGGCGGCAGACGCAGCGGGCTGGGCGGCTCGCCCACGGTCACGACGGGACGGCGCCGGCCGGCGGAGGGGACCGCGTCGAGGAGCACGCGGGTGTACGGGTGCCCGGGACGCGCGAAGACCTCCGCGGCCGGCCCTTCCTCCACGACGCGCCCCAGGTACATCACCGCGACCCGGTCGCAGAGCCCCCGCACCACGGCCAGGTCGTGGGAGATGAACAGCACGGCCAGCCCGAGCCGTTCGCGGAGCTCGCCCAGCAGGTTGAGCACGGCGCCCGCCACGGACGCGTCCAGCGCGGCCACGGCCTCGTCGGCGACCAGCACGTCGGGCTCCGCGGCCAGCGCGCGGGCGATCGCGACGCGCTGCCGCTGACCCCCCGACAGCTCGCGGGGGCGGGCACGCAGGTGCTCCGCGCCCAGCCCGACCATCTCCAGCAACTCGCGAGTACGGCGTGCGACCTGATCGGCGGGCCGCCGTCGCAGCGGCTCGGCCAGCGTCTGCGCGACCGTGCGGAGCGGGTCGAGGGAGGCGCCCGGATCCTGGTAGATCATCTGGACGCGACGGCGCATGCCCGGCGGCCGCCGCCGCGGGACGGGGGCGCCGTCCAGCAGCACGCTGCCCGCGGACGGCCGGGCGAGGCCGACGATCGCCCGCCCGAGAGTCGACTTGCCGCAACCGCTCTCGCCCACCAGGCCCAGGATCTCGCCCCGGGCGAGTTCGAGGTCGACCCCGTCCACGGCGTGCACCCGCCTGCGGAACAGCCCGTCCCGTACGGGATAGGTGACTGTCAGCCGCTCGACTCGTACGCTCATATGCCCTCCTCATGGACGCAAGCCGACCGGTGCCGGCCGCCGAGCGCGTGGATCCCGGGGACGGCCTCCTGGCAGACCGGCGCCCGGTGGGCGCAGCGCGCCAGGAAACGGCAGGCGGGGGAGTAGGCCGCAGGGTCGGGCGGCGCGCCGGGGATCGGCCTGAAGGGCCCCGGCGGCCCGTCGAGCGTGGGCACCGCGTCGATCAGTGCCCGGGTGTACGGGTGCCGCGGCCGGTCGAGCACCTCGGACGCCGGGCCGGCTTCGACGATCTGCCCGGCGTACATGACGGCAACCACGTCGGCCACCTGCCGGACCACCGCCACATCGTGGCTGACGAGGACCACGCCGAGCCCCCGCTCCTCCCGCGCCGCGTCGAGGAGTCTCAGGATCTCGGCCTGCAGCGTGACGTCCAGCGCCGTGGTCGGCTCGTCGCACAGCAGCACACCCGGATCCGTGGCCAGGGCCAGCGCGATCGCGACCCGCTGGCGCATGCCGCCGCTGAGCTCGTGCGGATAGGCGCGGGAGCGCAGGCCGGGATCCGGGACGCCGACGGCGGCCAGCAGCTCGACGGCCTGCCGCCGGGCGGCGGCCCGCGAGGCTCCCTGCCGGCGGCGTACGACGTCGGCGAGGAAGGACCCGATCCGCATCGTGGGATCGAGGGAGGCGTGGGAGTCCTGGAACACCATCGCGAGCCCACTCGCGGCCCGGACCTCACCGGCGGTGCGGACGGCGCCCGGAGGCAGCAGGCCCATCGCGGCGCGCAGGGTGAGCGACTTCCCGCAGCCCGACTCGCCGACGATGCCCAGGCACTGCCCCGCCCCGACCGAGAACGAGACGTCGTCGAGCACCGTCAGCGTCTTCCCCCGCCGGCGGACCGCCACCCGCAGCCCGTCGACTTCGAGCGGCGTCATCCCGCCTCACCCCGCTCGCTCCACCGGTCGCCGAGGGCGGCGACGCTCGATCCGAGGATCACGATGGTCAGCCCCGGGAACGCCGCCAGCCACCAATGGCTGCGCAGGAACAGCTGGGCCTCCGACACCATGGCGCCGAGCTCGGGGGTGCCCGCCGCCACGCCCAGCCCGAAGAACGACAGGACCGCGATGCCCTGCAGCGCCATGCCCATGTCGGTGGCCAGGTAGACCAGCGACTGCCGCAGCGAGTTCGGCAGCACGTGCCTGACCAGGACCGCGACGTGCGACAGGCCGAGCAGGTAGCTGGCGGAGACGAACTCGCGCTCGCGGACGCGGCGCACCTCGGTCCGGATGAGCCGCGCGTACACGACCCAGCCCAGCACGCCGAACGCGACGAGCAGGGACGGGGTGCCCGGGCCGAGCACGAACACGAACGCGATCAGCAGCACGTACACGGGCAGCGCCTGGAAGATGTCGGCCACCCACCGCACCGCCGCGTCCAGCAGGCCGCCGTAGTAGCCGGCCACGGCGCCGATCAGCGTTCCGAGCAGCATCGGCAGCCCGGCGGCGAACAGCATCAGCAGCAGGTCGGTACGCAGCGCGAACAGCAGCCGGGACAGCACGTCCCGGCCGAGCGCGTCCGTGCCGAGCGGGTGGGCGGCGCTCGGCGGCCGGAGCTGGTCGAGCGTCTGCAGATCCGGATCGGCCGGGGCCAGCAGCGGCGCGAGGACGGCGGCGAGGATCACCAGCGCCAGCAGCCCGGCGGCGGACAAGCGCGCCCAGGCGAACCCGCGCCGGGGATCCGCCGCGACCGCGGCCGTCACCAGGTCGTCCTCGGGTCGAGCAGCGCGACCACCAGGTCGGCGAGCAGGTTGATCGCGATGATGGCCGTGCCGAAGATCAGGGTGAGAGCCTGGACCACGGGGAAGTCCCGCTGGCTCGCCGCGTTCACCATCTCGGCGCCCAGGCCGGGCAGGCCGAAGGTCTGCTCGACGACGACCGCGCCGAACAGCAGCGCGGCGGTCTGGACGGCCAGCAGCGTGACGGCGGGCGGCAGGGAGTTGCGCAGCAGGTGCCGCCGGACGAGCGGCCACCCGGACAGCCCCAGGGACCGCGCGGTCGTCACGTGGTCGGCGGCCAGCACCTGGCGCAGGCTCGCGGCGCCGCTGCGGGCCAGGAGCGGCATCGCGGCCAGGCCGATGGTGAGCGACGGCAGGACCATCGAGCGGAGCCGCTCGCCGAAGCTCTCGCCGAAGCCGCCCACGGGGAGCCAGCCCGTCCGCAGCGCCAGCAACGAGGCCAGCATCAGGCCGATCCAGAACGGCGGGCAGTTGATGAGGATCGTGAGCAAGCGCGCGCACAGCCTGGCGGCCGTCGACCGCGGGCGGAGCGCCATGAGCAGCGCGGCGGGCGCCGCCAGCGCCGTGCTGACGAGAAGGCCGCCGGCCAGCAGCCAGGCCGTCGCACCGGCGCGATCGGCGACGATGGTGGCGATCGGGGTTCCCGTCCGGTTGGACCGGCCGAGATCGCCGTTGGCGAGGTTCGTCACGTATCTCCAGAACTGCACGAACATAGGCTGATCGAGGCCCGAGTCCCGGCGGACCTGCGCCACCTGCTCGGCGCTCGCCCGCGGCCCCGCGACGACCCGCGCCGGATCCCCGGGCATCAACTGCTGGAGCAGGACGACGATGAGCAGGAGCGCCGCCAGCACCGGGACCACCTGGAGCAGCCTGCCGGCCACGAAACGAAGTCGTCCGGCGGACATGCTCAGCCCACCCACAGCAGGTCGGCGGGATAGAACAGGAAAGGCGTGACCTGCAGGCCCTTGACCTTCTGCGACACGGCGAAGAGCCGGTCGGGGAAGGCCGTCGGGATGTACGGCAGGTTCTCGTGGATCCACGTTTCGGCGGTCCGCACCGCGGCCGCCCGTTCCTCGTCGGTCCGCGCGACCTCCAGGCGGTCGAAGGCGTCGGAGATGGTCTTCATCGGCAGGCCGGAATAGAGCCCGCCGGTGGCGACGATCAGGCCGAAGATGTCACCCACGGTCGGCGACACGCTCCCGACCTCGCCCAGGGAGAGGTCGTAGGCGCCCTTCGCCTGCCGGTCGACGAGCACCTGGACCTCCAGTTTCTGCAGGTCGACGGCCACGCCGACGGCGCGCAGCTGCGCGGCCGCGGTCTCTCCGGCGCGGGTGGAGGACGGCGTCGTCGCGTCGACCACCAGCTCGACCTTCGTCCCCGGCCGATAGGACGACTTCGCCAGCTCGGCCTTCGCCTTCTCGATCCCGGTCTCGTACGTGCAGCCGCAGCCGACGGACCCTTGGACGCCCGGGGGCAGCCCGCCGGTCGCCGGCGTGGCCAGGCCGCCGAAGACCGCCTGGGCGTACCGGCCGCGGTCGATCGCCAGGCTCACGGCGCGCCGGAAGTGGAGGTCGTTCCCCGGTTGCCTGGCGGCGTTGACGAAGATGCCGTGGATCGTCGCCGAGGGGTGCACGAGCACCCGTTCGCCTTCGGGGATCTGGCCGGCCAGATCGAGCGGGACGGCCTCGATGGCGTCGGCCTGGCGGCTCTGGTAGCGGAGCAGCTGCTGGTTGGGGTCGGAGACCACCTCGTAGACGAGGCGGTCCAGCCTGGGCCGCGCGGGGTCGTAGTAGTGGCGGTTGCGTTCGAGTACGAGCCGCTGTCCGGGCTGGTACGCGGCCACGACGAACGGCCCGGCGCCGACAGGCTTGGTGAAGAAGTCCTTGCGGCTCATCCCGCCGAAGTCCTTCGGCACGATGACGGCCGAGCCGTTGCTGAGCCAGGTGAGCGTGAAGGTGCTCGCCTTCTTCATCTTGATGACCAGGGTCCGGTCGTCCGGGGTGGCGGTGCCGGTGATGGCGGCGTAGAGCGAGCCCATGGACAGCTCCTTGCGCCACAGCTCGACGGAGAACGCGGCGTCCCGGGACGTCAGGGGCCGCCCGTCGCTGAAGGCGAGCCCGGGACGCAGCGTGAAGGTGATGGTCTTCGCCTTGGCGTCGAGCTTCCACTTCTCGGCCAGTCCCGGCTGGATGGAGGCGCCGTCCGCCGAGGGCCGCACCAGCCCTTCCATCACCTGCGGCAGGGTCTGGAAGGTCGCGAGCTGGATCGCCTTGTCGGGGTCCCAGCCGTCGATGTCGGCGGCGCGCAGGATGGTGAGGCTGCCACCGCTCCTCGCCGGGCCGTCGGTGCGAGAGTCGCTCGCCGTGCCGCCCCCGCAGCCCGTGACCAGCAATGCCACCGCGAGCAGGAGGCATGCCGTGGTTCTCATCCGCATCGTGTTCATCACCAGATTTCGAACGTTTGATAAACTTTCTGAACATGCCGCTCCGGGGGCGGTCACAGGGGTCAGCGCAGGCTGGCCATCACGTGCTTGACGTGCGTGTAGTCCTCGAGGGCGTACATCGACAGGTCCTTGCCGTACCCCGACTGCTTGTAGCCGCCGTGCGGCATCTCCGACGCCAGCGGCACGTGGTCGTTGATCCAGACGCAGCCGAACCGCAGCGCCTTCGACAGGCGCAGGGCGCGGCCGACGTCGCGGGTCCAGACGGAGGAGGCCAGCCCGTACGGTGTGCCGTTGGCCAGCGCGACGGCCTGCTCCTCGGTGTCGAAGGGCTGGACCGTGACGACCGGGCCGAAGATCTCCTTCTGGACCAGCTCGTCGTCCTGACGCAGGCCCGCGACGACCGTGGGCTCGTAGAAGAAGCCCGGCCGGTCGGCGGCGCGGCCCCCGGCGACGACCTCGGCGTGCGCGGGGCGGCGGTCGAGGAAGCCCGCCACCCGCTCGCGCTGGCGCAGGCTGTTGAGCGGGCCCAGGGTGGTGCCGGGGTCGCGGGTGTCGCCCAGCACCAGCTTGCCCGCCTTGTCCGCCAGCCCGGCCACGACGTCGTCGTACAGGCGGGCGGAGGCGAGCACGCGGGTCGCCGCCGTGCAGTCCTGGCCCGCGTTGTAGTAGCCGGCGCCGGCGACCACCTCCAGGGCCGTTTCCAGATCGGCGTCGTCGAAGATCACGACCGGGGCCTTGCCGCCGAGCTCCAGGTGGACGCGCTTGAGCGTGCGGGCGGCGTGCTCGGCCACCCACCTGCCCGTCTCCACGGATCCGGTGAGCGAGACCAGCTCGACGTCCGGGTGCTCGACCAGCGCGGCGCCCGGCTCGTTCCCGCCGACGACGACGTTGAGCACCCCCGGCGGCAGGAGGCCGGCGGCCAGCTCGGCGAGCCTGACCGTGGTCATCGGCGTCGTCGGCGCGGGCTTGAGCACGGTCGTGCACCCGGCGGCGAGCGCCGGGCCGATCTTCCACACCGCCATCATCATCGGGTAGTTCCACGGCGTGATCTGCCCGACCACGCCCACGGGCTCGCGGCGGATCATGGAGGTGTAGCCCGCCACGTACTCTCCCGCCGACCTGCCCTCCAGGCAGCGGGCCGCGCCGGCGAAGAAGCGCAGGTTGTCGGCCATCGTGCCGATCTCGTCGCTCCTGACCACGTGCAGCGGCTTGCCGGCGTCGGCCGACTCCAGCTCGGCCAGCTCGTCGCCGTGCTCCTCGATCGCGTCCGCCAGCCGCAGCAGCGCGTGCGCCCGCTCGCCCGGAGTCGTGGCCGACCAGCGGGGGAAGGCCGCCGTGGCGGCGGCCACCGCCAGCTCGACGTCCTCGGGGCCGGAGCGCGGCGCGGTGGCGATGGTCTCGCCGGTCGACGGGTCCAGCACGGGCGCCGAGCGCCCCTCCAGCGGGTCCGTCGACTCGCCGTTGATGAAGTTCCGCAGCACGCGGAGGTCGGGCATGTCTGTCTCCCACATGTCAGGACGCCGCCAGCAGGCGCAGTCTCACCTTGTCGACCTTGCCGACGGCCAGCTTGGGCAGCTCGCCCTCCAGCCGGAACACCTTCGGCACCTTGTAGTTGGCCAGCCGGGACCGGGCGTGCTCGCGCAGCTCGGCCTCGGTCACCGGCGCTCTCGGCACCACGAACGCGTGGCCCACCTCGCCCCAGCGCTCGTCGGGCACGCCCACCACGGCCGCGAGCGCCACCGCCGGATGCTCCTCCAGCGCGGCCTCGATCTCCCGGGGGTAGACGTTGTAGCCGCCGGACTTGAACATCTCCTTGAGCCGCCCGACGAGCCGGATGTGCCCGCCGGGCTCCTCCACCGCCAGGTCGCCGGTGTGCAGCCAGCCGTCGGCGTCGATGGCGGCGCGCGTCGCCTCCGGGTCGCGGAAGTAGCCGCGGGTGATGAAGTCGCCCCTGACGAGCAGCTCACCGGCCTTTCCCGGAGTGCCGTCCTGGGCGCGCAGCGCCACCTCGTAGTGCGGGTCCACCCGGCCCACGCTCCAGGACAGCACGTCGAGGGAGTCGCCGGGATCGGTGTAGGTCACCGAGCCGGTCGACTCGGTGAGGCTGTAGCTGGTGGCCAGCCGGGCCCCGGTCCGCGACAGCGTCTCCAGCAGGCTGCGTGGCGCGGCGGCCCCGCCCCAGAGGATGTACTCCAGCGAGCCGAGGTCGCAGTCCCGCCATTCCGGCGTGGCCACCATTGCCAGCAACTGCGTGGGGATGCAGTAGAGGTGGGTCAGGCGTTCGCGCTCCACCGTGCGCAGGGCTTCCGCCGGGTCGAAGCGCGGCATGTAGACCACCGTGCCGCCCGCGACCAGGATCGAGGTGCTGATGTCGCCGAGCCCGCCGATGTGGTTGAGCGGCAGGTCGCAGAGCTTGCGGGGCGCGTCGCCGTACCAGCGGCCCGCCTGTACGACCCCGCAGTGGGCCAGCCCCCAGTGGGGGACGAGCGCGCCCTTCGGCCTGCCCGTGCTGCCCGAGGTGTAGATCATCGCGGCCGGGTCCAGCGGCCGCACCTCTCGCCGGGCGGCCAGGAGGCGATCATCGGGCCGGGCCGCCTCGATGAACTCCTCGTAGGAGGAGGACCGGTGGATCACCACGCGCGCCCGGCCCGGTGACAGCGCGCGCTGCGTGGGGTCGTCCGGGCCGAGCATGCCGAACAGCAGCGCCGGCTCGCTGTCGGCGACCACGTGCGCCAGCTCGGCGTCGGTGTACTTCGGGTTCAGGCCGACCCAGACGGCGCCGATGCCCGCCGTCGCCAGGAAGAGCACGAAGCACTCCGGCTGCGGATGGCCGAGCACCGCGACCCGGTCGCCGCGCCCGACGCCGGCGGCCAGCAGCGCCGCCGCGCAGCGGTCGACGTCGTCACGCAGCCGTTCGTACGTCCAGCGCCCGTTCTCTCCAACGAGGGCCTCCCCGGCGGGACGGTGCGCGGCCCAATGCTCCACATAGTCGGTGATGCGCGGCAGCCGGGGCGGGCTCATACCAGCACCGCCTGCTCGCGGGCCGACAACAACCGGGCGGCGTTGCCGTGCAGCAGTGCGTCCAGGGTCTCCGCCCGCAGGCCGAGGCCGTGCCACTCCTCCAGCGCCCGCCGGTGCGGGAAGACCGGCCAGTCCGTGGCGAACAGCACCTGGTGGCGCAGCAGCCGGTCCATGAAACGCAGCATCATCTCCCAGCCCGAGCCCGGCACGCCCAGGTACTTGGGGGCCAGGCCGCCGAAGTCGATGAGCACGTTGGGGTGCCGCCGCGCGACCGCGACGATCTCCGGCACCCACGGCCAGGCCGCGTGGCAGGCGATGAGCGTGGCCTCGGGGAAGTCGCAGGCCACCTGGTCCAGGCGGACGGGGCGTTCGGCCTCGATGGGGTGGCGGCGCGAGTAGTTGACCCCCGTGTGGATGGCGACGGCCAGGCCCAGCTCGGTGGCCTTGGCGTAGATCGGGTAGAGCAGGCGGTCGTCGATCGCGTGGCCGAAGAACGACGGCTGCACGTTGATCCCCTTCAGCCCCAGCGCCGCCACCCGCTCGACCTGGCGCACCGCGCGCATGACGGACAGGGGCTCCAGCGTCACCGTCCCGAAGCCGGAGAACCGCTCGGGCCGCAGCCGGACCTGCTCGGCGACCTCCTCGTTGAGCGCGTCGGCGTAGTCGCCGTGCTCGTACTCGGCGTGCAGCACGGCGTGCCCGATGCCGGACTCGTCCATCTCGGCCAGCAGCTCGTCCATGTCCTTGTGCCAGCCGTCGCCGATGTCGAGCACCGCTTCGTACTGCGTGTAGACCTCGCCTCCCGCGGAGATCGGGGGACGGACGGCGCTGGGCACCCGTACGCGGAAGTCGATGATCGTGGAATTCATGGGGATGTTCCTCCGGGTCACAGGGGGAGAGCGGCCGGCCGGCGGTGCCGCCAGGGGTGGGCGCGTTCGAGCTGGCCGGCCAGGGCGAGGACCGTGCCGTCCCGCCATCTGCCGCCGATGAGCTGGACGCCGAGGGGCAGGTCACCGGCCTGCTCCACGAGCGGGACGGAGATCGCCGGCAGGCCGAGCAGGTTGGCCAGCACGGTGAGCGAGGCGGTCTCCTCCGCGCGCCGCAGCGGCGCCCACGGATCCGCCTCCTGCCCCTCCCACAGCGAGCCCACGCGGGGCGCGAGGACGGGGTTGGTCGGGGTGAGCAGGACGTCCACGGCGTCCCAGGCCTGGTACATCTCGGCCGAGCGTAGCTGGAACTCCAGAATGGTGGTCACATACGTCAGCGAGTCGGTGTCGCGGGCGGCCTGGCGGAGCGTCCGGTTGAGCGGCTCGACGGCGGACTCGTCGATCACCGCGCAGTCGGCCGAGCCGGTGGCGTACAGGATGTCGAACCGAGGGGTGAACCAGTTGGGGTCGAGGCCGGGGACGTCCTGCTCGACCACCTCGTGCCCGAGGTCGGCGAGCAGGTCGGCGGCGCGGCGGGCCACGGCGACGGCCGTGGGGTGCACCCGCGCGGGGAAGGCCGGCTGGAGGTTGAGCCCGATGCGCAGCCGGCCCGGGTCGCGCTCGGCCCGCTGCCGGAACGGGACGTCGGGGCGCGGAGGGGCGTACCAGGTGGGCCGGGGGGCGGCGGCGAACACGTCCAGGATCGCCGCGGTGTCGAGCACGGTGCGGGTGAGCACGCCTTCCGTCGCGAAGCCCTCCATGTAGTGGGCGTCGGAGGGGACGAGGCCGCGGCTCGGCTTCATGCCCACCAGCCCGCAGTAGCTGGCCGGCTCCCGGATGGATCCGGCCCCGTCGGAGGCGTGCCCGACGGGCAGCAGGCCCGCCGCCACGGCCGCCGCCGAGCCGCCGCTGGATCCCCCGGGGCTGTGCTTCAGGTCCCAGGGGTTGCGGGTGGCGCCGTGGCGGGCCGACTCGGTGACCGAGACCGTGCCGAACTCCGGCGAGGTCGTCGCGCCGACGAAGACGAAACCCGCCTCGCGCAGGGCCCGCACCGCCGGGGCGTCGTGCTCCATGACGTCGTGGCCGACGCCGTTGGACGCGCTGCACAGCGGCCAGCCGCGTACGGGGTGCAGGTCCTTGATCGCGATGGGGACGCCCAGGAACGGCGGCAGCGGCCCGCCCTGCCGCGCGAGCTCGTCGGCGGCGTCGGCGGCCCGGCGGGCCTCGTCCGGGGCCACGTGGCAGAAGGCGTTCAACGCGGGATCGATCGCGTCGATGCGGGCGAGGTAGCCCTCCACGATCTCCCGGGAGCTCGCCTTGCCGGTCGCGATCTGCTCGGCGAGCTCGGTGGCGGCGGGCCAGCCCTCGGGGCCGGTGCCGACGGGGTCTGTCATCGTTCCTCCAGTTCCTGTGGGGTCGCCCGGCGGGCGGGACGCCAGCCGGGGCCTGGGACGCTCGCGCGCAGCAGGCGGGTGTAGGGGTGCCGGGGCTCGTCGAGCACCTGGGCGGCGGGTCCGCGTTCGACGATCGAGCCGTGCCGCATGACGACGATCTCGTCGGCGACCTGGCGGACCACGGCGAGATCGTGGCTGATGAACAGGTACGCGACCCCCGTACGCGCGCGGACGTCGGCCAGCACGTTCAGCACCTGGGCCTGGATGGACACGTCGAGCGCGGCGACGGACTCGTCGAGGATGAGGACGCGCGGTTCGGCGGCCAGCGCCCTGGCGATGGCGACCCGCTGGCGCTGCCCGCCGGACAGTGCCGCCGGCAGCGCGCTCATCTGGCGTTCGTCGAGGCCCACCAGTCCGGCGAGCTCGGCTGCCCTGCGGCGCCGACCGGCCGTGTCGAGGGAGGTGTGCAGGCGCAGGATCTCCGCCACGGCGGCCGCCGGGCTCTGCCGGGGGTCGAGGCTGGCGTAGGGATCCTGGAAGACGATCTGGACCTCGCCGCCGCGCCTGCGCCGCTCCCGCGCCGAGCGGGCCGGCTGGGAGCGGTCGTGCCCGCAGGCGGTGATGCGGCCCGACGTCGGCCGTTCGAGACCGACGATCATGCGGGCCACGGTGGTCTTGCCCGACCCCGACTCCCCGACGACGGCCAGCGCCCCCGCCGGGGGCAGGGAGAAGCTCACGTCCGACACGGCGACGGCCGTACCGAAGGACTTGCGCAGCCCGTCCACCTCAAGGATCGCCTCAGTCATGCGACACCGCCCGCAACTCCTCGGCGCGGACGCACGCCACCTGGCCGCCCGCCACGGTTCGCAGCTCCGGCCGCTCGCGGCAGCGCTCGTGCGCGTGCGCGCAGCGCGGGCCGAACGCGCAGCCGTCCGGCGCCTCGAACGCCGACAGCGGGCGCCCGGGAACGGTGGCCAGCCGGTCGGATCGCCGTTCCAGGGAGGGCCGGGCGGCGGCGAGCGCGGCCGTGTACGGGTGGAGCGGGCGCTCGTGCAGCGACGCCGACGTCTGCACCTCCATGACCCGGCCCGCGTACATCACCGCGGTGCGGTCGCAGACGGCCGCCGCCAGCTCCAGGTCGTGGGTGATGAACAGCATGGCCAGCCCCCGCTCGCGGCGCAGCTCGTCGAGGACCGCCATCACCTCGGCCTGCGTGGTGACGTCGAGCGCGGTGGTGGGTTCGTCGGCCAGCAGCAGCCGGGGCTCGGCGAGCAGCGCGGCCGCGATCATGGCGCGTTGCAGCAGCCCGCCCGACAGCTCGTGGGGGTACTGGCGCAGCCGCCGCCGCGCGTCCGCCACGCCCACCTCGTCGAGCACGCGGACGGCGCGCCCCTCGGCCGCCCGCCGGCCCAGCCGCCGGTGCGTACGCAGCGCCTCGGTGAGGAAGTCGCCCACCGTGCGCACCGGATTGATGTGGGCACGCGGATCCTGGAAGATCACGGGCACGCTCGCGCGCAACTCGCGCAGCGCCGCCCCGCGCAGCGCCCCGGTGTCCACGCCCCGGACCCGGATGCCGCCCTCCACCCGTGCTCCGCGCGGCAGCAGCCGGACGATCGCGCGGACCGTCATCGACTTGCCCGATCCGGACTCGCCCACCAGGCCGACCGCCTCGCCCTCGGCGATGGAGAGCGACACGCCGCTGAGCACCGGTTTGGGGCGGTCCTCGCCCGGCAGCGTCACGGTCAGGCGGTCGATGTCGAGGATGCCGGTCACGCGGTGCCTCCCCGCCGGAAGAGCCGGAAGAGCCGGGACGGGCGCGGGCGGCCGTCGGACAGCCGCTCGCCGAGCACGTTGAAGGCCACGACCAGCAGCACGATGCAGCCGCCCGCCAGCAGCGACTCGGCGGGATAGCCCTGCAGCACGCCGGACTGCCCGCTCGCCACCATGACGCCCCAGTCGGCGTCGGGCGGCTGGACGCCCAGCCCGAAGAACGACACGATCGCCAGATCCACCATGGCGTAGCCGAAGAAGAGCGTCGCCTGCGCGGCGATGAGCGGCAGCAGGTTGGGCACGAGATGCCGCACGCAGATCGCCAGGGCCCCGGCCCCCTGGACCTCCAGGGCCTGGATGTAGGGTTTGCGGCGCTCGGCGAGGGCGGCGCCGCGCACCAGCCGGGCGATGTACGGGACGTAGGCCACGGCCAGCGCGAGGACCGCCGAGGTCGGCCCGGGGCCGAAGACCGCGGCGACGAGCATCGCGAGCAGCACCCCGGGGAAGGCGAAGACCACCTCGAGCACGGCCGACACCACGGAGTCCAGCCACCCGCCGAGCCACGCGGCGGCGATCGCGACGGCGGTGCCCGCCGTCACGCTCAGCGCGACGACCCAGAGCGGGCCGAGCAGCGAGGTCCGCGCACCCGTGAGCAGGCGGGCGAGCAGGTCGCGGCCCTGGCCGTCGTACCCGAGCGGGTGTCCCGGCCCGGGAGCGCCGTACGCCTGGGCGAAGTCGCCGGCGTTCGGGTCGGCGGGGGAGAGCGCCGGGCCGACCACCGCGAGGAGCACCGCCACGACGATCACGGCCCCGGCCACCGTGCCCAGCCGGCCGGTCCGCGGCGTCCGGTACGTCGCGGTGACCGCCGTCATGACCGCCTCCCCAGCTTGATCCGCGGGTCGAGAACCGACGCCCCGACGTCGACCAGGGTGTTGACCAGCACGAACGACGTGACGAGCACGAGCGAGACGCCCTGCACGACGGCGAAGTCCTTCGACAGCGCGGCGCTCACCAGGTACGCCCCCAGCCCGTTCAGGCCGAAGGCCCGCTCGACCACGGCCGCCAGCGCGATCATGGAGGCCACGGTCATGCCCGCCAGGGTGCTGATCGGGATGGCGGCGTTGCGCAGGGCGTGCCGGCGCACGACGGTCGCGTGGGGGAGGCCGCGGCTGATGGCCGTCTGCACGTGCTCGCGCTCCAGCTGCTCGCGTACCGAGGTCCGAGTGACGCGGGCGACGGCGGCGGTGGCGGACGCCGCGAGGGCGAAGGCCGGCAGCGTGAGGTGGCGGATGCCGTCCCACAGCCCCGAGCCGCCGCCGAGCGCGGGCAGCCACCGCAGGCCGACCGCGAAGACCCCGATGAGGACGATCGCGGCGACGAAGGGCGGGATGGCGACCACCACCGCCGTCGAGACCACCACCAGCGAGTCCACGACTCCCGGCCGGAGGGCCGCCAGCAGCCCGAACGCCACTCCGGCGACCAGCACGATCACGGCGGCGTAGAGGATCAGGGCGACGGTCGTCCCGGCGCGCGCGGCGATGAGGCCGGACACGTCCTGCCGCAGGACGATCGACATGCCCAGGTCGCCGCGCACCGCGTTGCCCAGCCAGCTCATGTACTGCACGAGGAACGGCTCGTCCAGGTGGTAGCGCTCCACCAGGACCCGGACGCTCTCGGGCGGCAGCGACCGGCCGCCGGCGAGCGTCGCCAGGGGGTTCCCCGGGGCGGCCGAGAGCCCGGCGAACACCACGAAACTGGACACCAGCAGCGTCGCCACCAGCATGATCGCCCGTCGGATGAGGTAGGCGGCCATGCGGTCAGCCCACCGCTCCGAGGCGGTCCGCCCAGGGGGCGAACAGGTGCTGCGAGGAGACCGTGGCCCCGGTGAGCCTGGCGTTGAGCACCAGGACGGTGTCCGGGGCGACGATGGGGATCCAGGGCAGGTCCTCGGTCACGGCCTGCTGCGCCTGGACGGTGTACTCGGCCCGCCGGCGCGCGTCCTCGGCGCCTCGGGCGCGTTCGAGCAGGGCGGCCACGTCCGGATTGCGGTAGCGGCCGTAGTCCTGCGGGCCGCCGGGCACGGAGAGCGTCGCGTACAGGGCTCCGGGGTCCGCCCAGTTGGGGTAGTTGGTGGTGAAGAAGCCGTCCACGTCGGCGCGGGCCTTCGGGTCCAGGAAGAACCCGCTGTAGGCGTCGGCGGAGACGGCTTTCAGCTCGGCCTTCAGCCCGATCCTCTCGGCCGCGGTCTTGAACAGGTTGGCCTCGGTGGCGAGCTTGTTCAGCTCGTTGCTCATGCCGAACCGCACGGTCTTCCCCGCGGCGCCGGCCTCCTGGACGAGCCGGCGCGCGGTCTCCAGGTCGACCTCGGGCGCGGGCAGGGCGTCCCACGCCGCCTTGAACGTCTCCCGCTCGTATCCCCAGGTGCCGGGGGTGCCGAGGGCGCGGGCGGGCTGGGCGCTGCCCTTGTAGAGGGTGCGGATGTAGGCCTCGCGGTCCACGGCCAGCGACAGCGCGCGCCGTACGCGGGCGTCGGAGAGCGGCCCCCGGCCCATGTCCGCGACGATCAGCGCGTCGATGAGGTACGACGGGCCGCGGTGGACCTTCACGGCGTCACTGGCGCGGACCTGGTCCATGGTGGACAGCGGCAGTTCGAGGTAGGCGCCGTCCACCTCGCCGGTGAGCAGCGCGGCGGTCAGCGTGGCCTCGTCGGGGATGCCCTTGAAGTCGATCTGCCGCACCAGCGGCGCCGCCTCGCGGTTCCAGTAGGCGTCGTTGCGGACCACCGACAGGACGTCACCGGTGCGCCATCGGCCGAGCTTGAAGGAGCCGGTGCACATCGCGCCGCCCTTGACGGTGCCGTAGTCCTTGCCCTTCGCCTCGGCGTAGCGCTTGGAGATCACCATGCCCGGCATGTACGACAGGACGTCGCGCAGCCAGTGGTCCGGCTGCCTGAGCTTCAGGGTGACCCGCAGCGGGCCGGTGGCCTCGACGGAGGCCACCCGGTTCAGCGTGGGTACCCAGTAGCCGCCGCCCTTCGGGTCGCGGTTGCGCTCGATGCTGAAGGCGACGTCGTCGGCCGTCATGGGGGATCCGTCCCAGAACGTGACGCCCGCGCGGAGCGTCAGGACCGCAGTCTTCGGATCGGGGTAGTCCAGCGCCGTCGCGAGGCCCGGTCCCGGCGATCCGTCCGGGGCCTGCCGGAACAGCGACTCGCACATGAGGCTCGTCACGGTGATCTCGGGGTAGTCGCCCGCGGTGATCGGGTCGACGGAGGTGGTGCCGCGGTAGAGCGCCCAGGTGATCCGGTCCACCTTCCCGGATCCCGGCGGGGTGGTCGTGACGAGCTCCCCCTGCGGCGCCGCCGTGCCGGCGGCGCCACCCGTGTCCCGGTAGCAGCCGGCGGTGATCAACGTCAGTGCGGCCGCTGTGGTGGCGATGGTCCTTTTTCGCACGCCTTGCATCTGTAACCGCCATGTGTGCCAGGGGTCGCGATGGCCCCTCAGATGAAGATAAGTAGTCGAACGATCGCTCAAATAAATGCCTACGTCAAGGGGAAATCCGGATTAAAAGGATGTATCCGCCGAGATCAAGGCATCATCGAGGACGTCCAGGAACAGGTCACAGTCGGCCTCCGTCAGCACGAGCGGAGGCTTGATCTTGAGGACGTTGTCGTCCGGTCCGTCCGTGGAGATCAGGACGCCGCGCGCCTTCACCGCCTCCTTGACGGCCGCGGCGCGCGCGGTGGCGGGCTCGCGGCCGTCCAGGCTCAGCTCCACGCCGATGAACAGCCCCTCCCCGCGCACGTCCCCGATCAGGGGATGGCGCTCCTGGAGGCGGCGCAGGCCGCGCAGCAGCCGGTCGCCGCGCTCGCGCGCGCGGGCCTGGAGGCGCTCGTCGCGGATGACGTCGAGCACGGCCAGCCCGGTCTCGGCGGACACCGGATTGCCGCCGAAGGTGTTGAAGTACTCCATCCCGGTCTCGAAGGAGCGCGCCACCTCCGGGGTCGTCACCACGGCGGCCAGCGGATGGCCGTTGCCCAGCGGCTTGCCCAGGGTGACGACGTCCGGCACGACGCCCTGGAGCTCGAAGCCCCAGACGTGCCGTCCCACCCGGCCCAGACCCACCTGCACCTCGTCGGCGACGCAGACCCCGCCCGCGCGGCGTACCTGCTCGAAGGCCGCGCGCAGGTAGCCGTCCGGGTAGACGATCTGGCCGCCGCAGCTCTGCAGCGACTCGGCGAAGTAGGCCGCGGGTCTTCGTCCGCGGGCCGCCAGGGCGGCGATCCGCTCCGTGACCGAGGCGGCGTACCGCCTGCCGAGGTCGTCGTCGCGCCCGGCCCTGAGCCGGCCCCGGTAGGGGTCGGGGAGCTCGCAGACGTGCGTGGTGCGCGGCCTGCCGCGCCCGCCCCGCCGGTCGAACTTGTACGGGCTCAGCGCGATCTGCGAGGTCAGATGGCCGTGATAGGCGTGGTCGAGGACCAGCACGTCCTCGGCGCCCGTGTGGGCCGCGGCCAGCCTGAGCGCGAGGTCGTTGGCCTCGGAGCCGGAGTTGACGAAGAAGCAGACCCGCAGCGGGTCGGGCAGCAGCTCGACCAGCCGGCGGGCGTACTCGACGACGGACCCGTGCAGGTACCGGGTGTTGGTGTTGAGCCGGGCCGCCTGCCGGTGCGCCGCCTCGACCACCCGGGGGTGGGCGTGGCCCACGTGGCAGACGTTGTTGACCAGGTCCAGGTAGGGGCGGCCGGAGGTGTCGTACAGGTAGGCGCCCTCGCCGCGGACGATGTGCAGGGGCTCGCGGTAGGCCAGGCCCAGCGCGCCGCTGAAGGTGGTGCGGCGGAGGGCGCGCAGGGCGGGCGCGGCTCTGCGCGGCCGGGCCGCGCCGCCGTCCGGCCGTCCGAGCAGCAGGTTGGGGTCGATGCTCACGCTGGTCCACAGGTCGGCCTCGGCGTGGGGGGCGAGGCCGACGTCCGCCCCGGCGGGATGGGTCAGCAGCCGGAGGTGCAGGCGCGAGCCGGCGACCGTTCCCAGCCGATCGCCGGGCGCCAGCTCGTCGCCCGGATCGATCGGGCCCGCCTCCACGTGCCGGTAGAGCGTCCAGAACGGCACGCCGCCGTCCGTCCGGTGCTCCAGCAGCACGTACGGCCCCCGCCCCGCGGCGCGCACGACCGCGGGCAGCGGGCAGCGCACGGTGGCCGTCTCATCGGTGTCCAGATCGCAGCCCAGGCGAACGCCCTGGTCCGACTCCTCGCCGTGGCGGGTCGCCATGACGGCGGAGTGCGGCTCCAGCACGGGCGCGGGGCGGGCGGCGCCCGACTCGAAGTACTGGCGCACGGCCCGCGCCGACGGGTTGGCCTCGAACCCGACCGCGTCGCGCAGCAGGAAGTGCGCCAGGTCGGGGCTCGTCCCCGCCAGCAGGCGCAGTGCCCGCGCCACCCCGCGCCGGCTGACGAGCAGGTAGTCGTTGCCGGGATCCCTGCGGTGCTGGTACGCCGACAGGCAGCTGCTCATCGCCAGCCGGGTCCGCATCAGGTCGAACAGCACCTCCAGCTCGGCCGGGAGCAGCGGGGCCACCTCGTCGTAGCCGCTCACCAGCGGCAGCACCGCCCGCAGGGGGTCGTCGTGCCCCTGCATCGCGTAGGCCCCGGCCACGGCCGCCCCGCACACGCGCGGGCTCCACACCACGTCGCCGAAGTCGATGAGCCCGGCGACGCCGCCGCCGTCCACCAGGATGTTGAGCTCGTTCGCGTCGTTGTGGACGACCTGGTGGGGGAGCGCGGCAAGACGCGGGGCGACGTGCTCGTCGTAGCGGTCGAACACCTCGCGCACCAGCGGCCGGAGGTCGTCGTCGACGAGAGGCGCCAGCTCCGCCACCCGCGGCGCGCTGGTCAGGTTCCACAGCAGCTCGCGCCGCATCGCGGGGTGGGTGAAGTCCCGCAGGGCCAGGTCGACGCCCGCGACCCGGCGGCCGAGGTCGCGCAGCAGCTCCCCGGTCGGCTCGACCTCCGCCCAGGGGCGGCCGTCCATCCAGGTGAGGACCCTGGCGATGCGCGGGCCGTCCGGCCAGGAGACGGTGACCGAGCGCCGCCCGTCCACGGCCGGCACCACGCGTGGGGCGGGCGGCGGATCCGGCCGTCCGGCCAGGTGCAGCAGCGCCGCGTCCTGCAGGTCCAGCTCGCCGGGGTCGGTGCCGGGCGCGTGCAGCTTGACGACGTACTCTCCGGCGGCCGTGCTCAGCCGGAAGTTGCGGTCGCTCTCCCCGGGGAGCGGCCGTACGCGGCCCTCCAGCCCGTAAAGCCGGTGGGCGATCCCGGCGGCGCGGTCCAGCTCTGTCACGGCGTCTCTCCTCCTGAATGTGATCGAACGATCGCTCAAAAAACTCGGCGTGTCAAGGCGGGGACCCGCTCGGGGCTCAGTCGGCAGAGGGCTCCTCGCGCGGCTCGATGGCCAGCTCGACCCGCTCCAGCAGGAGGGCCGGGTCGGGCAGGGCGAGGTCCTGGACCCGCAGCAGGCGGCCCTCGCGCTGGGCGCCCATCAGCGACAGCGCCATGTCGGCGAAACGCTCGCACAACTGAGGGATGCCGAGTTCGCCGTCCGGCCGGTACCAGTGCGCGATCCCGGTGGCCATCTGCAGCAGCGCCAGGCGCGCGACGGTGCCGCGGTCCTGGAAGACGCCGTCGCGCACGCCGGCCCGCAACGTGTCGGCCCACACCGCCTCGTAGGCGTCCCGCAGCCGCAGGATGTCCTCGCGGGCCTCGCCGGTCAGTGCCTGGAACTCGTGGTCGGCGACCTTGGCGGCGCGGGGGTTGCGCGCGTGGAAGGCGGCGTGCACGGCCATCAGCGCCGCCAGGCGCTCGGCCGGGTCGTCGATGTCGCGCAGCGTCTCCTCGCTGCTGGAGACCAGCACGTCCATGACGCGGCGGGTGACCGCCTCCAGCATCTCGTCCTTGGAGGAGGCGTAGTAGTACATCCCGGAGACGGCGACTCCCGCGGTCTCCGCGATGTCGCGGATGCCCGTGCCGTGGAACCCCCGCTCGGAGAAGAGCCAGCAGGCGGCGCGGAGCAGCTGGAACTCCGTGCGCACCGAGCGCGCGCGCCGGGAGGACTTCGCCTTCATCCGGCCACCGCTGGTCCGCTGGCCTCCGGGCTGGTTGGTCGTCGACATGCTGCTGAACTATTCCATAGCCAGGGCGGTGGCCGGGTTCGTCACCGTCAGCGTCGTGATCTCCGCCTCGGTCAGGCCCATGCGGCGCATCAGCGGGACGACGTTCTCCAGGATGTGCGTGTAGCCCGGGCCGCCGTAGCGGCGCAGGTACACCTTCTGGCAGATGTCCTGGGCGATCAGCAGCCGGTCCGCGAAGCCCGCCTCGATCAGCAGCTGGAGCCACTCGACACGGGTGCGGTCGTTGGGCCGGCGGGCGTCGGGGTTGAAGGCGTAGTAGCTGGACTCCTGCCCGAACAGGTCCAGCTCCAGGTAGCAGCCCGTACGGGCGAGCTCCAGCAGGTCCTCGGCGCGCCAGAGGGTGCGGTCGAGATGGGACATGATCACCCGGGTGGGGTCGCCGCCCGCGTCGACGACCGTGCGCACGGCCGCCAGGGGCGCCTCCGGGTGACGTCCGGGGTGGATCTGCAGGGGCGCGCCCGTCTCCCGTTGCGCTCGGCAGGCGGCGCGCAGCACCTTGTCCTCGGCGGGATGCACAGGCCGGCTCAGCCCGATCTCGCCGATGAGCCCCGCCCGTACGCCGGTGTCGCCGACGCCGTCCCGCACGTCCGCGACGATCTCCTCGCAGATGGCTTCGACCGGCGCGTCGGCGAGCCCGGCCGGATGGTAGTCGCGGCAGTAGTAGCCGCTGCCCATCACGATGTGCACGCCGCTGCCACGCGAGACGCGGGCGAGCCCGAGCGGGTCCCGGCCCAGCCCGACCGAGGTGGAATCCACCACCGTGCCGCCGCCCGCCATGCGGTAGAGGACCAGCTCGTCGGTGGCGTCCTGCTCGGACAGCAGCCGCAGGTTGTCGAGGTTCAGGACCGCGCGCCTGATCCAGTCGTAGTTGTCCAGGCGGACGGGCTCGGCGATCCGGGCGCGGACCGACGCGGGGAACTCCTGCCGGACGGACGCCGGCGGCGACGCGTCGCCTGCCACCGGCTCCAGGCCCCATGGCCGCACGATGGTCGACATGTCGGACAGCACGTGCTCGTGCGGCTGTGTGTGGCCGAGTTCGGACGGTTCGACGTCACCGAGGACGGTACGCACGCGGCGACCCGGGAGCATTGTCACGGAGTTATTCTATCGATCGTTTGCACAAAAAACGATCGTCATTTGGTGGGCGATGCACCGAATGTCCTGACGGTGGCGGTGTGCTCTGGCAGCATGGCGGCGTGCATGTCGGTCACCCCGCGATCCGCGCGCTGCGCGCGGCGGTGTTCACGGCCGTCTGCGTGCTGGCCTCCGCCGCCCTGCACGTGCTGGTGGGCGGCGGCGAGATGCGGCCGGGCGGGCTCGTGGCGGCGATGCCGGTCGTCTGGGCCGGCGCCTACCTGCTGGCCGGTCGCCGGCGTGCGTGGCCGGAGTTGCTGGCCCTGTGCGCGGTGTCCCAGTACGGCCTGCACCAGATCTTCTCCGGCGCCTCCACGACGGGACCCGTCTTCTCCTCCGGCCACGAGCACGGCCCCGGGCTCGCCATGCCGATGATCCATCTGGCCGTGGCGACGGGTTCGAGCTGGTGGCTGGCGCGTGGTGAGCTGGCCCTGGCGACGCTGCTGCACCTGAACGCCGTGGGCGTGGCAGGCGTGCGCGCCCTGCTCGCCGCCGCGATCACCGTCCTGGCGCCCTTCGCGGTCGTCGAGCGTCCCCGTCCCGCACCCGTGCGGCGGGAGCCGGTCCCGCGCGTCCCTGCCCTGCTCGCCGTGGTCGTGCCCCGCCGCGGACCGCCTGCCGTCCCGGCGGCCCGCGGCTGACCCGCGGGCCCGCGAACGCCCGATCCGGCGCGCCAGGCGCCACGACCTCCTCCGGCCTGCCGCCGGACCCCATGACTTCGGAGTTCCCCATGACCTTTGTTCGGCGCGCCCTCGTCCCGGCCGTCGGCGCCGTCCTCGTACTGCTCCTGACCGCGCCCGCCGCCCTGGCCCACGACCGTCTCAAGGCCAGCAACCCGGCCGACCGCGCCAAGGTGAAGAGCCTGGAGACGATCGAGCTCGAATTCACCTCGCACATGCAACTGCCCACCATCGTGCTCGACGGCCCCGGCGGCAAGCCGGTCCCGCTCGACAAGCCACGGGTTCAGGGCAGCAAGGTCTCCACCCGGCCCACCGGCACGTTGGCGGAGGGTCGCTACCGGATCGCCTGGCGGGTGGTCTCCTCCGACGGCCACCCGATCCAGGGCGAGATCGCCTTCACCGTCACCGCCCCGGACCCCTCGCCCAGCCCTTCGGAAACGCCTGCCCCGGAGAGTTCTCCCGCGCCGCAACCCGCCTCCGCTCCGGCGGCCTCGGCGGACTCGGAGGCTCCGGCGGCTCCGGTGGCTCCGGCGGCCACGCGGGCCGAGGACACGTCGGGGCTGCCCGGATGGCTGTGGGCGGTGCTGGCGGTGGTCCTGGCGGGCGGCGCCGCCGTCGTCTTCGCCACGCGCCGCAAGCCCGGCGCCGACCGCGGCTGATCGCCGGGGACGCGTGCCGTCACGGTTGGCGGCACGCGGGGCCTTCGGGGATGATGATCGCTCCGGAGTACGGCAGGGGAGGCATTCTGCAGGGCGATCCAGAGCTGACCCGGCCCGACGGAGACTCCGCCGGCGAAAGAGATTTCCGGCTCCTGTGGGCGGGCACGACCGTGAGCCAGCTGGGTTCGGCGGTGAGCATGGTCGCCCTGCCCGTGGTCGCCATCACCGTGCTGGACGCCTCGGCATTTCAGGTCGCCTTATTGTCGGTGATTCAAGCGGTCACCATCGTTCTCGTCGCATTTCCCATGGGCCGGCATGTCGAATTCCGGGCCAAACGCCCGGTCATGATCTGGGCCGATCTCGCCAGATGTATTTTGCTGCTCAGCATTCCGGTCGCGGCGTTCTCCGGCCTGCTGACATTCGCGCACCTTTGTGTCGCCGCCCTGGGCAACGCCGCCGGCCAGATCGCCGCGTCCGGGGCGGCGCAGGCGCATGTGAAGGCCCTCGTGCCCGCCGAGCGGCTCATGAGCGCCAACAGCCGGCTGGAGTCGACCCGCTGGTTGAGCGTGCTGGTCGGCCCGTCCCTGGCCGGACCGCTCATCGGCGTCCTGTCGGCGGTCGGCGCGCTGCTGGTCGACGCGGTGTCCTTCGTCGTGAGCGCCTGGTCGATCCGGTCGCTGCGCACGCCCGAGCCGCCGCCGCCCGCGCGCGAGCCCGGCCCCTCCCGGCGAGAGGAGCTGTTCGCCGGGTGGAGCTTCGTGCGGGGGCATCCGATTCTGCGGCGGATGTTCGCGAGCTGGCTGATCTTCGCCGGCGCGAGCGCGATGGCGACGCCGCTGAGCTCGCTGTTCTACCTGCGCGACCTGGGGTTCACCCCCTGGCAGTACGGCCTGCTCATGGGCCTGCCTTCGCTCGGCGGCTTCCTCGGCGCGCGGCTCGCGCCGAGACTGGGCAGGCGATTCGGCCTGGTCCGCGGCCTATGGTGGGTCAGCCTCTGGCGCGGCCCCTGGTACGCGCTCATCCCGCTGGGCTTCCCCGGCACCGCGGGCCTGCTCCTTTGCGGGTTCGGCTTCGCGGGCGTGCTGTTCTTCTCCGGCCTGGCGAACTCCACCATGACGACCTACCGCCAGCTGGGCACCCCGGACCACCTGCTGGCCAGGGTGTCGACGCTCTGGATCTTCGCCACCAACGTCACGCAGCCGTTGTTCATCGCCGTCGGCGGCCTGGTCGCGAGCACGCTCGGCACGCGGGCGGGGCTGTTCCTCGTCGCGGCCTTCATGTTCGGCTCCGCGCTGCTCCTGCCCCGGCGCGAACGTACGGAGGATCACGGCTGAGACGCCGGCCGGGCGCGGAGCCCGAGCAGGACGTCGACCACCAGGAACGCGGCCAGCGAGATGCCCATCAGCGGCAGGAAGATCCCGACGGCGATGGCGACCAGGCCGAGCGGCACCAGCAGGGCCCAGTGCACCCGCCGCCAGCCGCCCCGCGGGTACGGCTTGCCGAAGCCGCGGGTGGGCCGCCGGTGCCACCACATGCGGTAGCCGAGCACGATCAGCGTGATCAGGCCGATGGCCAGCGCCGCCAGCAGGATCTGGTTGGCCAGGCCGAACAGCAGCCCCATGTGCCCGTCGATGCCCCACCGGGCGAGCTTGGCGGCCAGCGAGTAGTCGGCGAAGCGCAGCTCGGCGGTCACCTGACCACTGGCGGCGTCGACGGCGACCTGGTCCAGACGGGTGGGCGCGGTCTTGTCGATCTCCTTCACCAGGTAGGGCTGGCCGGGCTTGGCGGGCCAGACGATCTCCAGCGGGCCGGAAAGCCTCTTGCCGGCGGCGGCCTGGGCGACGCGGTCCACCCCGACGTCGGCCCCGCCCGCTTGGTGGCCCGCGCCGGTCGCGGTGTGCGCGGCGTGGTCGCCGCCCGAGATGTCGATCGACGGCGTGGTCCAGTTCAGCGCGGCGCGCAGCTCGTCGACGTTGGCTCCGGCGTACTTCGACCAGGTCAGGCCGGTGGCGGACAGGAACAGCAGGCCGAGCACCGCCCACACGCCGACCGAGCCGTGCCAGGACAGCCTGCGGCGCGCCGCGTTGGCGGCGCGGTCGGGCACGAGCAGGTGGCGCCGGGCGCGGCGGCGCCGGGCGACCCAGAGGATCAGGCCGCCGAGCGCGACCACCCACAGCCAGCTGGCGGCCAGCTCGCTGTAGATCCGGCCGGGCTCGCCCAGGTGGAGCTGGCGGTGGAGGGTGGAGATCCAGGCGCGTACGGGCAGCGCTCCCGAGCTGCCGTAGCTCTCCAGCGCGCCGCGCACCTGGCCGGTGTGGGGATCGACGAACACGGCCAGCTGGGTGCTCTCGGGGAGTCCTGGCCGGTCGATCAGCACGCGGGTGGTCTGGCCCGGCTCGGCGCCGGGCCGTACCGCGGTGACGGTGCCTTGGGGGTGTGCCGCTCGCGCCGCCGCGACCTGCGCGCTGAGGCGCAGGCTCGTCTTACCGGCGGGAGCGGTGAGTTCGTGCTGGTAGACGACCTGCTCGATCTGGTACGAGGCGGCGTACAGCAGGCCGGTGCACGCGGCGACGAGCAGGAAGGGGGCGATGAGGACGCCCGCGTAGAAGTGCAGCCGCAGCACCAGCGGGCGCAGCGCGGCCCAGGCCGAGCGCTCGCGGGACGGCGCGGGGGCAGGGCTGGTGTGGACGTCGGCGGTAGAGGTCATCAGGCGTTTCTCCACTCAGTGCTCTCGAAAGAGGGTCCGCCGTGCCGCTTTCCGGGCGTGGCGGAACACGGGCCGGCAGCGGCCCGAAGGGGTGTCAGACGAGGGAGAAACGCGCCGGCGGGCCCCGCCGGAAGATCGCCGCCGCGAACAGGCGCTGAAGGAAGGCGTCGTGGCCGTCGCGCGCCGCGGGCCGGCTGCCGGACGGGCTCGCCTCGACCGGACCGCCCGTCAGGAGCGACAGCACGCTCCACCAGCGGCCGATGGAGGCGACGGCGAGATGGAGCAGCACGGCGAGCGCGGACTCGCCCCGCGCCAGCCACCACGCGGAAAGGACCGCCGTCACGGCGTGCACCAGGAACATGCCCACGCCCGTGACGTGCTCATGAGGCGGCGGCGGCGCGGCCGCACCCGCGCTGAACAGGTGGTGCATGCCGTACTGGGCGGCGAAGCAGGCCGCGAGCAGCACCTCCATGCCGCGCTGGCGGCCGCCGACCAGGAACGCGCCCGCCCAGGTCAGCGCGAGCGCGCCGAGCAACGTGCCCAGGTGCACCGGATCGCCGCCGACCAGCCCGTGCAGGGCAGCCGAGACCAGCACGCACACCGCCGCGAAGACCGCGGCCCGCATTGCGCGCAGGAAGGGCTGACCGATATGCACCCGGTCATAGTGCCACGTGATCGAGAATTCGTGAACGAAAAAATATGGATCCAAAAAAATCATCAGTCGCTTGAACCGGGGGGCGGGAAACCGCGTATCCCCCCCTAAAGGCGAGCCGTTAGCGCGCCTGGCGGTTTACGGGAAAGGGTCGCGCCGATGACCATGTCCGTTGCGGTTACGGGAATGAGCTGTGGCTGCAGTGCCTCGACCATCCGGGCACAGGTCCTGCCACTGCGGGGCGTCGAACGGGTGGAGGTGGACGTGCTGGGCGGCCGGGTCACCGTGAGCGGCGGCCCGCTGCTCCAGGAGTCGCAGGTGCGCGCGGCGATCGTCGAGGCGGGATACAAGCTGGCCTCCTGATCCGGCGGCGGCGAGAGACTCCTGATCTGAAGACGGCGGCAGCGGTGTGCGAAGATCTGTCCGCGATGGGTCCGTTGTCGGTGGTGCGGTGGGTGCGCGCGGCGAGTTTCGCCGCCACGTGCGCCACACTGGCCATGCTCGGGCACCTGGCCGGCGGGGGCTTCTTCGACCCGGTGTCCACACTGGGCGGCTTCGTGCTCCTGCTGCCGGCCGCGCTGGCCTTGACCGGCCGTGAGCGCACCCTGGGCGCCATCCTGCCCGCGACGGCCCTGTCGCAGGTCATCCTGCATGTGCTGCTGAGCCAGGGGGCCGCCCACCACGCGATGGCCTCCCTCGGGGCCGTTCCGGGCGCGGCGCAGCTGCATCACGGGGGCTCCACGACGTTCGGGATGCTGGTCATGCACGCGCTGGGCGTGCTGGTGACCTCCGCGTGGCTGCGGTGGGTCGAGTCGGGCCTGTGCGCCCTGGTCCGGCAGGTGGCCGGACGGGTGCTGCGCCCGCTGCTGGTCCTGGTTTTCACGGTGGCCGGGTGCACGGCCACCGGGCCGAGGGCGATCGCGTACGCGGGTGAGGACGAGACCCCGCCTATTCGCGCTTTCCTGCGACATGCCCTGGTGGGGCGGGCACCTCCTGGAGCGCGCGTAAGAACCGCCTGATCCTTGGCTGTTTCCGAACGAACGTGACACCGGGCGTGCCGTAGAGCCGCCGGGGCGGTCACGCGTTCCCGCGACGCGCCGGTCGCCGCTGCGACCCGCGCCCGTCTCGCGTGCCTTCAGACTCGACCTCGAAAGAGCATCATCGATGAACCTTTGTCATGCCCGCCGCCCCCTGGCCGCCGCGCTGTGCGCGCTGCTCACCCTGACCGCGGCCGGCTGCGGCGACCTCAGCGGCTCGGAAAGCGGCGCCGCCCCCACTGCCGCCGCTCCCACCGCGTCCGGCTATCCCCTGGCCTTCGACAACTGCGGCATGCGCGTCACCTTCCAGCGCCCGCCGCAGCGCGTGCTGATCCTCAACGGCACCAGCGTGGCCGAGGTGGAGAGCTTCATCATGCTCGGCCTGGACAAGAGCGTCCTGGCCAACGCCCAGAGCTACGGCGTCTCCGACGACCCCTCGATGATCGAGAAGATCAAGGCGCTGCCGACCGGCGGGGTGACGGCGAACAAGAACTTCGACGTCCCCGCCGAGCAGGTGCTCAAGCTCAAGCCGGACCTGGTGGTGTCCACCTGGTCCGGCGGGTTCGACGCCAAGAAGGGCTTCGCCACCCGTGAGCAGCTCGCCGCCGCCGGGATCACCTCGCTGGTCAACCCGGTCAACTGCGCGATGGGCAAGCCCGAGGCCACCGAGGCGGAGAAGGTCGCCTACCGCAACCAGTCGATCAACTCCTCGCTGGAGTTCATCGCCCTGCTGGGGCGCGTCTTCGACGTCCAGGACCGCGCCCTCGACCTGATCGGCAAGCTGCGCGCCCGCGTCGAGGCCGTACGGGCGCGGGTCGCGGGCCGGCCCGCCAGGAAGGTCCTCATCGCCTATCCCGGCATGGCCATGATGAACGCCAACGGGCTGCCCGCCGTGATGACCGGCGGCATCTACGACGACGTGATCAAGGCGGCCGGCGGCGTCAACGCCTTCTCCGGCCAGACCTCGGACATGACCCGCACCCTCAACACCGAGCAGCTCGCCACGGCCCAGGTGGACGTGCTCGTGGTCGGGCGGTTCACGCCGGACGAGAAGCCGGAGGAGGAGGCGGCCAAGCTGTTCGCCGCCTACCCGCACTGGGCCGCGTCCAAGTCCAGGACGTACGCGGTGGTCTCCGACGGGGTGTATCTCGGCCCGCTCAACGCCTGGGCCGTGGAGCAGCTCTCCAAGGTGGTCCACCCCGGTGACTGACACCCTGACCCGCGCACCGGTACGTCCCCACCGGCCGCACCTGGTCTCCGGGCCCGCCACCGGGCTGCTGCTGGCCGCCCTGGCCGTCGCGCTGGTCGCGGCCCTGGCCGCCGGCATCTCCGCCGGCTCGGTCACCCTTCCCCTCGGCCAGGTCTGGGGCGTGCTCTGGGCGCACCTGACCGGGCGCGGCGCCCAGGCGGACCCGCTGCTCAGCCAGGTCGTCTGGGACCTGCGCACCCCACGGGTGCTGCTGGCCGCGCTCGCCGGGGCCGGCCTGTCGGTGGCCGGGGTCGCGCTGCAGTCCCTGGTGCGCAACCCGCTGGCCGACCCGTACGTGCTCGGCGTCTCCTCGGCCGCCTCCCTCGGAGCCGTGCTGGTCCCCGCGCTGGGCAGCGCCGCGCTCGCCGGGACGCTCGGCGTCACCGGCGCCGCCTTCGTCGCGGCCATGGGCTCGGCGCTGCTGGTGTACGTGCTGGCCCAGCGCGCCGGGCGGCTGCTGGACTCCTGGCTGGTGCTGACCGGGGTCGCGGTCGGCTATCTCTGCACGGCGGCGACCACGTTCGTGCAGCTCCAGCTCAACCCGACCGAGCTGCAGGGCATGATGTTCTGGCTCATGGGCAGCGTCGCGGGCGCCTCCTGGGCCGACCTGGGCGTGCCCGCCCTGATCATCGCCTGCTGCCTGGCCTGGCTGTTCCTGCAGGCCCGCGCGCTCAACGCGCTGCTGGCCGGCGAGGAGGCGGCCATCGCCGTCGGCGTGCCGGTGGCCGCGCTGCGGATCGGGCTGCTCGTGGCCGGCTCGCTGCTGACGGCCACCGTGGTCAGCGTGGTCGGCGGCATCGGCTTCATCGGGCTGATGATCCCGCACATGGCCAGGTTCGTCGTCGGGGCCGACCACCGCCGGGTGCTGCCCGTGTCGCTGCTGGCCGGGGCGCTGTTCCTGGTGCTGGTGGACCTGGCGGCCCGCGTCGCCGACCGGCCCGACGAGCTGCCGGTGGGCGTCTTCACCACGGGGCTCGGCGTGCCGTTCTTCCTGTGGCTGCTGCGCCGCCGATCGAGTGGAGGCATCGATGCGACTTGACCTGGCCGGCGTGAGCGCCTGCATCGACGCCCGCCCCATCGTCAGCGACGTCCGGCTGTCCGCCGGGCCGGGCGAGTTCGTCGCCCTCATAGGCCCGAACGGCAGCGGCAAGTCCACCCTGCTGCGGACCGTCTACCGGTCGCTGCGCCCGTCCGGCGGCGTGGTCCGGCTCGACGGGCAGGACCTGTGGCGGATGCGGCCCCGCCAGGCCGCCCGCCACCGCGCCGTGCTGCCGCAGCACAGTCAGGTCGCCGACGGGCTGTCCGCCGCCGACGTCGTCGCCACCGGCCGGCACAGCCACCGGCGGCTGCTCGACCGGGAGAACGCCGCCGACCGGGCGGCGGTCGCCACCGCGCTGGAACGGGTCGGCATGGCCTGGGCGGCCGACCGGTTGATGACGACCCTGTCGGGCGGGGAGCGGCAACGCGTCCTGCTCGCCCGCGCGCTGGCCCAGGAGGCGCCGCTGCTGGTGCTCGACGAACCCACCAACCATCTGGACGTCGGCTCCCAGCTCCTGCTGCTGGACCTGATCCGCTCCCTCGGCCTGACCCTGCTGGCCGCCCTGCACGACCTCGACCAGGCCGCCGCCTACGCCGACCAGGTCGTCGTCCTGCGCGACGGCCGGGTCGCCGGGCACGGCCCGCCCCTGGAGGTGCTGACCCCGGCGTTCATCGAGGAGGTCTTCGGCGTGCGCGCGCACATCAGCCCGCATCCCATAACCGGCCGCCCGCACATCGCCGTGGCCTCACCCGCGCAGTAAACGGTTCGCCGACGGCCCCGGCAGCTCCGCCGGGGCCGGTCGGTGCCGGGTCAGTGGCCCGCGTGCTGCTGAGGTTTGGCGGCCACCCACTCCCTGGCCGCCTCGGCGCGGTCGCGCAGCGTGGCGAGGAGCGCGGCCAGGCTCTCGTGATCCATGTACGACGTCTTCCCGATGTCGTCGATGTGCGTGGTGACCTGGCCGGACAGGCCGGTCACCTCGCTGAGTGACGCGATGATCTCACGTGTCTCCGTGCCGTTCAGATCGCACATGGCCTCACCGTACGGATCGCGCGGCCGGCCGCATATGGGCGGGCGGGCGAGAATTCCCGAGCCAACAGGGCAAGAAAGGGGAACTTTCCCAGCGACCCCGAGACCTCTTGACAGGCCCTACTTTATCGATAAAGTAGCCGCCGTTGTTTATCGAGAAAAGGTGTGATCCATGAGCGACGCTGCCGTGTCCGCCGTCATCAATGTGGACGTCAAGGGCCCCGTGATCAACAAGCACGTGTACGGCCACTTCGCCGAGCACCTGGGCCGGTGCATCTACGGCGGGTTCTACGTCGGCGAGGACAGCGACCTCCCGAACGCCGGCGGGATCCGGCTGGACGTCGTCGAAGCGCTGCGTGCCTTGAACATCCCGAACCTCCGCTGGCCCGGAGGCTGCTTCGCCGACGAGTACCACTGGATGGACGGCATCGGCCCCAAAGAGCAGCGCCCGGCGATGGTGAACACCCACTGGGGCAACGTCGAGGAGAACAACCACTTCGGCACCCACGAGTTCATGGCCCTGTGCGAGCTGCTCGGCGCCGAGCCGTACATCAACGGCAACGTGGGCTCCGGCACGGTCAAGGAGATGAGCGACTGGGTCGAGTACCTCACCCGCGACGGCGACTCCCCGATGGTCCGCCTGCGCAAGGCCAACGGCCGCGACGAGCCCTGGCAGGTGCGCTTCTGGGGCCTCGGCAACGAGGCCTGGGGCTGCGGCGGCAACATGACCGCCCAGCACTACGCCGACGAGGCGCGCCGGTACGCCACGTTCTGCCGCGACCATGGCGACAACAAGCTGTACCGCATCGCCGCCGGCGCGAACTCCGACGACTACACCTGGACCGAGACGCTCATGAAGGCGCTCGGCCACCTCGGCTGTGCGCGCCGGCCCGCCGGGTTCTTCCAGGCCCTGTCGCTGCACTACTACACGGTCGCGGGCACCTGGCAGGACAAGGGGGCCGCCACGGTGTTCGACGACGACGAGTACTACCTGACCATGGTCAAGGCCGCCCACACCGACGAGCTCCTCACCGGCCACTCCAACGTGATGGACTGCTACGACCCGCACAAGACCGTCGGCCTGATCATGGACGAGTGGGGCACCTGGTGGAACGTCGAGCCGGGCACCAACCCCGGCTTCCTCTACCAGCAGAACACGCTCCGGGACGCGCTGGTCGCGAGCCTGCACTTCGACATCTTCCACCGCCACGCCGACCGGCTCGTGATGGCCAACATCGCCCAGACCGTGAACGTGCTCCAGGCCATGATCCTGACCGACCCCGACTCGGGGGCGCTCGTGCTCACGCCCACGTACCACGTGTTCGAGATGAACAAGGGACACCAGGACGCCGCGTCGCTGCGGGTCGACCTCCTGTCGGACCTGCCCTCCCGCGAGGTCGGGCCGGACACGCTGGCGACCGTCTCGCTGTCGGCGAGCCGCAAGGACGACAAGGTGCTCGTCTCCCTGTCCAACCTGGACGCGGCCGACGCGTCCGACGTCGAGCTGGACCTGCGCGGGGGCCGCGTCGGCGAGGTCCGCTCGCGGATCCTCACCGCCGGGTCGCTGCAGACCCACAACACCCCCGACGCGCCGGCCGCCGTCGCCCCCCGCTCCCACGATCAGGTCACGGTCACCGGTACGGGTCTGCGGGTGCACCTGCCCGCCCACTCCTTCGTCACCGTGGAGGTCGACGTCGCATAACCGGTGCCTTCGTGGGCCGCAGTAAGCTCGAACGAGCGGCCGCCACAAGTCGGAAGCGGCCGGATCGGATCCGGCCGAAAGGGCAGGACCTGAGGAGCGGCATGGTCACCATGGGCGACGTCGCCAAGCTGTCCGGGGTGTCGAAGATGACGGTCTCCAACGTCATCAACGACCGCGCCGGGGTCAGCGACGAGGTCCGCCGCCGCGTGCTCGAAGCGATCCGCCAGTCGGGCTACCGCGTCAACGTCTCCGCCCGGACCCTCAGGTCCGGGCGGACCGGCGTCATCGGGCTGGCCGTCCCCGAGATCGACCGGCCCTACTTCGGCCAGCTCGCCGCCCACGTGATCGACTGCGCGCGGGAGCACGGCTTCCACGTCGCGATCGAGCAGACCGGCGCGGCGGCGGCCGGGGAGATCGACGCGATCTCCCATTCGTACGCGCTGCACTTCGACGGGCTGATCCTCAGCGCGGTCGGGATCGACCCCCAGGACTCACTGCTGAGCGGCGACCACCCGATCGTGATGCTCGGCGAGCGGGACTTCGCCGCGCGGTTCGACCATGTCGCCATGCCCAACGAGGAGGGCGCGAAGGCGGCGACCACGCATCTGATCGACCGCGGATGCCGCCGGATCGCGATGGTCACCGGCGACTCCCTCGACGGCGTGAACGTGGTCACGCGCCGCCACCAGGGCTATCTCGCCGGGCTCGCGGAACGGGGACTCGACGCCGATCCGGCGCTGCTGTTCGCCGTCAGCGCGATGACGCTGGAGTCGGGCCGCGAGGCGGCCCACCGCCTGGTTGACTCCGGTCACGAGGTCGACGGCGTGGTCGCGGTGACCGACACCGTCGCCCAGGGAGTCTTCCGCGGTCTCGCCGACCGCGGCCTGCGGGTCCCTGACGACGTCCGCCTCGTCGGGTACGACGACATCCCCGAGGCGGCGTACATGGTGCCCTCGTTGTCCACCGTGGCCCCCGACCACCGGTGGATGGCCGCGAAGGCGGTCGAGCTGGTGACCGCCCGCATCCAGGACCCGTCACGACCGGCCGGCGAGTACACCGCGCCCTTCGAGCTGAGGGTCCGCGAGTCCACCCGCTGACGGTCCCCGGGCCTCAGCCGACGCCCTCACGGTGTGGCGCCGGCGCCCAGGACGGGAGCCAGACCGGCTCAGGGAGCCTGGGCAGGCTTGCGAGGTGGGTGATGAATCCACGGAGTCCTGGGTGCGGATTCGTTCTGGGGAGGATGAGCGAGAGCGGGTACGCGAGGGTCGGATTGACGACGGGGATGCGGCGCAGGTCGTAGTGCGTCGGCCAGATGTAGCGGTCGCGTGCCCCGATGAGGGTGGCCACGTTCGCGGAGTCCGCGAGGGTGTCCAGGAGCACTTCGTCTCCGAAGTGCGGGCCTGCCGCGTCGATGCGCAGGTCGAAGTCGGTGGCGAGCTGGTCGTAGAACTCCGCCCATTCGCTTCGGGGCGCGATGCCCGGCATCCAGATCCGGTGTTTACGCAGCTGCGGCGGCGTCAGTCTCCGCGCGGAGGCGAGCGGATGTCTCGGGCCGACGAGAAGCTCCAGCGGGGAGTCGAACGCGTGGATCATGTGCACGTCGGGCGGCAGCGTGGCCGGGTCGGTGACGGACCGGAACGAGGCGTCGACATCGCCCGCCCGGACGGCGGCGACCGCCACGCGCGGGTCGTTGACCCTGAGGGTCACCACGTCGAGGTCGGTCTCGGGATGCGCCCGCCAATAGTCGTGCAGGACAACGGCCTGCGCGCTTCGCAGGCCGAGAACGTCGATCCGAAGGGCCCGGAAGCCCGGCCTGACCGCGGTGACGGCGCGGTCGACACCCGTGACGATGCCCCGCGCGTGGGGGAGAAACGCCTGACCGTCGAGCGTCAGCTCAACCCCTCGGGGGGTACGGGTGAACAGGCGGACCTCCAGCTCGCGCTCCAGGGCGGCGATCCGCTTGGAGACTGCCTGCTGCGTCACCCCCAACTCGTCGGCCGCATGCTGCAACTGCCCGAGCTCGGCGGCCCGGACGAACGATCGCAATGCCTCGGTGTCCACCGGCCCCACCCTAGGTGCGCACAACCGATCGTTGTCGCTCGTGGGGGATCGGTTGTTCGATCACGCTCTGGCCTGGCTGATGTCCAACCGTTGGTTGTCCGGCTCGGGCCGTGGGTCGAGGGCCACGCCGTCCTCCTTGATGTCCTAATGTTAACATTCAGGCGAATTTCAGCATGGAGGGTGATCCGCGTGAAGGTGTTCCAGATCGGTGCCGCCGGAGGTGTCGGGCGCCGGCTTGCCCGCCTGCTCGCCGACCGCGGTGACGAGGTGACCGGCATGTACCGCGATCCCGCCCAGGCCGAGACCGTACGGGCGTCGGGCGCGACGCCGGTGGCCGGGGACCTGATCCACGACCCGGTGGAGGCGCTGGCGGAGAAGCTCGCCGGGCACGACGCCGTGGTGTTCTCGGCCGGGGCGCACGGCACCGGCCTGGACAAGACCACCCTGATCGACGGCAAGGGGCTGGAGAAGGCCGCCGACGCCGCCGCCCGCGCCGGGGTGTCACGTTTCGTGCTCGTGTCGGTGTTCCCGGACGCCCTGCGTGCCGGCGGCGCCGGTGCGGGCTTCGAGCACTACATCAAGGTCAAGAAGACCGCCGACGTGTATCTGACCCGTACCGGCCTCGACTGGCTCATCGTCCGCCCGGGGACGCTCCGCGACGAGCCCGGCACCGGTCGCGTCACCGCGGGGCCCGCCGTGGAGTATGGCGACGTCCACCGCGACGACGTCGCCGCGTTCATCGCCGCCGCCCTGCGCGAGCCGGCACTGAACCGCGTGATCGTCGAGCTCACCGCCGGCGACACGCCCGTCGGCGACGCGGTCGCCCGGCTCGTCCCGTCCCGCTAGGAGAACCGTCCTGCCCGGCGTGACTGTCCGATCAGCCGGTGAGGCCGGGGGCCGCGGTCTCCTGGGCGAAGGTGATCACGATGTACCGGCCGTTGGCGTAGCTGACCACCGGCCGCTGGAGCAGGTCACCGACCCTGCGGGCGACCCGCTGGAACAGGTCCACCATCTCCGGCGTGTCGGCGCTCACCCTGAACCTCCCGTGGGTGGCGAGGTTCTCGGCGACCAAGGAGGCGAAGTTCGCCTCGGCGCGGGCGTCCTCCTCCGGCGTCAAGGGGGTGCGGCGGTAGGCGGGCTGCTGGGTCATCGCTGATCTCCTCACGATCGGCGTACGCGGTCAGGGGGTGGGGTTCGGGCTGGTGAGCACGTCGAAGGCGTGCAGCCGGTGGGCGGCGAACAGCTCCAGGGCGCGCTCGGCGTCACGGGCGCGCAGGGCGGCGGCCAGCCCCCGGTGCTCCTCGGGGATGTGGGACAGGTAGTCCGCGGAGTCGAGGCCGATCCGGGTCAGCAGGAACAGGTGGACCTGGGAGCGGATGGCCTGCCAGGCCTCCTCCAGGCGCCGGTGCCGGGCGGCGGCGTAGACGGCGTCGTGGAAGGCGATGTCGCAGCGCACCATGTCGTGCTCGTCCTCGACCCGCTCCATGCGCGCGGCCGCCTGCTCGACGGCGGCGATGTCGTCGTCCGAGGCGTGCGCCACCACCTGGCGGACGGCGAGCTGTTCCAGCGCGGCGCGCAGGGTGTCGAGCTCGGTGACGTCGGCGGCGGAGAGCGTGGTGACGGTGGCGCCGCGGTGCCACGCGCTGCGGACCAGGCCCTCGCGCTCCAGCCGGAGTAACGCCTCGCGCACCGGGCCGCGGCTGACGTCCAGCGCGCCGGACAGCTCCACCTCCCGCAGCTGAGCTCCGGGAGCGTAGGTCCCGGCGAAGATGGCCTCGCGGATGCGGTCCGCGACCTCGTCGGCGAGGCCCCGCCGGCGGGCCGGGGCGACCCTGCCCTGTTCGCTCATGGCTCCAGCCTCTCATGGGTGCTCATGGAGCGACTCCTTGTCGTAATGTTAACATTCGTACATTGAATCGTCAGGAAGGAAGGTCCCCCTCATGACCGTTCTCGACTCCCCGATCCCGCGCTTCCACCTGGCCGTGCCGGTCGACGACCTGGCCGCCGCGCGCCGCTTCTACGGCGAGGTGCTGGGCCTTGAGCAGGGCCGCAGCTCGGACACCTGGGTGGACTGGAGCCTGCGCGGCCACCAGTTCGTGACGCATCTGGCGCCGGCCCGTGCGCGGCGGATCCACAACCCGGTCGACGGCCATGACGTCCCCGTGCCGCACTTCGGCCTGATCCTGACGATCTCCGAGTTCCACCGGCTCGCCGACCGGCTGCGCGCGGCGGACGTCGAGTTCGTCATCGAGCCCTATGTCCGTTTCGAGGGGCAGGCGGGGGAGCAGTGGACGATGTTCCTGCTCGACCCCGCGGGGAACGCGCTGGAGTTCAAGGCGTTCGCCGACGACTCCCAGGTCTTCGCCGTCTGATCGCTTCGGCGGGCCGGGCGGCTTTCGCCCGGCCCGCCGGTTGACCTCAACTTCGATTGAGGTTGCACCCTATGGAGGTCAGGTCGGTAAGAAGGCAGGAGCGAGCGGTAATGCGCGTGGTTCGGGTGATCGAGTTCGGTGCGCCTGAGGTGCTGGTGCCAGGGGAGGCGCCGGGCCCGGGCAGGTCGTGGTCGATGTGGCGGTCGCGGGGATGACGTTCGTCGAGACGCAGATCCGGCGCGGCGCCGACCGGTGGCATGCCAGGCCCGAGCTGCCGTACGTGCCGGGTGGCCTGGTGGCCGGGCGGGTGAGCTCGGTCGGAGCGGGGGTGGATCCGGCGTGGGTGGACCGGCGGGTCATCGCCGGGACGGGGGAGACCGGCGGTTTCGCCGAGCGGGCCGTGGCCGCGGTCGAGGAGCTGTTCCCGGTGCCGGGCGAGCTGGAGCTGCCGGAGGCCGTCGCCCTGCACAGCGACGGCAGCACCGCGCAGGGGCTGGCCGAGGGGGCCAAGATCCGTCCCGGCGAGTGGGTGCTGGTCGAGGCGGCGGCCGGCGGCGTCGGCAGCCTGCTGGTGCAACTGGCCCGTACGGCGGGCGCGCGGGTCGTCGGGGCCGCCCGCGGATCGCGCAAGCTCGACCTGGCCCGGGAGCTGGGTGCCGAGGCCGTGGTCGACTACTCCGAACCGGCCTGGACCGAGCGGGTGCTGGAGGCGACCGGCGGCGCGGGGCCGGACGTGGTGTTCGACGGGGTCGGCGGGGAGATCGGGCGGGCCGCGTTCGAGGCGACGGCCCGTGGCGGCCGGTTCTCGGTGCACGGCGCCTCCAGCGGCGAGGTGACGGCCATCGACCCCGAGCAGGCGCGTCACAAGGGGGTGGAAGTGATCGGCATCGAGCAGCTCTTCGGGTTCGGGCCGCACGTGGTGCGGTGGGCGGAGCAGATGATGGCGCAGGCGGCGGCGGGGCTCGTCCGGCCGGTCATCGGGCAGACCTTCCCCTTGGAGCGCGCCGCCGACGCGCACGCCGCGATCGAATACCGCACCGCCCTGGGCAAGACCCTCCTGCTGATCTGACGGAGGCTCGCGTCCTTGAGCGCCCCGCCCGACCACTGCCGATAGGCGGCCCCGTCGTGCGGCGGCCCCTTCACAGGGTGGGCCGTTTGCGCGAGGAGGCCGTCGGCGCTCCCTCGGTGGGCGGCGCGTCTCAGCCCCGTCCGGTTACGGGCGGCTGGCGCGGAGGTGGGCGATGCCCAGGTCCAGGGCGGCCTCCAGGTGGGTGACCTCGCCGGTGGACATCTGGATCAGGACCCCGCCCTGGATGCCGGCGAGCAGGGCGGCCGCCGCGCGCTCGGGGTCGAGGCCCGGGTCGACCTCGCCGGCGTCCTGCATGTGCCGTACCCCGGCGGCGATCTCGGCCTGCCAGCGGCGCACCAGCTCGGCGACCACGGCCTGGGCGGCGGGCGTGCGGTTGCCCAGCTGCGAGGTGACCGAGTTGAGCGGGCACAGACGGCCCTGGCTCCGGTAATGGTCGACGACCGTGTCGCGCCACCGCTGCCAGGCGGGCCACGAGGTCAGCTCGCCGAGCGCCGGCTGCTGGTTGTCCAGCACGCGGCCGGCCTCGAAGCGGGCCACCGCCAGCAGCAGCTCCTCGCGCCCGCCCGGGAAGTAGTGGAAGAGCTGGCTCTTGCTCGTGGCGGTCCTGGCCAGCACGTCGTCGAGGGCCGTGTCGGCCACGCCGTACTCGCGGATGTGCGCGGCGGCGCCCTCGAGAATGCGCTGCCGCGTCGCGGCCCCCTTGCGGGTCAGCGTGGGCATGGTGACCTCCCGGATTGGACTTGCTAGTCCATTTTAGCCTCGGCATCCTGGGTCGCGAATCCACACCTTCGCAAGGGAGAGTCATCGTGTCCGCACGTCTTCAGGGGCGCACCGCCCTGGTCACGGGCTCCACCGACGGCATCGGCGCGGCCATCGCCCGCGCGCTCGCCGCCGAGGGCGCCCACGTCATCGTCAGCGGCCGGGACACCGCCCGGGGCGAGAAGGTCGTCGCGTCCATCGCCGAGCAGGGCGGGCAGGCTTGGTTCGTCCGCGCCGACCTCGCCGGCGGGCTGCCCGCCGTCCGCGAGCTCGCCGACGTCGCGCACCGGCTGGCCGGCGGCCCGCTGGACATCCTGGTCAACAACGCGGCGCTGCTGATCCACCCCGCCCCGACGGCCGAGGTGGAGGAGGCTCTCATCGATCAGGCCCTGGCCGTCAACGTCAAGGCCGCCTTCCTCCTCACCGGCCTGATCGCCCCCGCCATGGCGGCCCGCGGCAGCGGCGCGATCATCAACCTCGGCTCCATCTCCGGGTTGTTCGGGACGAGCGGTTCCGCGCTCTACAGCACCACGAAGGCCGCCGTCCACTCGCTGACCAAGTCGTGGGCGGACGAGTACGGCCCCTCCGGCGTGCGGGTCAACACCGTGGCGCCGGGCCCCACGTTCACCGACAAGGTCGCCGCGATGGCGGACTTCCTGGCGCCGATGATCGCGACCATCCCCTCGCGCAGGCCCAGCACTCCGGAGGAGGTGGCCAAGGCGGTGGTGTTCCTGGCGGGGGACGACGCGGCCAACGTCCACGGAGCCACCCTCTCGGTGGACGGCGGGCGCGCGGCGGTCTGAGCCTTGCCCGCGCCTGGAGCCCCGCGGCATCGGCCCGCCCCCTTCGCGGCAACGGATCCGCCCTCGAACACCCCGAGCGTCGCGGACCCGCCGCCCTCAGACGGTCCGGGTGCCACGGACCCGCCCTTGGACGGCCCGGAAGCCGCGGGCGTTTGGACGGTCGGGGCGTTGCGGACCCGGCGCGCCTGGAGGGTCGCGGTGGTCAGCGCGGGAGTTCTCCGGTGCCGGCGAAGGTCTGGCGGTAGTGCTCGGCGGCCTGAGCCATGTCCGAGCTGATGAGCTCGAAGAACCGGCTAGCGGTCGCGAGCCGCCGCCCGGCCGGGGTGTCGGCGCCGAGGATGTCGACCCCGTCCCGGACCGTCTCGGTCCACATCGTCATCGACCGGGTGCCCACCTGCCACGCCCGGTACCAGACCTCGGCGTCGATGATGTACCGCTCGCGCCGGTTGTCGCGCTCGCGCCTGACGAGCCCCACCTGCTCCAGCCAGCCCACGCCCTTGGAGATCGACGCGGGGCTGACCCGCAGCCGCTCGGTCAGCTCGGCGACGGTCAGGTTGCCGGTGTCGCTGGTGAACAGGCAGGCCATCACCCTGGCCGCCATCGTCGGCACACCCCCGAACCTCGCGGTGAGCCTCTCCTCGAACTCCCGCACCGCCTCGGGGTCACGCCGGCCGGCGTCCCCATCGGCCGACGTGCTCGCCGGTGCGGCGGGCCGGCGGCGGGCGCGCCAGCCGGTCGCCTGCTGCGCCCGGCCCGCGTGGTAGCCGTGCGGGCCGCCGTTGCGCGCGATCTCGCGGCCGACGGTCGACCTCGGCCGCCCCAGGCGCCGGGCGATCTCCGCGTAGGAGAGCCCTCCCGCCAGCCCCTCCGAGATCCTGCGGCGCTCGTCGTACGTGAGGTGGCCTCCTGGCATGCGCCCTCCCGGCACGTCGTCGTCACGGGCAAGTATGGCTTCCGGGCACACCTGAGTGCGACAGGCCGACAGAGATTGTTGCATTTGCCGACATCGTCGTTGCGCCAACTGCTCCGCTCTGACCTGCGAAAACGACGTTCGCAACTTGCTGAATCCGCAAACGCATCCGTAACTTTCCCCCTGGGTGAACGATCGCCGGTCACGCGTCGCGTAGCCGGCCTCGATCACCGCCGAACCCGAGGGGGACCCTGGCATGGTTGCCAAAGTATGCCTCGTGACCGGTGCCTCATCCGGCATCGGCCACGCCACCGCGCTCCAGCTCCTGCACGCCGGCCACTTCGTCTACGGGGCGGCGCGGCGGGTGCACAGGATGGCGGAACTGCGCGACGCGGGGGGCCGCACGCTGCCGGTGGACGTGACCAGAGAAGAAGACCTCAAACAGGCCGTCGACACCGTCCTGGACGAGTGCGGGCGCATCGACGTCCTGGTGAACAACGCCGGAGCCGTCGTCCATGGCGCCGTCGAGGACACGCCGCTGGCCATGGCGCGAGACCTGTTCGAGGTCAACGTGTTCGCCGCGGCCCGGCTGGCCCAGCTGGTGCTGCCGGGGATGCGGCAGCGGGGATCGGGCACGATCGTCAACGTGTCGTCGATCGGCGGGGAGGTCGCCCTCCCGCTCGGCGCCTGGTACTACGCCTCCAAGCACGCCCTGGAAGCCTTCTCCGACACGCTCCGCATGGAGACCGCGCAGTTCGGCATCGACGTCGTCGTCATCCAGCCCGGCATCATCAGGACCGACTTCGAGGCCGGGACGGCGCGGCAGCTTCGGGAGATCTCCGGAGGCGGGGCCTACCGGAAGATGGCCGAGGCCATGGCAGGCGCCGCCGAGGCGCCGGCGGGCCACCGCGGCGACCAGGCCACCGACCCCGGCGTCGTCGCGGCGACGATCTGGGAGGCCGTCGAGTCGGACCGGCCGGAGACCCGCTACGTCGTCGGCTGGCAGGCCGAAGCGCTCCTGCAGCTCAACAGGTCCCTCTCGGACCGCGAATTCGACGCGCGCATCACTGGCCCCCTCACCTGACCGGGCCGCCGCCCCGCACGCAGCTGGGGCGGGCCGGTCCCACCAGCGGCACAATTCGGAGAAACCCCATGACCCCTGCCATCGCCATTTCCGGGCTCGTCAAGGCCTACGGGCCGGCGCGCGCCCTCGACGGCCTCGACCTCACCGTGAACGTAGGAGAGGTGCACGGCTTCCTCGGCCCGAACGGGGCCGGCAAGAGCACCACCATCCGCATCCTGCTGGGCCTGATCCGGGCCACCTCCGGCAGCGCCAGGTTGCTGGGCGGCGACCCCTGGGCCGACGCCGTCGCGTTGCACCGGCGGCTGGCGTACGTGCCGGGCGACGTCGAGCTGTGGCCCAACCTCACCGGAGGCGAGGCCGTCGACGTGCTCGGCCGGCTGCGCGGCGGGCTCGACGAGCAGCGCAGGAACGAGCTGATCGAGCGGTTCGAGCTCGACCCCAAGAAGAAGGCACGGACCTACTCCAAGGGCAACCGCCAGAAGGTCGCCCTCGTCGCCGCCCTGTCCGCCGACGTGGAGCTGCTGATCCTCGACGAGCCCACGAGCGGGCTGGACCCGCTGATGGAGGCGGTCTTCCAGCAGGTGGTCGCCGAGGCCGCCGCCGGCGGCCGCACCGTCCTGCTGTCCAGCCACATCCTCGCCCAGGTCGAGACGCTCGCCGACCGGATCACCATCATCCGGGACGGCAAGGCCGTGGAGTCGGGGACGCTGGCGCAGCTGCGGCACCTGACCCGGACGACGGTCGCGGCCGAGACCGCCGCCCCGGTCACCGGCCTCGACCGGCTGCCGGGCATCCACGACGCGAAGATCGACGGCCGGAGCGTGCGGTTCGGCGTCGACGCCCAGCACCTCGACGCCGCGATCCGGCACCTGACCACGTTCGGCCTGACCTCGCTGGTCAGCCACCCGCCGACGCTGGAGGAGCTCATGCTCCGGCACTACGCGCGCAAGGAGGCGGCGTGACCACCACGGTTTCCCCGGTGCGCGGCCGTACCGGATCGATATCGGCGAGCAGCCACCTGACCGGCACCGGCGCGATGGTACGGCTGGCGCTGCGCCGCGACCGGATCAAGCTCACCCTCTGGCTGGTCGCCATCACGGCCCTCGTCCCGCGCTTCTACTACGCCGCCGTGAACGCGGTCGTCCCGACGCCCGAGGCCCTGGCCGAAGCCTCGCAGATGATCCGCGTCTCCTTCATGAGGGTGCTCGGCGGCCCCCTGTTCGGCGAGGTCACCACGCAGAGCTACTTCCTCGCGGCCTACTGGGTGGAGTTCCTGCTGGCCGCCGCGATCATGAACTTGATGCTCGTGACCCGGCACACCCGGGCCGAAGAGCAGACCGGCCGGGCCGAACTCGTCCGGGCGGCCGTCGTCGGCCGGCACGCTCAGCTCACCGGGGCGCTGATCGTGGCCGTGATCGGCAACGCCGCGCTCGCGGTCCTCACCACCGCCGCGACGATCAGCATCGGGTTCCCCGCCGGCAGCGCCCTGCTGTTCGGCGCCTCACTCGCCGCGGTCGGGCTGCTGTTCGCGGGGGTCGCCGCGGTCACCGTCCAGGTCACCGAGCACCCCAGGGGCGCCAACGGGCTCGCGGGCATCGTGCTCTTCGTCGTCTGGTTGCTGCGGGGCGCGGGGGCGCTGCAGAGCCAGGAGGGCGGCCCGCTGTTCTGGCTGTCGCCGATCGGCTGGTCGCAGCAGACCCGGGTGCTGGCCGACGAGCGCTGGTGGCCGCTCGGCCTTTCCGTCCTGCTCGCCGGGCTGCTGGTCGCGGGCGCCTACTCCCTGGCGAGCCGCCGGGATCTCGGCGCCTCCTTGGTGGCCCCGCGCCCCGGCCGCGCCTCGGCGCCCTCGTGGCTGCGCTCGTCGTTCACGCTCGCGCTGAGGCTCCAGCAGGGGGTCATCCTCGGATGGGGCGCCGCGTTCCTCGCCGTCGGCCTCGTCCTGGGCGGCATGACCGGGGGGATGGAGCAGACCGATCTCCCCATCTTCTCCGCCGACGCGGACTTCGGGCGGGCCTGGGTCAGCCTCATGGTGTTCACCGGGTCCCTCTACACCGGCGTCTTCGCGGTCCTGTCGGTCATCCGGCTCAGGGCCGAGGAGGTGCGCGGCCTGATCGGCCCCGTGCTGGCCGGGCCGACCGGCAGATCCACGTGGTATTGGTCGTCCCTGCTGGTCACCGCGCTCGCCGTGGTCGTCCTGCCGGTGGTGTACGGCGCCGCGCTCGGCGTCGGCGCCGCCCTGTCGACCGGCGAACCCGGCCTCGTGGGAGAGGTCACCTGGTCGAGCCTGGTCCGCGCCCCAGAAGTGCTGGTGCTGCTCGCCGTCCCCGCCGCGCTGCTCGGGCTCGCCCCGCGGGCCATGGGCGCGGTGGCCTGGGCCGTGCTCGTGTACAGCGGGTTCATGCAGATCCTGGGGTCCTACATGAACCTGCCGGGGTGGCTGGTGAACACGTCGGTGCTGTCCCACCTCCCGTGGCACCCGCTGGGGTCCTTCGCCCCGGTGGCTACGGTGGTGCTGACCGCACTCGCCGCGGTGCTGGCGATCCTCGGCCTGTACGGCCTGCGCCGCCGCGACCTCGACGCGGGCTGAGGCGCCGGAGCCGATGAGCTGCCGGAGCACGGCCGGCAGCTCGCGGAAGGGCTCAGCCCGGAGTCATGGGCTACCGCTGCTGCCCGCGGTCGGTGGCCCGGTCGACGCCCTTGTGCACCCGCACCGTGCGGTCGATGAGCTCGCGCAGCGCGCTCTCGTCGACGTCGTCGAGCCGTTTCAGGTAGAGGCATCCCTTACCGGCCCTGTGCGGACCGAGCCGGGCCAGCACAGATGCGTGCCGCTCCTCGAACCCGCCCACCAGATAGACGACGAGTTGCTGCTTGCGTGGCGAGAAGCCCGCCAGGGGCCAGTCACCCGTGCGCCCACTCGCGTAGGTGTAGCGGTAGCTGCCGAAGCCGACGATGCTGGGGCCCCACATCACCGCGGGCTCACCGGTCACCTCGGACAGGATCGCGCGCAGGCGCTCCGCGTCGGCCCGCCGGCGTGTGTCAGAGACCGCGGCCAGGAAATCGTCCACGCTGGCGTCGGTCGGGACCGTCACCGGCTGTTTCGAGGTCACCATGGCGTCATGCTCCCACGCCGGTACGACAAATAGCGGTGGGCACGTGGGACCCCCGTCGCGCCCCCTTATCGCCTGTTACCTAATTGCGCAGGATGACCTTTCCGACGGTACGGCGGGCGGCCAGGTCCGCCAGTGCCTGGCCGGCCTGCGCGAGCTCGTACTCCCCGCCCGTCAGCGGGCGCAGCCGGCCGGCGACGGTGAGCTCGATGAGCTCGGCCAGCGGCGCGGCGGCGGTGCTGCCCGGCCGGCGCAGGTGGGCGCCGAGCCAGTAGCCGCCCACCGCGATGTTCTGCCGGCTGAGCGAGCCGGGGTCGATCGGCTTCGGCGACTCGCCGCCCGAGGTCCCGTACGTGAACAGGCGGCCGAACGGGGCCAGCGCCTGGAGGGCCGCGTCGAACACCGGCCCGCCCACGGCGTCCAGCACCACGTCCACCGGTTCGCCGCCGTTGGCCTCGATCACCCGCTCGGCGTAACCGCCGGCCGCGCCGTCGATCGCCGCGTCCGCGCCGAACCCCAGCACCAGCTCCCGCTTCTCCCCGGTGGACGCCGTTCCGATCACCCGCCCGGCCCCGAACTCCTTGGCCAGCTGCACCGCCAGATGGCCCACCCCGCCGGCCGCCGCGTTGACCACGACGCTCTCGCCGGGTGCGATCCGCGCCGCCGTACGCAGGAGGTGCCACGCGGTCAGCCCCTGCACCAGCAGCGCCAGCGCGGCGCCCGCGGGCAGCTCCTCGGGGATCTCCACCGACGCCCCCACCAGTGCCTTCGTCGCGAAGGCGCGCTCGGTGAAGGCGAGCACCCGGCGGCCGTCCGCGGTGCGGCCCACGACCTCGCTGCCCGGCACGAATGGCAGCTCGGGCGGCAGGTAAGAACCGTCGAGCCGCCTGACGTCGGCGAAATTGAGCCCGGCGGCCTCGACGTCCACCAGGGTCTCGCCCGGGCCCGGCACCGGGTCGGGCACCTCGGCCAGGGTCAGCACCTCGGGACCGCCACACCGTTCGGCACACATCACTTTCATGCGCCCGACGCTACGGGAGGCGCGAAAGCCCAGCCAGCGGGCAGGGTTTCTGCATCGCGCGGAATGTATGAAGGTCCTTCATACGTTGTCCGCCCCGTGAACGATCTGACCGCGGCCGAACTTCGCGTGCTCGTCGCCGTGGACGGCGAGGGCAGCGTGTCGGCGGCCGGGACCCGGCTGGGGCTGACCCAGTCGGCCGTCTCGCACGCCCTGCGCGCCGCCGAACGGAAGATGGGGACCGTGCTGTTCCAGCGCGGACGCGCCGGCGCCCGGGCCACCGCGGCGGGGGAGACGGCGGTCGGCCACGCGCGGCGGATCCTGCGGCTCATGGAGGTCATGAGGACCGACACGCACACCGCCGCCCGCGGCGAGGCCACCGGCACCATCCGGCTGGCCGCCTTCCGCAGCGCCGCCTTCCACCTGCTGCCGAGGGTGCTGGTGCGGTTCGGGCAGCGCCATCCGGGGGTCACCGTGGACGTGCGCATCGTGCCCGACCTGGGCAGGGGCATCGCCGGCGAGGTGGCCGACGGCCGCGCCGACGTGGGCGTCGTCTCGCTGCCGGTGTACGTGGAGGGCCTGGTCAGCAAGGAGCTGTACGCCGAGCCGTACGTGCTGGCCCATCCGGCCGGGCACCCTGATCCGCGCGCGCTGCCCATGATCGACTGGTACGAGAACTGCTCGGGGGAGACCCGGCGCTGGCTGGCCAGGCAGGAGTGGATCCCGCCCGGCGACATCACGGTCGAGGACGACGGGGTGGTCATGTCGATGGTCGGCCACGGGCTCGGCGCGGCGATCGTACCGAGGCTGTCGACCGTGGACGCGCCGCCCAAGGTGGCCACGGCCGAGCTCGGCGACGGCGCCCCGCTGCGCCGCGTGGGCTACGTGACCACCGGGGAGCTGGCCGGGTCGGCGCTGATCCGCGACCTGCTCGGCGAGCTGCGCACCCTCAGGGCGCCCGCGAGCGCGTGATCGCCGCCGCGAAGCCCGCGTGGCGTGGGCCTGCCGCCGCCTCGGCCTCTGTGTAATTCTGTAAGCATGACTGAGCCCCCCATCGTGATCGAACACCGCGAGCACGTGTGGTACCTGCTCGTCCAGGCCTCGCAGCTCGAGCACATGATCATGTGCCAGTACCTCTTCGCCGAGTTCAGCCTCAAGACCGAAGGCCTGACCGGCGAGCAGCAGGCCGCGGTCGATCGCTGGCGCCAGGAGCTCCACGGCATCGCCGTGCAGGAGATGCTCCACCTCGCCCTGGTGGCCAACCTCATGTCGGCCATCGGCGCCGCGCCCACCTTCGGCCGCCCGAACTTCCCGCAGTCCTGCGGCGCGTTCCCGCCCACGATCCAGCTGCGGCTCCTGCCCTTCGGCGAGGCGGCGCTGGCCCACTTCCTCTACCTCGAACGGCCCGAGGGCATGGAGCGGCACGACGCCGCCGAGTTCATCTCCTGCGACCCGCCGCCCGAGCCCGTCGCGTCCGGCGAGATCTTCCCCCGCGCGCAGGAGTTCGCCACGGTCGGCCATCTCTACCGGGGCATCAAGGACGGCCTGACCGCTCTGGTCGCCAAGTACGGAGAGGAGCAGGTGTTCTGCGGCTCGCCCCGGGCCCAGGCCACCCCGGAGCTGTTCCGCTGGCCCGAGATGGTCGCGGTGACCGACCTCGCGTCGGCGTGCGCCGCCATCGAGCAGATCATCGAGCAGGGCGAGGGCGCGCAGGGCGACTGGCAGGACGCCCATTACGGCCGCTTCCTGAAGATCTGGGAGGAATATCACGCGCTGCGGGCCGCCGACCCGGCCTTCGAACCCGCCCACCCCGCGCTCGGCGCGTTCACCCGCCAGCCCTTCGACGTACGGGAGCCGCAGCCGCTGATCGGCGACCCGCGGACGCTGGCGCTGGCCGAGCTCTGCAACCTCGCCTACGAGGCGATCCTGTGGCTGCTCACCCGCTTCTTCACGCACACCGACGAGAGCGAGGAGGAGCTCGACGCCCTGATCGGCGCGGCGATCACGACGATGGCGAGCGTGCTGCGGCCGCTCGGCACCGAGCTGACCCGGCGGCCCGCCGGCCCAGCCCATTCGGGCCGCACGGCCGGGCCGGCCTTCGAGATGTACTACCTGATGGACAACGTGGTGCCCTGGCGCGAGGCCGCCTGGACGGTGCTGATCGAACGGCTGCGCCAGATCGCCGAGCGAAGTGCGTCCCATGCCGTCGCCGACCCGGTGGTCGCGGCGGCGGCGGAGCAGGTCACGGGGGTGGCCGACGCGCTGGACGCCGCCCGCGCCAAGGCGGCCGCCGGGTAGACGAGGGGCGGGCGACGGGGAGGCGACGGGGAGGCGACGGGGAGGCGACGGGTAGGCGACGGGTAGGCGAGCACGCGGTCAGGAGCGGCCGGAGGCCTCCGGGATCCAGACGCGCATGGCCGACGGTCCGCGGCGGGCCCACGAGCGGTAGGGGATCAGGGGCACGGCGCGGTCCTCGCCGGATCGGTGGTGCCGGGCGGTGGCCACGACGGAGCCGTTGTCCGCGGTGACGGTGTCCGGCAGCAGCGCCGCGTCCTCCAGCGCCCACGACGGCGGCAGGTCGACCGACTCCATGGCCAGCACCTCCGGCCCGCGCTGGACGGCCACGCACCCGCGGACGGCGTCGACGCGATGGTCCGGGCGGACGACCCGGGGCCGCAGGTCGAGGGTCAGCTCCAGCCGGTCGCCCGCCTGCCACGTCCTGGTCAGCACCATGGTGGCGCCGGCGGCCGGCTCGACGGGCCCGCCGTTGAGGGTGAGCCGGGTGCCGGTGGACCACTCCGGATCGCGCAGGCTGATCGACGCCGGCCCGGCCGGCGCCTGCCGCACGGTGACCGTCACCACGCCGCTGTGCGGGTAGTCCGTCGTGACCTCCAGCTCGAACGGCCCGCCGGCCACGACGGCGTCGATGGCGGCCGACGCGTACTGGTGGATCTGGATGCCGTCGGACGTGGTCGTGGCGAGATAGCCGCCGAGGCCGGCGAGGGTGCGGGCGAGGTTGGGCGGGCAGCAGGAGACCTCGTACCAGGGCTGACGCAGGCCGGACCCGCCGCGGATGCACACGCCGTCGTCGTTGAGCGGGACCTCGCCGCCCGGGTGGCGCTGGTGCAGGGTGTTGGCGTAGAAGAACGAGCGGCCGTCGTCGCCGGGCGAGGTCGCGACGATGTTGTAGAGGGTGCGCTCGATCAGGTCGGCGTGGCGCGGGTCGCCGGTGGCCAGCAGCAGCCGCCAGCTGAACATGATGGACGCGACGCCCGCGCAGGTCTCGCAGTACGAGCGGTCCGGCGGCAGCACGTGGTCCTCGCCGAAGGCCTCGTCCATGTGGTGCGAGCCCATCCCGCCGGTGAGGTACGTCCGGCGTTCGACGGTGTTGTCCCACTGGGTCCTCAGCGCGTCCAGCAGCTCCCGGTCGCCGGTCTCGACCGCGACGTCGGTCGCCCCGGCGGCCAGGTAGAGCGCCCGTACGGCGTGCCCGCGCAGCACGTCGGCCTTGCGCACGGGGAGGTCGTCCTGTGCGAAGGCCCGCCCGAACTCGATCAGCGGCAGCGTCCCCGTGCCGCGCCGCTCGACGAACAGCGCCGCCTGGTCGAGGTAGCGGCGCTCACCGGTGGTGCGGAACAGCTCCACGAGCGCGACCTCGATCTCGGCGTGCCCGCACACCCGGTTCAGCCCGCCCGGCCCGAACATGACGCAGACGTGGTCGGCCAGCCGGACGGCCACGTCGAGCAGCGACCTGGTGCCGTACGCCCGGTGGTGCGCGACCGCCGCCTGGATCAGGTGTCCGAAACAGTACAGTTCGTGCCCCCAGGTGAAGTCGCTGTAGCGGGGGGCCTGCCAGGGGCGGCCGAAGAGCGTGTGCAGGTAGCCGTCGGGCTCCTGCGCCGCGGCGACCCGCCGGACCAGGTCGTCGGCGATCGGGTCGAGCGCGCCGGGGCCCGAGCGGGCGTGCTCCCAGGAGACGGCCTCGATGATCTTGTAGATCTCCGAGTCGGCGAACTCTCGCCCGCGGTGCTCGTACCGGGCGCCGCTCGCGGCCCGGTCGAAGTTGGCCACCCACCCGAGACGCTCCATCCACTCGACCGCGTGCGGGATGACGGCCGAGCGGCCGAGGCTCTGGAGCCGTCCCCAGAAACCCTCCGCCAGCCGGGCCCGGTCGAGGGGCAGCGGCCGCAGCAGGGTGTGTGACGGCTGGACGGGTGGCGCTGACATGGCACTCCTGGCTGGATCTTCAGTGGTGGGGGCGGGCGGCCGACTCGCGGACGACGAGCCGGGGCCTGACGACGAGGTCGGGCGGCTGCGACCGGCCGTCGCGCAGGTGCAGCAGCTGCCGGAACGCCAGCCGGCCCAGGCGCTGGAAGTCCTGCTCGACCGTGGTCAGCGCGGGGGAGAGGAACCGGCTGAAGGGCTGGTCGTCGAAGCCCGCCACCGACTTGCCGCCGGGCAGCGGCACGCCGGAGTCGCGCAAGGCCCGCAGCACGGCGGCGGCGACGACGTCGGTCGCGCAGAAGACGGCGGTGACGTCGTCGCGGTGCGCGAGCTCCAGCCCGATCTCGTATCCGCTGCGCGGGTCGAAGGCAGCCGTCCAGGTCGGCGGCGGCTCGATCCCGCGGCCCTCCAGGGCGGCCCGCCAGCCGGCCGTCCGTCCGGCCGGGCGGCCGAACGGCGGCTCGGTGACGTGGTGCACCGTGCCGTGCCCGAGGTCGAGCAGATGCTCGGTGACCAGGCGTCCGCCGGCGTGCTCGTCCATCACCGCGTACGGCACGTGCCCCGGGCGGCCGTCGAACCCGGTGACGCCGACCATCGGCACCGAGCTCGGCATGCGGCCGATGACCCGCTCGCCCTGGGCGTCGAAGTCGATCACGATGACACCGGCGACCTCCTGGCTGAGCGCGCGCCGGATCGCCCCTTCCACGTCGTCGCCGGCGGACTCGACCACGCAGACGGTGACCGCGTAGCCGTTGTCGCGCGCCGTCTGCTCGATGCCGGCCAGCACCTCCGCGTACCCGTAGCGGTTGAGGTGCGCGGCCATGACGGCGATCATCGAACGCGAGCCCGAGATCAGCGTCCTGGCCACGCCCTTGGGCCGGTAGTCCAGCTCCTTGACGGCGCGCATGACCCGGGCCACGGTCTCCGGCCGCACGCCGGAGGAGCCGTTGAGAACCCGCGACACGGTCGGGACGGAGACCTCGGCCAGCCGCGCGACATCAGCGATCTTCGGTCCTCGCGTCATGCGGCAAATATACACACAGGTCATGAAAAAATAATCAAAGCCCTGCTCTCAGGCCGGTGCGGGGCCGACCGACTGGCCCGGCACCAGCGTGCAGGGGATGAGGATGCGCGGAGGGGCCTCCTGGACGCCTTCGAGCTGGTCGATCAGCGCGTTCACGCCGAGACGGCCCAGCTCGGTGGCCGGCGCCGTCATCACGGTCAGGGACGGCTCGATCATCTCGCCGAGCTCGGCGGTGGTGGCCGCGGAGACGATCGACAGATCGTCCGGCACGGTGCGGCCGAGCGCTCGTGATCCCTTGACCAGCCCCGCCGAGGCGCCCTCGTTCACCACGACGACGGCCGTCACCTCCGGGAAGTCCTCGCTGAGCCGGCGTGCGGCCTTCCGCCCGCCGGCCGACGTGCCCTCCACGGTGATGACGGTGGCCGGCTCGCCGGCGGCCGCCATCGCGTGCAGGTACGCGGACTTCGCCCGGATGATCCAGCCGGGTTTGTACCCGGCCGAGGGCTTCATGCGCAGGGTGACGAGCGCGATGCGCCGGTGGCCGTACGAGCGGAGATGCGCGACGGCCTGGTCGATCGTGGTGGTGAAGTCGATGTCGACGAACGGCAGCTCTTCGTCCTCGGTCCGGCCGATCAGCGCGAAGGGGAGCCGGGACGCGATGAGCCGCTCGACGCGGGGGTCTCTGAGCTGGACCTCCATGAGCAGCGCGCCGTCGACGAGACCGCCGGCGAGCAGGTGGGACATCTGCTCGTCGTCGTTCACGGGCCACAGCACGAGGTCGTAGCCGCGCTCGCGGGCGCCGTGGGCGGCGCTCATGAGGAACTGGTTCGCCGTGGCGATCGGCCGGGCCTCGAGATAGGGGTGCAACAGCGCGAGGATGCGCGTGCGCGAGCTGGCCAGCGCGCGGGCCACGACGTTGCGCCGGTAGTCCAGCTCCCGGATGGCCGCCTCGATGCGGGCCCTGGTCTCCGGGGCGACCCGCTTGGTGCCGTTGATGACGAAGGAGACCGTGGCGATGGAGACGTTGGCTCGCTCGGCGACGTCGCGCATCGTGACCATGGACTGTCTGCCTCCCTCCTCGTGAGGACGCGCGAAGAGCAGCGTAACTCTATCGAGGCTTCCTCGGTAAATCGCTTAACTAGTTATTGACTTCCCTGAGCTATGGGCGCAACATACTTCACAAGCGAGCTCGGTTAAGCGCTTTACCGACTGTTGTCCATGTCTCGAGAGCGATGCGTCCCGCATCCCTGGCTCTCTCTCCGTGACTCATCCGCCAGTGGCCCTCGCGAACCCCCTCATGCCGCCCCCCCAATGCCGGCAAGGAGCAGCTCACATGAAGACAGCACGGAAGTGCCCCAAAATAACCGTCGCGGCAGCCGCCCTCGTCCCCCTCTCCCTGACCGCCTGCGGCGGATCGGCCTCCTCCGGCACCGGATCGCTGACCGTCCAGGACTACTACCAGCCCTCGCACGACGCGATCTACAAAGCCTGCGCGAAGAGCGTCGGTGTCGAGGTCAAGATCAACCACCTCCCGGGCGCCGGGCTGATCTCCAAGGTGCTCCAGCAGAGCTCCTCGCGCACCCTTCCCGACGTGCTGATGCTCGACAACCCCGACGTGCAGCAGATCGCCGCCTCCGGCGCGCTCTCGCCGCTGACCGACTACGGGCTGAACGGCGAGGGCATGGTCCCGGCCGTGGTGAAGGCGGGCACGTACGAGGGCAAGCTGTACGGGCTCGCGCCGGCCGTGAACACCATCAGCGTCTTCTACAACCAGGACATGTTCGAGGCCGCGGGCATCTCGGCGCCCCCGAAGACCTGGGACGAACTGCGCGCCGCCGCGAAGAAGCTGACCCAGGGGGACCGCTACGGCTTCGCGATGAGCAACATCAACACCTACGAGGGCTCGTGGCAGTTCCTGCCGTTCATGTGGAGCAACGGCGGCACCGAGGAGAACCTCGCCACCCCGGAGACCGCGCAGGCGCTGCAGTTCCTCGTCGACCTGCAGAACGACGGGTCGATCTCCAAGAGCTCCGTCAACTGGGGCCAGGGCGACGTGGTCAACCAGTTCGTCGCCGGCAAGGCCGCGATGGCGGTCAACGGCCCGTGGGTGATCCCCCAGTTGGAGAAGGAGAAGAGCCTGAAGTGGGCGGCGTTCACGATCCCCACGCGGCTGGCGTCGCAGACCACGGTCGCGCCGCTCGGCGGTGAGCTCTACACGGTGCCGCGGACCGGCGACAAGACCAGGATGGGCAAGGCCGGGCAGTTCGTGAAGTGCCTGACCTCGCCGGAGAAGCAGCTCGAGTCGGCGAAGATCGAGCAGACCATCCCGTCGACCCTGACCGTCGCCGCGGAGTTCGGCAAGTCCAACGAGGTGATCGCGCCGTTCGTCACGGCGGTGAAGACCGCGCGCTCGCGCACCGCGATTCTCGGGCCCGACTGGCCGAAGGCGGCCACGAAGATCTACACCGCCGTGCAGGCCGCCCTGACGGGCAAGGCCGCTCCCGCGGAAGCGCTGCAGCAGGCGCAGAACCAGCAGTAGGGGTGGCTCGTGATCTCGGCTGACCTCCGTCTCGCCGCCACGGGAAAGCCGCGCGAAAGGGACGGCCGGCGCAGGGCCCGCCTGATGCGGCGTGGCGCGCAGTGGCTGTTCTCGCTGCCCGCCGTCTTCTTCGTGGCGGTGTTCTTCGGCTATCCCGTCGTGCAGAACGTCGTCATGAGTTTCCAGGAGTACACGACCGCGACCTTCTACACGGGAGAAGCGCCCTGGGTCGGCCTGGCCAATTACGTGACGACCCTGTCGAGCGGCCTTTTCACGACCACCGTGGTGAACACGGCCCTGTTCACGGTCGGGTCGATCTCCTTCCAATTCGGGATCGGGCTCGCCCTGGCGCTGTTCTTCAGGCGCAATTTCCCGCTGAGCGGTTTCCTGCGCTCGCTGCTGCTGCTTCCGTGGCTGCTGCCGCTGATCGCCTCCAGCGCGGTCTGGAAATGGATTCTCGACCAGGAGAGCGGGGTCCTGAACCAGTTCCTCGGCCTGTTCGGCGTCGATCCGATCCCCTGGCTGGTCAGCCCCGGCCTCGCGCTCACCGGCGTCATCGGGGTGAACATCTGGCTCGGGATCCCGTTCAACGTCGCGATCCTCTACAGCGGCCTGCAGGGAGTCCCGCGGGAGCTCTACGAGGCGGGCTCGCTGGACGGCGCGGTCGGCTGGAAGGCGTTCAGGCACATCACCTGGCCGAGCATCCGGCCCGTGGTCAGCGTCGTCCTCGTGCTCGGAGTCGTCTACACGCTCAAAGTCGTCGACATCATCCTCGGCCTGACCGGCGGCGGCCCGGCCAACTCCACCCAGACGCTGGCCACGAACGCCTACAACAAGTCGTTCGTCGAGTTCGACTTCGGGCAGGGCGCGGCGCGGCGCTCAGCAACATCCTCATCGTGGTGTCGCTCGTCTTCGCCATGGTCTACCTCTACCTCTCACGCCGGGAGCCCGACGAATGAACAGCTCATCGACCGCGCGCCGGCTGCCCATGACCGTGCTGGGCGTCCTCTTCCTGGCGGTGATGATCTTCCCGGTCTACTGGATGGTCAACAGCAGCCTCCAGTCGAGCTCCGGAGCCGCCACCACGGACTTCCTCCCGATCCACCTGACGTTCTCCGGGTACGCGACGGCGATCTCCGAGCAGGGCCCGAACTTCGTCACGAGCCTGACCATCGCCCTGGGGACGGTGGTGCTGACGCTGCTCGTCGCCGCCCCCGCCGGCTACGGCCTGTCCCGCTTCCGGAGCCGCGGCGCCGACGCGTTCCTGCTGGTGCTGCTGGTCACGCAGATGATCCCCGCCATGGTCATCGCGAACGCGCTCTATCCCCTGTTCAACTCGCTGGGCCTGCTCAACAGCGTCTTCGGCCTGATCCTCGCCAACACCGCCGGCGACATCCCGTTCGCGGTGCTGCTCATCCGCGCGTTCATGGGATCGATCCCCAGGGCGCTGGTGGAGGCGGCGCTGGTGGACGGCGCGGGCAACTTCCGGGCGTTCCTCTCGATCGTCGTGCCGATCAGCAGGAACGCGATCGTGACCGCCGCGCTCTTCACCTTCCTCAGGGCGTGGAGCGACTTCCTCTTCGCGCTCACCCTGACCAGCACCCAGGACGTCCGGCCCATCACGCTCGGCATCTACGACTACATCAACGCGAACTCCGAGGACTGGGCCGCGGTGATGGCCACCGCGGTGCTCGCCTCCATCCCGGCCGGCCTGCTGCTGATCTTCGCCCAGCGCTACATCGCGGCCGGCGCCATCAGCGGCGCGATCAAATGAGAAAGGAACATGCGTGAAGACACACGTCACGGTATGGGGTGAGAACCGCCACGAGCGGCACGAACCCCGGGTCGCCGAGATCTACCCGGACGGCATGCACAACGCCATCCGCCGGGGGATCGAGGGCTGGCTGGGCGAGCGGGCGAGCGTCGCCACGGCCACGCTGGACGATCCGGAGCACGGCCTGACCGAGGAGGTGCTCGCGAACACCGACGTGCTCATCTGGTGGGGCCACGCCGCCCACGCGGAGGTGGCCGACGAGGTGGTCGAGCGGGTGCACCGGCACGTCCTGTCGGGCATGGGGCTGGTGGTGCTGCACTCGGGCCACTGGTCGAAGATCTTCACCAAGCTCATGGGCACCACGTGCACGCTGCGCTGGCGCAGCGACAACGACCGCGAGCTGGTCTGGACGGTGAACCCGACCCATCCCATCGCCCGCGGCATCCCGCACCCGATCGAGATCCCCGCCCAGGAGATGTACGGCGAGCAGTTCGACATCCCCACGCCCGACGAGCTCATCTTCATCAGCTCCTTCACCGGCGGCGAGATCTTCCGCAGCGGCTGCACCTTCCGGCGCGGCAACGGCAAGATCTTCTACTTCAGCCCCGGCGACCAGGACTACCCCGTCTACCACCACCCGGACGTGCTGCACGTCATCGCCAACGGCGCCGAGTGGGCGGCCGGCGACCGGTCGCGGCGCGAGCTGCCGACCCTGCTCCGCTACGAGACGGGCGACTTCTTCAACGGGCACGGCTACCGCGGCGCCCTCCACAACAAGGAGCACGCCGAATGACCCCTTCCGCCGAGCCGGCACGCCCGCTCCGCGTCGTCCAGGTCGGGGCGGGCGCGATGGGCGCCGTCTGGCTGCGGACCCTGGCCGCGTCCGGCGACGTCGAGCTGGTCGGGGTGGCCGACCTCGACACCGAACGGGCGGCGCGGGCCGTACGGGCCGCCGGCGTCGACGCGGAGGTCGGCGCCTCGCTCGGCGAGCTCCTGCCGACCGAGCCCGACGCCGTCGTGAACGTCACGATCCCGGCGGCCCACACCGCGGTGAACGTCGAGGCGCTGTTCGCCGGGCTGCCGGTGCTGTGCGAGAAGCCGGCCGCGCCGACCCTCGCCGAGGCGCTCGTCCAGGCCGCCGCCGCCGAGGCGGCGGGGCGATTACTGATGATCAGCCAGTCGCGCCGGTACTTCGCCGCCCTGGAGGCGTACCGGAGCCGGATCGCGGAGCTCGGCCCGATCGGGCTGCTCACGACCGGGTTCTTCCGGGCTCCGCGCTTCGACGGCTTCCGCGCGGAGATGGCGCAGCCGCTGCTGGTCGACATGGCGATCCACGCCTTCGACGCGGCCCGCCACCTGCTGGGGGCGGAGCCGGTCTCGGTCTGGTGCGAGAGCTGGAACCCGCCCTGGAGCTGGTTCCGCGGCGACGCGACGGCGGCGGCGACCTTCCTGTTCGAGGAGGGCACCCGCTACGTGTTCACCGGCAGCTGGTGCGCGGAGGGTGCGGAGACGTCCTGGAACGGCGAGTGGCTGGCCAGCGGCGCCGCGGGCACCGCCACCTGGGACGGCGAGGACCGCGTCACCTCCGGCGCGGGCGGTGCCGTGGACGTGCCGCGGGGCGGCCGGGAGGAGGTCGCGGGGGCGCTCGCGGAGTTCGTGGCGGCGCTGCGCGCGGGGGTGGAGCCGTCGGGGTCGATCGCCGGCAACGTCCGCAGCCTCGCGATGGTCGAGGCGGCGGTCCGCTCGGCGGAGTCCGGTCAGCGCGTGGAGATCGACGCGCTGCTGGACCTGGCCTACCACGACGCGCTGGCCCACCCCGTGCGAGAGGAGGTCCGTACGCGACTCGAGTCCTGGGGAACGGCGACGGCGGCGCTGCCGAGCCGTCGTGCCGTCACGAGCTAGCGCCGCCCAGCCCTCGCCGGCGCTCCCGACCGCCGCGAGCGGGGCCGCTCAGCCCTCGCCGGCGGCCCCGACTGCGCCGCATATCGGGCATTTTGCTGTCGCCCCCCGGCCCGGTGGGGAGACCATATGCCCGTGATGCAAGGATCGTACGGTTCTGTGCACGGAGGTGGGCGATGCCGGAAGGGCTGCAGGCGTTGCTGTGGGGGTTGCTGGCAGGAGGGGCGCTGGTCGTGGGGGCCGCGGTCGCCTGGCTGGTGCGGGTCCCGGCGCGGGCGATCGCCATGATCATGGCCTTCGGGGCCGGTGTCCTGATCTCGGCGCTGTCGTTCGAGCTGATGGACGAGGCCGAGCGGACCGGCGGGCTCCTGCCGACCGCCGCCGGCTTCCTCGCCGGTGCCTGCGCCTACGTGGCGGCCAACGCGCTGCTGGCCCGGTACGGCGCCCGGCACCGCAAACGCTCGGGCGATCAGCAGCCGAGCGAGGCCGACGTCCAGGGCAGCGGCGCGGCGATCGCCGTCGGCGCCCTGCTCGACGGCGTGCCCGAGTCGGTGGTGCTCGGCCTTTCCCTCGTGGGCGGGGGGAAGGTCGGGTTCGCCGTCCTGGCCGCGGTGTTCATCTCGAACGTCCCCGAAGGGCTCTCCAGCGCCGCCGGGATGAAGCGCGCGGGCCGGGGCGCCCGCTACGTGTTCGGCATCTGGGGCGGGATCGCCCTGGCCAGCGGCCTGGCGGCGTTCCTCGGCTACCTGACCATGCAGTCGGCCTCGCCGGCGGTCACCTCGATGATCATGGGGGTGGCGGCGGGCGCGATCCTCGCCATGGTGGCCGACACGATGATCCCCGAGGCCTTCGAACGCGCGCACACCCTCACGGGACTCATCGCCACGACCGGGTTCCTGGCGGCCTTCGCCGTCGAGCGCCTGGCCGGGTGAGCCGTCACCGGCCGGACCACCGGCCGGACCACTGGCGCGGCCCGCGGATGCGCAGCCGGCCGTAGGGGAGCAGGCCGGTGACCCGGAGGTGCGGGGCGCCGGGACGTGGCCGGCCGGGCACCCGGCAGGCCACGCTGCCCCATTCGACGCGCACCGCGTCGGCGTTCGCGGTCGCGCCGCGCGGCAGGACGATCGTGGCGGAGCCGCAATCGAGCCGGAGGTCGATCTCGATCTCGGGATGCCCGATGACGGTCCGGGACAGATCCAGCCAGACCGAGCCGTACTCGGAGGCGATCCGCAGCCGGCGCGGGACCTGCCAGTCGCCCACCCGCCTGATGCGGCCACCGGCGGACCTCAGCTCCACCGTCTCGTCCGGGAGCTCAGGCAGGTCGGCGGTCACCTGCAGCAGGTCGCCGTGGGAGGCGGCGGTGAGCGCCAGTTCGAGCCGCGCCTCCATCTCGGCGGAGCCGAGCCGGCCGTCGGCGAAGGCCTGCTGAAGCCGGAGAACGACCAGGTCGCGGTCGCCGTCGGAGACTCGTGTCCGGAGTTCCATGTCTCGGGTGGCCTCTCTGTGTGGTCGCCGGTCAGAGGTCGAGATCGTCGTCGACGGGGCGGTCGGCGAGACCGGCGATCCGGTCGTAGAACTCCGCGGGGATCCTGCCGCGCAGCTCCTCCAGCGTGCCGACCGCCTCCACGGTGGTGTCGCCCGGCACGAAGCCCCAGCTCGTCTCGCCCAGGCCGAGGTAGCCGAGCCAGGTGGTCGCCCAGTCGTCGGACTCCGAGCCGCTCACCCAGTCGGGCGATCGGTCGCTGTGCAGGACGAACGTCCCCCCGTGCGAGCGGTAGACCCGGAACGTGTCCACCCGCCCGCTGCGGCTCGTGCGGCCCCACTCGCCGAGCAGCACGCCGGAGAAGCGCCGCTCGTCCCCGGCGATCCGGATGACGATCTCGTCGTAGCCCTGCCGGCGGCCCTCTTCCATCTCGACGTAGCGCCGCAGCGCCTCGCTGACCGCCGCCGACGGCGTGCCGCCGGCCAGGTGCTGCGCCCGCTCCAGCAGCGGAAGGTCCTCGTCCGGGATGTCGATCACCGTGTTCTGCGCCATTGCCGCCCTCCTCTGTCTATACGTATAAGCCTACGTATAAGAGGGAAGGGTCGCAAGAGGCGTCCGTCAGAACAGGCCCGGCTGCTCGCCCGGCCGGCGTGGCGGTCGTTTGGGCGCGAGGCCGCCGATGGCGTCGAGGTCGTGCAGGGATCGCCAGCGCGTGCGGCCGCCTTCGGCCAGCAGGCGCCGCAGCAGCCGCACGGTCACCTCGGCGTCCGGCAGGGCCCGGTGGCGGCCGGCCGGGCGGGGGATGCCCAGGTGCGCGAGCAGCGTGTCCAGGCTGTGGGAGGGCAACCTCGGGTACAGGTGGCGGGCCAGCCGTACCGTGTCGAGCAGCGGGACGGCTGCCAGCCGCGGGCACGACGACCGCAGCCCGGCGATCAGGGCCGCCTCGGTGGCGGCATGATGGGCGACGAGCCGGTACGGCGGCGCCGTCAGGCGTTCGTCGAGGGCGGCGATGACCTGCTCGGGCGGTGGGGCGGTGGCGAGCATCGCGGCGGTGATGCCGGTCTGCCGCACGTCCCACGGGGTGACGGCCACGCCGGCCGGCGCGGCCATCAGCGACTCGAACCGCCACACCTCGGCCAGATCGCCGCCGACGGCCCGCACGGCGCACACGCCCACCTCGATCGGCACCAGGGGACGCCCCTGCGGGGTCAGCCCCTCGAAGTCGATGACGAGGAGAGTGTGGCGGGCGAGAACGGCGTCGCCGTAAAGGGCTCCTGGCACATCCACGCGCTGACCGTACCCCGTCGCCCTCTCGCTTACGGCGCCAACGCGGAACTCGGCTCACCTGCGGAAACTCCGCGAACGTCGCCGCCTTCCTTCAGTCCTTCCCGGCGAGGGTGACGAGGGTGATGAAGGAGAGGCCGGCCGAGCCCACGCGGCCGGTGACCTCCCAGCAGCCCGCGACGGGGAAGTCCACGCCCGTGGCCTGGAAACCCGTCTCGCCGTAGCCGTCGGGCACCTCGCTGCGCAGCGGCCCGGCCGGTCCGTCCAGCCGCCGCCCGCTGATCTCCAGCTTGCCCGCCACACCCCGCCACCAGCCGTACTTCATGGAGATCGAGCCGTCCGGCTGGACGAGCGCGGCGTCGGCCTCGATGACGCCTCCCGGCGCCAGCCCGCCCACCCACAGGCTCCCGTTGCCGTACGAGCTCTCCCTGCCGAAGAACGGCCCGGGCGTGCCGTTCGAGGAGGTCGGGGCGGCGCCGGGCAGCGTCACCGGGCAGTCGCCCGCTCGGGAGGAGCAGGCAGGGCAGGACAGGAGCGCGGCGGCGAGGGCGAGGACGGGTAGCAGTCTCATGCCCCGCATACACCGCGGACCCCCGGACGGTTCCGGGGCCGCGTGCGTCAGAAGGGGAGGAACGAATGGCAGTGGTGCGCCACGAACGAGGCCAGCCCGGGCACCAGCGCCACCGCCGCCGGCCCGCCGAGCAGCAGCGTCACGCTCGCCACTCCGGCCAGGCGCTCCACGCGCCTGAGCGGGCAGGCGGGGCTGAGCATGCGGCGCACGCGGAGGAGGGCGGTGTCGCCGCCGGCGCCGAGGGCGAACGCGGGTGCCCGGCCGGTGGCCAGGCCGACGAGCGCGGCGGCGATCTGCACCCGGGGGTGGCGCCGCGCCGCCACGTCGTCGGCCAGCAGCTCGATCAGCCGCACGACCTCCGCCTTGGCCGCCTCGAACACGGGCACCTTCGGAAACGCCTTGGCCAGCGTGTGTGCCGCGGCGAGCGCCAGGTGGTGCCTGCCGCGCAGGTGGGCGCGTTCGTGCGCGAGCACGGCGGCGACCTGTTCGGGGGTGAGGCTGCGCAGGGCGCCGGTGGTGATGACGGTCTGGGCGCGCCGGCCCGGCAGGCAGTACGCCAGCCGCTCGTCGTGGTCGAGCACGATCGCGTCGAGGTCGCGGTCGCGCCGGCCGAGCAGGCCGAGCATCGCCGCGTGCGCGCGCCGTTCCGCGCCCGCCCTGGCCAGGACGGCCGCGCCGCACGAGAGCAGGCGCGCGAGCACGGCGCCCGCGGTCACGAGCGCGCCCGCACCCGCCAGGGTCAGGCCGTGGCCGTCCGACAACATCGCCGCGCAGATCTCGAACAGCCCGGCCAGCCCGTGCCCCACGACGTCGGCGGGCACGGCGAAGGCGAACGCGGCCAGGACGGCGGAGGCGACCACGGAGGCGCCGGCCGCCAGCCACATCGTGATCGCCAGCCGGGGCGCCCGGTCGGCCCAGCGCGCGGCCCGCATCAGCCGCGGCAGCCAGATCGCGGCGACCACCGTGTAGAGCACCAGGACGGCGGCTGCGATCACGCCGACCCGGCCCTGGGCGGGAACACCTGCAGCGCCGCCTCCAGGGCGGTCGCCTCCTCCGGGGTGAGCCGTTCGAGGAAGTGCACCAGCGTGGCGGCCTGGTTGCCGCTGCCGGCCAGCGCGGCCCGCATCAGGTCGGCCGTGTAGGCCTCCTTGGAGGCGACCGGCTCGTAGATGTAGGCGCGGCGGACGGGCTCGCGCTTGAGCAGGCCCTTGGTGTGCAGCTTGTCCATCACGGTCATGACCGTGGTGTAGGCGATGGTGCGCTCCTGCCGCAGTTCTTCCAGCACGTCGCGGACGGACGCGGGCTTCCGCCGGGCCCACATCCGCTCCATGATGGTGGACTCGAGCTCTCCTAAGCCGCGCGTCATGCCAAGAATGCTATCCGCGGTCGTAGTGCCGCGGACCGCCTGGGCCGCGGCCTGCCGGCTGACGGTGAACAGCGAAGGCCCCGTGGCCGTACCCGAGATTGTGGCAGCGGTCGAGGAAGCGGGGTACAAGGTGGCGAATCAGGCATGAACGCGGCAACCAAGCTGGGCGTCTACGTTCTGGGGCTGGCCGTCGTCTTCGGCGGCGCCCTGGGTGCCGGCAACGCGGTGGGGACGGCCGGTTCCGCCCCGGGGCCGGCCCGGCAGCCGGCGCACGCGACTCCTGCCGCGGACGGTCACGGCGATCACGGGACGGCGAAGGGGGACACCCCTGGAGGACTTCAAGTGTCCGAGAACGGCTACACCCTGAGCCCGCTGACCACCGTCGAAGCGGGCGAGCCGGCCGATTTCCGGTTCACGGTGACCGGGCCCGACGGGCGGCCGGTGACCGATTATCAGGTCCAGCATGACAAGAAGCTGCACTTCATCGTGGTGTCGCGGGATCTGGCGAGTTTCCAGCACCTGCACCCGGTCCTGGGCGCGGACGGGGTGTGGTCGGTGCCGCTGACCCTGAAGGAGCCGGGCGCCTATCGGGCGTTCGCGGATTTCGTCCCGGCGGGCGGGAGCGGGCTGACGCTGGGGGCGGATCTACTGGTGGCGGGCAAGTACGCGCCGCGGGCGCCGGCGCCGGTCAGCCGCGCGGCGACGGTGGACGACTACACCGTCTACCTGCGGGGTGACCTGGTGCCGGGCCAGGCGAGCAAGCTGACGCTGAGCGTGAGCAAGGACGACAGGCCGGTCACGGATCTGCAGCGGTATCTGGGAGCCTACGGGCACCTGGTGGCGTTGCGGGGCGGTGACCTGGCCTACCTGCACGTGCATCCGGAGGACGGTGCGACGGCGGGGCCGGAGATCACCTTCCACGCGCAGGTGCCCAGCGGCGGCGAGTACCGGTTGTTCCTGGACTTCCAGCACGAGGGCAAGGTCCGTACGGCGGCGTTCACCGCGCGGGCGGTGTCGGTCAGGCAGGCCATCCAGAGCGACGGCCACGACCACACGCACTGAACCAAGGAAGCGGAGGGCTCAGCCGCAGGCCACGCCGAGGACCTGTCGCTGGCCGTTGTACTTGGGCTCCCCGGTGCCGGTGTGATCCCCATGCAGGGCGTGCATGTACATGCACAGGTTCTTTCCGTAGACCCGCACGGGGCCCGCGTAGTACTTGAAGCGCCCGCTGTCCGAGTCCTTGTTGTTCTTCACGTTGTCGTCGGTCAGGCGGGAGTTCCACAGGTGGATGGCCATCGGCGTGGGCTCTCCGTACCGTGCCTGGCCGGGCCGCTTGGCGAGGACGGCGCAGTTCCAGCCGGTGCCGGCGTCGTAGAAGAGCTTGATGTCGCTGCGGTAGTAGGTCCCACCGGTCACCAGGTCCCGCAGGGGCACGGCCCAGCTGCCCACCTGCGACCCCGAACAGCCGTACGCGCCGGCGTTCGCCGGTGTGGACGTGGCCGCCTGCGATGCCGTGACGACGACGATCGGCAGCACGATGGACATGACTCTGCGGAACATCAGGTTTCTGACCCCCTTGTGACAGCTCTGGATGAACAGGATGACAACGCCCGGGCCGGGCTGTCGTTGGCGATGCGTCCACAGCTCCTTGACGATGCGTGCTCATGAGCGGGGTGACACAAGCGGCGGCATGTCTTGTAAAGGTCTGGTGTCAGGGCTACGATCACACCGTCCTTTAGGAAAGTTTCCTAAATAAGGAGTGGGGTCCGTGGTCCGTCCCCGTCGTCGCGGGATCCTGTCGTCACTCGCGATCGCCCTGGTCATCCCCCTGATCACCATCGTCATGTCCCCGCCCGCCACCGCGGCGCCGGCCGCCTTCGCCCATCCCGGCGTGCTCGTCAGCAAGGCGCAGCTCGACTTCGTCCGCGCCAAGGTCAACGCCGGGGCCCAGCCGTGGAAGGCCGCCTACGACCAGATGATCGCGAGCCCGCTCGCGTCGTTGTCGCGTACCCCGAAGCCGCGGGCCGTCGTCGAGTGCGGCCCGTACTCCAACCCCAACAACGGCTGCACGGACGAGCGCCAGGACGCGCTGGCCGCCTACACCGACGCGTTGGCCTGGTACATCACGCGCGACAGCCGGTACGCGGACAAGGCGATCCAGATCATGGACGCCTGGTCCGGCGTGATCACCGACCACACCAACAGCAACGCGCCGCTCCAGACCGGGTGGGCGGGATCGTCCTGGCCCAGGGCCGCCGAGATCATCCGCTACACCTACACCGGCTGGTCCGCCACGGGCGTCAACCGCTTCGCGACCATGCTCCGCAACGTCTACCTTCCCGAGGTCATCAACGGCAGCACCCGCACGAACGGCAACTGGGAGCTGACGATGACGGACGCCGCGATCGGGATCGCGGTGTTCCTGGAGGACAAGGCCGCCTACGACAAGGCCGTGAGCACGTTCAGGGCCCGCGTGCCCGCGTACGTCTACCTCACCGCCGACGGCGCCTTCCCCAGGGGGCCGGCGGGCAGCGGCATCGACACGCGCGCCGAGGTCGTCGACTACTGGCAGGGCCAGGACACCTTCGTCGACGGGCTCTCCCAGGAGACGTGCCGCGACTTCACCCACACCGGGTACGGCCTGGCGTCGATCGCGCACATCGCCGAGACGGCCCGGATCCAGGGGCAGGACCTCTACCCGGAGGTCGCCGACCGGCTGCGGCACGCGCTCGGCCTGCACGCGAAATACCAGCTCGGCACCGCTGTGCCCGCGTGGCTGTGCGGCGGGAGCCTCACCCTGGGCCTGGGGCCGGTCACCGAGGTCGGCTTCAACGCCCTGCACAACCGCATGGGCATCGCGATGAGCAACACGCAGACCCTCACCGAGCGGCAGCGCCCGGCGGGCACCAACAACCTCTTCGTCGCCTGGGAGACCCTCACCCACGCCGGCAACCCCAACTAGGCGTGCCATAAATCTGCTACATAACTCTTCCGCAGCTCCATAAAACTGTGGCAAGTTGAGTATCTGTGAGCGTACGGGGCATGACCGCAGCCAGCGCGTCGGCCCCCCGCGCCCAGGAGCTCGCCACAGGAGGACTGCGATGACCCAGACGTTGCCGGAGCGGTGCGGGGTGGTGGGCGGCGGGCGCATGGGCGCCGGCATCGCCCACGCCCTGCTCCTCGCGGGCTGCCACGTCACGCTGGTGGAGCGCGACGGCGAGGCCGCCGGCGCCGCCCGGGACCGGGTGGCCCGCGCGGTCGAGGCCAGCGCGAAGCGCGGCCTGATCGAGGACGCGGGCGAGCCGGTGGCCCGCCTCACCACGGTGACGGACCCCGCGGAGCTGGCCGCGGCCGGGCTGGTGATCGAGGCGGTGCCCGAGGACGTCGACCTCAAGCTCGTCACCCTGCGCGCCGCCGAGGACGCGGTCGGGCCCGAGGCCGTGATCGCCTCCAACACCAGCAGCATCTCGCTCGACACGCTCGCCCAGGCGCTCGCCCGCCCCGAGCGCTTCCTCGGGCTGCACTTCTTCAACCCCGTCCCGGCCAGCAGGCTCGTCGAGGTGGTCATCGCGACCGCCACCGACCCGGCCCTCCCGGAGCGGGCCATGGCGTGGGTGGAGGCGATCGGCAAGACAGCCGTGGTCGTGCGCGACTCGCCCGGCTTCGCCAGCAGCAGGCTCGGCGTCGCGCTCGGGCTGGAGGCGATCCGCATGGTCGAGTCCGGCGTCGCCTCGGCCGAGGACATCGACGCCGCGATGACGCTCGGCTACGGCCACCCGACCGGGCCGCTGCGGCTCACCGACCTCGTCGGCCTGGACGTCCGGCTGGGCATCGCCCGCTATCTCGAACGCGAGCTGGGCCCCCGCTTCGCCCCGCCGGACCTGCTCGTCCGGCTCGTCGAACAGGGCCACCTGGGGCGCAAGACCGGCAAGGGCTTCTACGACTGGAGCGAGTCGTGAGCACCCTGGAGAGCTACCTCGCGGGGGCCTGGCGCGCCGGAGGCGGGGAGGGGGTCCCGGTCGCCGACGCGGTGACCGGTGAGATCGTCACCCGGGTCAGCGGCGAAGGGCTCGACCTCGCCGCCGCGGTGGCGTACGCCCGCCGTACCGGCCTGGCCGCCCTCGGCGAGCTGACCTTCCCGCGGCGGGCCGCCGCGCTCAAGGTCGCGGCCCTGGCGCTGCAGGAGCGCAGGCAGGAGCTGTACGAGCTGTCGGCGCGGGCCGGGGCCACCCGAAGGGACGCCGCGGTGGACGTGGACGGTGGCATCGGCACGGCCCTCGTCTACGCGAGCCTGGCCCGCAAGGGCCTGCCCGACCACACGCTGATCGTCGAGGACGACCTGATCCCGCTCGGCAGGGGCGGCACGTTCACGGGACGGCACGTCCTCACCACTCCGCGCGGGGTCTCGGTGCAGATCAACGCCTTCAACTTCCCCGTCTGGGGCATGCTGGAGAAGCTCGCGCCCGCGCTGCTCGCCGGGCTGCCCACGATCGTCAAGCCCGCCACCCCGACCGCGTACATCGCCGCGCACGCCGTGCGGATCATCGCCGACGCGCTGCCGCCGGGCGCCGTCCAGCTCGTGGCGGGGCGCGTGCCCGGCCTGTTCGACCTGCTCGGCGGGCAGGACCACATCGGCTTCACCGGCTCCGCCGCCACGGCCGCCCGGCTGCGGTCCGACCCGGCCGTCACCCTCCGCTCGGCCCGCTTCAACGCCGAGGCCGACTCCCTGAACTGCTCGGTGCTCGGCCCGGACGCCGTGCCGGGGGAGCCGGAGTTCGACCTGTTCGCCGACGCCCTGGTCACCGAGCTGACCGTCAAAGCGGGGCAGAGGTGCACGGCCATCCGGCGCGCGTTCGTCCCCGCGAACCTCATGGACGCCGTCTCGGAAGCGGTCGCGGCCCGCCTGGCGCGGGTCGTCGTCGGCGCGCCGGGCGCGGACGGCGTGACGATGGGCCCGCTCGTCGGCCTCGACCAGCGCGAGGATGTGCGGGCGGCGGTCGCGCGGCTGGCCCGGGCCGGGTCGGTGGTCCACGGAGACCCGCACAAGGTCGAGGTGGTGGGCGCCGACGCCGGGCGCGGGGCGTTCCTGGCGCCGCTGCTGCTGCGGGCGGACGACCCCGGCCGTCCCGAGCCCCACGAGGTGGAGGCGTTCGGGCCGGTCTGCACGCTCATGCCGTACGACGGGAGCGCGGACCTGCTGGAGCTGGTCGCCCGCGGTGAGGGTTCGCTGGTGGGATCGGTGGTGTCGTACGACGCGGACTTCGTCCGCACGGTCGTGCTCGGCGCTGCCGCCCACCACGGCCGGCTGCTGGTGCTCGACCGCGACAGCGCACAGGAGTCCACCGGGCACGGCACGCCGATGCCCCAGCTCGTCCACGGCGGCCCAGGCCGGGCGGGCGGCGGCGAGGAGGAGGGCGGGCTGCGCGCCGTCCACGCCCACCTCCGGCGCACCGCCCTCCAGGGCAGCCCGGCGACACTCGACTCGATCGTGAAGTAACGACAAACAAGCGTAGAGAGAGCAGTGATGAGCACCGACTCCCGTACCGGCGCCGCCCCCCTGCCCGGCGGCCCGCTCAGCCGCGTGGACTACAGCGAGCGCATCCCCAACAACGTCGACCTCGCGGGCGACCGCCGGCTGCAGCGGGCGCTGGAGGGCTGGCAGCCGAAGTTCCTCGACTGGTGGAAGCAGCTCGGCCCGGCCCTGCCGACCAAGGACGTCTACCTGCGCACCGCGGTGGCCGTGGGCCGCGACGGCTGGGCGCACTTCGACCACGTCCCCATGGACGAGTACCGCTGGGGGATCTTCCTGGCCGAGCGCGACCCCGACCGCAAGGTCAACTTCGGCAAGCACAAGGGCGAGCCCGCCTGGCAGGAGGTGCCCGGAGAGCACCGGGCCGACCTGATGCGGCTCATCGTCGTGCAGGGCGACACCGAGCCCGCCTCGGTCGAGCAGCAGCGCGTCCTCGGCGACACCGCGCCCAGCATCTACGATCTGCGCAACCTCTTCCAGGTCAACGTGGAGGAGGGCCGCCACCTGTGGGCCATGGTCTACCTCCTGCACGCCTACTTCGGCAGGGAGGGCAGGGAGGAGGCCGAGCAGCTGCTCAAGCGCAACTCCGGCGACCTGGACGCGCCGCGCATCCTGGGCGCCTTCAACGAGGAGACCACCGACTGGCTGCAGTTCTTCATGTTCACGTACTTCACCGACCGCGACGGCAAGTACCAGCTCGGCACGCTCAAGGAGTCGGCGTTCGACCCGCTGGCCCGCACCTGCGAGTTCATGCTCAAGGAGGAGGCCCACCACATGTTCGTGGGCACCACCGGGGTCCAGCGGATCCTGGAGCGCACGGCCGGGCTTATGAAGGAGCACGGCACGGCCGACGTCCTCCCGCACGGAGGCATCCCGCTGGACGTCATCCAGAAGTACCTGAACTTCCAGTTCGCGGTCTCGATGGACCTGTTCGGCTCGGAGCAGTCGACCAACGCCGGCAACTACTACACCTCCGGGCTCAAGGGCCGCTGGATGGAGACCCGGCGCAAGGACGACCACGTGCTGCTGGCGGCCACCCGCGAGCTGCGCCACGTCGAGGACGGTCAGATCAGGACCAGGACCGTGCCCATGCTCAGCGCACTCAACCTCGACCTGCGCGACGAGTACGTCGCCGACTGCGCCAACGGCGTACGCCGCTGGAACCAGGCCCTGGAGGACGCCGGGCTGGCGGAGCGGCTCTACCTGCCGCACGAGGGCTTCAACCGCAAGGTCGGCGTCTACGCCGGCCACCACGTCACCCCGCACGGCGAGGTCGTCGGCGAGGCCGCCTGGCAGGCCCGCGCCCACGAATGGCTGCCCACGCCCGAGGACCGCGAGCGGGTCGCATCCCTCATGGTCCCCGAGTACGAGTACGGCAAGTTCGCCGGCTGGATCGCCCCGCCGAAGACCGGCATCAACGACCAGCCGGTCGAGTTCGACTACGTGCACCTGGCCGCCGAAGGACTCGTCTGACGGTCAGCTCCTGGCGGCGGCCTCGCCGTCCATGTGGTCCCATTCGCCCTGCGCCCGCCGGTGCCACCGGTTGTGCAGATCGTGGAAGACGGCCGCCGCCCGGGGCCCCGGCCAGGCGTGGTCGAGCAGCTCGGCCGGCAGGTCGGGGTCGAGGAACGGGAAGCGGCGCCACTCCTGGATGAGCAGCACCTGGTTGACGAACGCCTCCCGGTCGGAGGAGACCGCGCGCCCCTCGAAGCGCTCGATGAAGCTCACGTAGCGCTTCTCCACGTCGTCGAGGTCCCACGCGGCGGTGATGAGCTTGGCGGTGTCGCCGATGCCCGCCGACGGCCCGGTCCAGGCGTAGGCCCGGTCGGTCAGGTCCAGCTCGCGGATGACCTCGCGTACGGCGGCCTCCTTGGAGGCGTCGGGGACGACCCAGAGCGCGGGGGAGGGGGAGCCGAGCCCGAGCCAGGTCAGCCTGGTGCGCAGCCGGTGGCGGAGCTGGCGCTGGGTCTCGGGCACGCCCGCGGTCAGGACGAGCCAGCGGCCGTCCCACTGGTGGGGGGCGCGCATGAAGCCGTAGATGCGCTCGGTGCCCTCGCGCAGCAGCCGGTCTCCGGCCTCGGTCAGCTTCCAACGCACCCTGCGGCCGTGCCGCTCCGAGGCCAGCAGGCCCTCGGCGGCGGTGCGGGCCAGGGCCTGGCGCGCGGACTTCTCCTCCACGCCGAGCGCGCCGAGCGCGGTCACCAGCGTGCCCGTCCACACCTCGCCCCCGCGCGGCAGGACGAACTCGCCCAGCACCGTCAGCAACATCGAGCGCGCGCTGGCCGACGCCTTCTCGCGCGGACGCTCAGCGGACTCGCCCGCCACGGTTGCCCTCCCTGTCCTTCGACACGCTCGTGACGCGCATTCTGCCAGGTCGGGCGTCCCTTCGGATGCGCGTGCGAGCAGAAGCACTACAAACACTTGACGTTACTCATGATAGACGTCGAATATTGGGAATTAAGGTTCCACGCCCCCACGGAGCACGCATTGACTGTCACCTTCGCGACCTCGCCGGACCGCTACCGCCACTGGGCCCTCGCGGTGAACGGGGCCGTGGCCACCGTCACGCTGCGCGTGGACGAACACGGCGGCCTGGTCCCCGGCTACGAGCTCAAGATGAACTCCTACGACCTCGGCGTCGACATCGAGCTGTACGACCTCGTCCAGCGCCTGCGCTTCGAGCACCCCGAGGTCAGGGCGGTCGTGCTCACCGGCGGCCTGGACCGGATGTTCTGCGCCGGGGCCAACATCCGGATGCTGGCCCAGTCCACGCACGCGTGGAAGGTCAACTTCTGCAAGTTCACCAACGAGACCCGCAACGGCATCGAGGACGCCACCGAGCACTCCGGCCAGACCTGGATCGCCGCGCTCAACGGCACCGCCGCCGGCGGCGGCTACGAGCTCGCGCTGGCCTGCGACCAGATCGTCCTCGTCGACGACGGCTCCTCGGCCGTCTCCCTGCCCGAGGTGCCGCTGCTCGGCGTGCTGCCGGGCACCGGCGGCCTGACCCGCGTGGTGGACAAGCGGCACGTGCGCAAGGACCGCGCCGACCTGTTCGCCACGAAGTCCGAGGGCCTGCGCGGCCGCACGGCGGCGGAGTGGGGCCTGGTGGATGCCGCCGTGCCGCGCCACTCGTTCGAGGAGGAGGTCGCCAGGCGGGCGGAGGCGGCGGTGGCCGCCTCCACGCGTCCATCGGGCGCCACGGGGGTGGCCCTGACGTCACTCGACCGCAAGGACGAGGGCGACGCCATCACGTACCCGTACGTGACCGCCCGCATCGACCGGGCCGGCCGCCGCGTCGAGATCACCGTGGACGGCCCCCACGACGCGCCGCCCGCCGACCCCGCCGGCCAGGGCGCCGGCTACTGGCCGCTCGCCGTGACCCGCGCGCTGGACGACCTGATCCTGCACCTGCGGACCAACGAGCCGGAGCTCGGCATCTGGGTGCTGCGCGCGAGCGGCGACCCCGAGCGGGTGCTGGCCTACGACGCCCAGCTCCGCGACAGGCCCGGCTGGTTCGTCGACGAGGTGCGCCACTACTACAAGCGCACGCTCAAACGCCTCGACGTCACCAGCCGCAGCCTCATCGCCGTCATCGAGCCGGGCACGGCCTTCGCGGGCCTGCTGGCCGAGCTGGCCCTGGCCGCCGACCGGCAGTACATGCTGGAGGGCGTCTACGAGGACCGCGACGAGGCCGCCGTCCCGGCCACGCTCGTCCTCACCCCGTCCAACGACGGCCTCTTCCCGATGGGCAACGGGCTGTCCCGCCTGCGCTCCCGCTTCTGGGGCAACGACCGGGACCTGGAGGCCGCCCGCGCCCGGTTCGGCGAGCCGCTCGACGCGGCCGCCGCGCTGGAGCTCGGCCTGGTCACCGTCGCCCTGGACGACATCGACTTCGAGGGCGAGCTGCGCATCGTGCTGGAGGAACGCGCCTCGCTCTCGCCCGACGCGCTGACCGGCATGGAGGCCAACCACCGCTTCACCGGCCCGGAGACGGTCGAGACGAAGATCTTCGGCCGCCTCACCGCCTGGCAGAACTGGATCTTCGTCCGCCCCAACGCCTCCGGCCCCGACGGCGCGCTGCGCCGCTACGGCACCGGCCGCAAGGGCGACTACGACCCGAAGAGGGTCTGACCATGACCCTGTTCAACGCCGGGGACTGGCTCGTCCACCGCCACGTCCGGGAGGGCCGCGGGGACCGGGTGGCGGTCCGGGGCGAGGCCACGCTCACGTACGCGGAGCTGTCGGACCTCGTCGGGGCCGCCACCGCCGCCCTGCGCGCCCTCGGACTGCGCCGCGACGACCGCGTGGTCTTCGTCACCAGCGACGGCGTCCCCATGTTCGCGGGGATCCTGGCCGCCTTCTGCGGCGGGTTCGTGGCCGTGCCGGTCTCGACCATGCTGGGCGCCAAGGAGCTCGGCGCGATGATCGCCGACTCCGGCGCGGCCGTCGTCGTGGCCGGCGCCGAGTACGCCCCCCAGGTCCAGGAGGCCCTGACCCTGGCACCCGAAGCGCGGCACCTGGTGTGGGACGGCGCCGCGCCGCCCGCGAGCACGTCCCTGACGTGGGAGGAGCTGCTGCGCGCGGGCGAGGGGGAGTCCCGCGAGCCCGCTCCCACGCTGGAGGACTCCTGGGCCCTGTGGCTCTACACCTCCGGCACCACCGGCGTCCCCAAGGGCGCCATGCACCGCCACGCCAACGTCCGGCACGTCTGCCGGACCTACGGCGACCAGGTGCTCGGCATCCGGCCCGACGACGTCTGCTTCTCCGTCGCCAAGCTGTTCTTCGCCTACGGCATCGGCAACTCGATGTTCTTCCCGCTCTCGGCCGGCGCCGCCACCGTGCTGGAGCCGCGCCGCCCCGCCCCCGCCGTGACCGCCGAGCGGATGGCCGCCGACCGTCCGACCCTGTTCTTCGCCGTGCCCACCTTCTACGCCGCGCTGCTGGCCGCCGACCTGCCCGGCGACACCTTCGCCTCCGTACGGCTCGGCGCCTCGGCGGGGGAGGCGCTGCCCGCGCCGCTCCAGGAGCGGTTCACCGGCCGCTTCGGCGTCGAGGTCATCGACGGCATCGGCTCCACCGAGGCGCTGCACATCTTCCTGTCCAACCGGCCCGGCGACGTGCGCCCCGGCACCACCGGCCGCCCCGTGCCCGGGTACGACATCGAGTTGCGCGACCCCGACGGGAGGCCCGTCCCCGACGGAGAGCCGGGCGCGCTGCACGTGCGCGGCGAGTCCATCGCCCTGGGCTACTGGCGGCGCACCGACGCCAGCCGCACGGTGTTCGCGGGCCCGTGGCTGAACACCGGCGACACCTACACCCGCTCTCCCGACGGCTACTACACCTGCCTGGGCCGCAGCAACGACCTGCTCAAGGCGGGCGGCATCTGGGTCTCGCCCGCCGAGGTCGAGAGCCGGCTGCTGGAGCACCCGGCGGTCGTGGAGGCGGCCGTGGTGGGCGTGGCCGACGAGCACGGGCTGGACAAACCGGTCGCCTGCGTCGTCGCCCAGGGGCAGGTCAGCGCCGAGGAACTGGTCCAGTGGTGCCGCGACGGCCTGGCCGCCTTCAAGCGGCCCCGCCGGGTGGTCTTCCTCGACCGGCTGCCCAAGACCGCGACCGGCAAGATCCAGCGCTTCCGGGTCCGCGAGCTCCTCGCCGAGGAGGCCCGCGCGTGAACGTCGACGTGCTGATCATCGGCGCCGGTCCCGTGGGCCTGTTCGGCGCGTACTACGCCGGGGTCCGCGGTCTGCGCACCGCGGTGGTCGACGCGCTCGGCCAGGTCGGCGGCCAGGTCAGCGCCATGTACCCGGAGAAGCAGATCTACGACATCGCCGGGTTCCCCGCCGTCTCCGGCCGCCGCCTCATCGCCGGCCTGGTCGAGCAGGCCGCCCCGTACGAGCCGGCGTACGTGCTCGGGGAGGAGGCCCAGCGGCTCGAACGCGCCCCGGACGGCCGGCTCGTGGTCAAGACCGGCGCGGGCACCGAGCTCACCGTCGGGGCCGTCATCGTGACCGGCGGCATCGGCACCTTCACGCCCCGCCCGCTGCCCGCCGGGGAGGAGTTCGTCGGCCGGGGCCTGGCGTACTTCGTCCCCGACGGCGCGGACTACGCGGGCCGGGACGTCGTGGTCGTCGGCGGTGGCGACAGCGCCGTGGACTGGGCGCTCATGCTCCACCCCATCGCGCGCAGCGTCACGCTGGTGCACCGCCGCGCCGCCTTCCGCGCCCACCACGGCTCGGTGGCACGGCTCACCGCCTCGCCCGTCGAGATCGTCGTCAACGCCCAGGTCACCGCCGCCCACGGCGGCGACCGGCTGGAACGCGTCGAGCTCAGCACCGGGCACGCCCTGCCGTGCCAGCGCCTGGTCGCCGCCCTCGGCTTCACCGCCAACCTCGGCCCGCTGCGCGAATGGGGCCTCGACCTGCGCGACAACCGCCACCTCGTCGTCGACTCCGCGATGCGCACCAACGTGCCCGGCATCTTCGCCGCCGGCGACATCGCCGACTACGACGGCAAGGTCCGGCTGATCGCGGTCGGCTTCGGCGAGGTGGCCACGGCCGTCAACAACGCCGCCGTGCACCTCGACCCCGCCGCCCGGCTCTTCCCGGGGCACTCCACCGACAATCCCGCCCCGGGCCCGTGACCAGGAGATTCACCATGCCGTACGTCATCGCCGCACCCTGCATCGACGTCATGGACAAGTCGTGCGTCGAGGAGTGCCCGGTCGACTGCATCTACGAAGGGGACCGCAAGCTCTACATCAACCCCAAGGAGTGCATCGACTGCGGCGCCTGCGAACCCGTCTGCCCCGTCGAGGCCATCAGCCAGGACCGGCGGGTCGCCGACGAGCACGCCGAGTTCGTCGAGGACAACCGCCGCTTCTTCGTCGAGGTGCTGCGGGGGCGCGAGGCACCGCTCGGCGCGCCCGGCGGTTCCGGCGGAACGGGCCGGATCGGGGTGGACACCCCCATGGTCGCGGGCAGGTAGGGAACATGATCGACGGCATCCCCCTCATCGACGCGCACGTCCACGTGCCGGTGCTCGGCACCCTCAAGCCCGCCTGGCTGCGCTGGGCCCGCGACTTCGGCGAGCACGGCGTGCTGGAGGACGTCTGGGACTCCGCGGGCAGGCCGCGCCCGGCCCGCCTGGACGAGCTCTTCGCCGCCCAGGGCGTGGACGTCGCGCTGCTGTTCTGCGAGTACAGCCCCAAGGCGACCGGCACGCAGGCGTTCGAGGACCTGCTGCCGATCGTCGAGCACAACCCCGCCCGCTTCCGGCCGGTCGCCAACGTCAACCCCCACCTGCACTTCCCCCTCGCCGCCGAGGTGTGCCGCCAGCTCGACCTCGGCGCCGCCGCGCTCAAGCTGCATCCCGTGCACGGCGGGTTCCGCTGCGACGACGCCGCCCTCTACCCGGCGTACCAGGTGCTGGAGGAGCGCGGCGTCCCGCTCGTCGTCCACTGCGGCACCAGCTCCTTCCCCGGCGCGGCCAACGAGAACGCCGACCCGGGCTTCCTCATCCCGGTCGTGCGCGACTTCCCCGGCCTCCACGTCGTGCTCGCGCACGGCGGGCGCGGCTGGTGGTACGACGCCGCCGCCTTCCTCGCGCTGTCCAACGACACCGTGTGGCTGGAGCTGTCCGGCCTGCCGCCCAAGCGGCTGCCCGAGTACTACGCCAAGTACGACCTCGCCCGCCTGGGCCGAAGATGGATCTTCGGCACCGACTGGCCCGGCGTCCCCGGGACCGCCGCCAACGCCCGAGCCGTCGCGGGGCTCCTGCCCGACGAGGTCGCCAGGGCCGTGCTCGCCGGGAACGCGACGAAGGTGTACGCCGGCCTGCGAACGGGGGAGTGACCCGTGCCCGTCTACGCCCTCGGCGACCGTGCCCGAGGGGCTGGAGGTGCCGCCCGGCCACCTGGCGCTCGGCGTGCCCGCCCGGCCCACGTCAGCGGCGGCGCTCCAGGAACGCGGTCATGCGCTCGTGCTTCTCCTCCGTCTCGAACAGCACGGCCTGCGCCACGTCGTCGAAGCGCGGGTGCGCGCCGGGCGGGGCGGCCAGGGCGAGCTTGGTCAGGCGCAGCGCGAGTGGCGCGTTCTTCGCGATCCGGGCGGCCAGCCGGTCCGCCGCGGCAGGCAGCTCGTCCTGCGGCACGAGCTCGTTCACCAGCCTGACGGCCAGCGCCTCCTCGGCCGCGAGCACCCTCCCGGCGAGCAGGATCTCCTTGGCGAGCGGCTCGCCGACCAGCTCGCGCAGCCGCCAGCAGGCCCCGGCGGCGGCCATGATGCCGAGCCCCGCCTCCGGGTTGCCGAAGCGGGCCCGAGGGGTGGCGACGCGGAAGTCGCAGGCGTACGCCAGCTCGGCGCCGCCGCCCAGGGCGGGACCGTCGACGGCGGCGATCGTGGGCATCGGCAGCCGGGCGATCCGGTCGAACAGGCCGCTGTTGATGCCCGCCAGCGCGTCCTCGCGGCGGCGCTCGCGCAGCTCGCGGATGTCCGCGCCGGCGGCGAAGATCCCGTCGGAGCCGGTGAGCACGAGGATGCGAGGCCGACGCTCCAGCTCGGCGCAGACCTCGTGCAGGTCCGCCACCATGGCCGCGTCGATCGCGTTGCGCACCTGCGGCCGGTCCAGCCGGACCAGCACCCGGTCGGGCCCGTCCTCGATCTTCACCGTGTCGTTCAGCGGAGGCACTGCGCCCTCTCCCGTCGTCGTCATTGCTCAGCGGCTGATCACGGGCAGGATAAGGCGGCTCGGGTGCCCGGGGCCGTGGAGCACGCTGTTGGTCGCGACGACGACCTCGTCGGCGGTGTCCTCGGCGATGGTGGCACCGGTGTTGGTGTTGCGGTCGTAGCGGGGGAAGTTGCTGGAGGAGACCTCAAGGCGGATCCGGTGGCCCGGCAGGAACACGTTGGAGGTCACCGACAGGTCCAGCGTGACCTCGTGGACCTGGCCGGGGGTGAGCGGTCGCGGCGTGGCCAGGGAGTCGCGGTAGCGGGCGCGCAGGATGCCGTCGGTGAGGTAGATCGCCCGCCCGTCGGGGAAGACGTCCACGAGCTTGCCGGTGAAGTCGGTGTCGCGCGCCGACGAGGTGACGTGGAGGACGAGCGAGACGTGCCCGGTGACCTCGACCGGCTCCTCCAGCGCGGGGGTGGTGAAGCACAGCACGTCGTCGCGGGTCTCGACCGGGCGCTGGTCGACCGGTCCTACCCCGTTGACGGCGGCGGGCAGCATGACCCGGCCGCCGAGGGTGGGCACCGGCCGGGCCGGGTCGTAGGTGTAGGTGTCGGCCGCCTCCGCCGCGGGCGGCTCGGTGCCGAGGACGCCGTCGCCGTCGGCGGTGTTGGCCCGGCCGGCGCCGTCGAGGTAGTAGTCGGTGTAGCGGGTGTCGGGCAGCGGCCAGTCCTGCTCGTCGCGCCACCGGTCGATGCCCATGACGAAGATCCGCACGGGCGCGGTGCCGTCCAGCGCGTCGGCACGGCCGCGCAGCCACCGGTCGAAGAACCGGATGTGCGCCCCGGTCAGGTCGGCCGCCATGCCGCCGGCGCTCATCCCGAACCGCCGGTCGTGGTACACGCCGTCCTGCGACAGGTGGTCCCAGGGGCCGATGATCAGCCGCTGGCCGTCGCGGGCCTCGGCGCTGCCGCCCTCGGCGCGCATGCGGGTGAAGGTGCGGGCGGTGCTGTCGACGAACAGGTCGAACCAGCCGCCCACGTTCAGCGCGGGCACGGTCACCCGGTCGAACCGCTCGGCGACGGAGAGGTCCTGCCAGAGCCGGTCCCGGTCGGGGTGCCGCAGCCACTCGGCCCACCAGGGCGACTGCTTGGCGAGCAGCGGCTGGTCGAGGATCGGCAGCGTGGCCAGGTGCGGCTGCGGGTCGGCCGCCATCCCGGCCGCCTCCAGGAGAACCCCCGGGTCGCCGGCCCCGGCGGCGAGCGCGGTCTGCGCCGCCGTGAGCGTCATCATCGTGGTCCAGGTCCAGGCCGCGTGCCACGAGAGCGCGCCGCCCGCCGAGTACCAGGGCGCGTGGTAGTAGTCCGTGCTGGTCACCGTCGGGGCGATCGCCTTGAGCCCGGCCGGGGTCTGCGCCGCGCCGGCCCACTGCACGAAGCCGAGGTAGGAGCCGCCGTAGGTGCCGATGTTGCCGTCGCACCAGGGCTGCTCCAGCAGCCAGGCGATGGTGTCGGCGCCGTCGTGCGGGTCGTCGACGTGGGGGGTGAACTCGCCGTTCGAGCGGAACCTGCCGCGCGTGTCCTGCCAGACGACCGCGTATCCGGCTTCGAGCAGGGCGAGCAGGTTGGGGGTGAGGGGAGAACCGGAGAGACCCGGCAGGCCGTCCTTGCCGTAGGGGAGACGCACCAGCAGCGCCGGCGCGGGCGGCCCCTCGGGGATCCAGAGGTCGGTGGCGAGGGTGACCCCGTCGCGCATCGGCACCATGACGTCCTTGTCGACCGAGAAACGCATCTGATCTCCTACATGTGACGGCATCTGCGTCAGGATTCTGTAGCATTTACCATTCCGGCCTCTTTCTAGCGCACATCCGGGCCGATCGGAAGGCCCTCAAGGCCGGACCCGCGTCAGGGCGGCTCGGCGGGCCGGGGCCGGCGGGCGTTCAGCTCGAGCTCCGCCCGTGCCATGGCGGCCTGGAGCTGGTCGGGGCTGCGGGCCTCGAGGACGGTGCAGTGGAACGGGTCGCGGCACTCGAAGGCGGTGTAGGTCTGCCGCCATGCCCCCCAGGTGATGACCCAGCCCGGCCACTGCGCGCGCAGGGCGTTCAGGTCACGATCGACCGCCGCCGACATGGCGGCGGCCGCTGATATGGGGGCCGGGGTGTCGGCGTTCTGCTGCGGGGTCTGGGCGGGTCCGCCGCGCGAGCGGCGGTGCCGAGGACGCTGCATCAAGATCTCCATGAAGGGGGTAGATCGTGGTGCTTGCGGAGGCTTATCCTTTCCAACCGGCATTCCCCGCTGCAAGTACATCTGCACATGCATTTTGAAGAAAGTGCATATGCACTTGCAGTTTCGTCACACGAGTTGAAAAGGAGAAAGGTATGGAAGGTCCCATTTACAATGGCATGTCGGCTTCTGTGGTGTCTGGGGTGAAGTGGCGTAAGAGTCAGCGGAGTAATGCGGACGGTAGTTGCGTGGAGCTCGCCGAGTTACCGGGCGGCCGGATCGCGGTGCGCAACTCCCGCTACCCTGACGGGCCGGTCCTCGTCTACACCAAGGCCGAGGTCAGGGCGCTGATACTCGGCGCCAAAGACGGCGAGTTCGATGACCTGGTCATCGGTCCGAATATGGACGCATCATCTGGAACGTCATGAAACAGTAGGTAACGTAGGGAAGAACGAGTGCCTCGCCCGGCAAAAGGATCAATGATGATCATTGCAGAGCCTGACGGAGACGCCGTCCCCTCCCAGGTCGTACGTGGTGCCCGGAGCGGGCCGACCGCGTTGCGGATCATGGTGGGGACGCAGCTGCGCCGGCTGCGCGAGGCCAAGGGCATCAGCGGCGAGCAGGCCGCGGACACCATCCGCGCCAGCCACTCCAAGATCAGCCGGATGGAGCTGGGCCGCAGCCCTTTCAAGCAGCGTGACGTGGCCGACCTGCTCACCTTGTACGGCATCACCGCCCCCGGCGAGCGGGAGAAGGTGCTGGAGCTGGCCCGCCAGGCCAGCGCTCCGGGGTGGTGGCACCAATACAGCGACGTGCTCCCCGGCTGGTTCGAGCCCTACCTCGGGCTGGAGCAGGCGGCGCGCACGATCCGCAGCTACGAGGTGCAGTTCGTGCACGGCCTGCTGCAGTGCGAGCCGTACGCGCGGGCCGTCATCGCCACGCGGCACGGCGGCGTGGACCCCGACGATCTCGGTCGCCGGGTGGCGATGCGGATGCGCCGTCAGGACCTGCTCACCGACAGCGAGGCGCCCACCCTGTGGGCGATCATGGATGAGGCGGTGCTGACCCGGCCGGTCGGCGGCCGCGACGTCCAGCGTGCCCAGCTGGAGCACCTGCTCACGGTCTGCGCGCTGCCGAACGTCACCCTGCAGGTCGTGCCGTTCGACATCGGCGGGCACGCGGCGATGGGCGGCCCGTTCACGCTCTTACGCTTCGACGCCCCGGACCTGCCCGACGTGGTCTACCTGGAGCATCTCACCAGCGCGATGTACCTGGACAAGCCCACCGACATCGACGACTACAGCAAGGTGATGAACACCCTGACCATTCAGGCCGCTCCCAAGGAGGCCACCCCGGCCCTGCTCCAGAGCATGCTCGACCGGCTCTGAGGCTTGCTCGACCGGCTCTGAGCGGGCCGGCCGGGCTGGCGGGCCACGTCCGTCCCGGGCTAGTGAGCCACGTCCCGGGCGGCCGTGTGCCAGGACGTGGCCCGGCGCGCCAGGGCGCCGAAGCCGAGGAAGACGCCGAGTCCGAGCAGCGAGGCCAGGCCGACCGCCGCGAACAGCTGCTCGGACTGCAGCCGCGCCCGGTACAGGTCGATGAGCGTTCCGATGCCCGGATCGCCCTGCCGGAAGAAGAAGTCCCCGACCACCGCGCCGATGACCGACAGGCCGGCGGAGATGCGCAGGCCCGTGAGGATGTGGGGCAGCGCCGCGGGCAGCTGGAGCTTCCACAGCCGGGCCGCCCATCCGGCCCGCGCCAGCGTGAACAGGTCGTGGTGGGCCTCGTCCACCGAACGCAGCCCGAACAGCGTGTTGGTCACGATCGGGAACAGTGCGATCAGCGCGCAGACCAGGACGCGGGTGAGGAACCCGAACCCGAACCAGAACCCGAACAGCGGCACCAGCGCCAGGATCGGAATCGTCTGCAGGATCACGAGGTACGGGTGCAGCGACCGCTCCAGCCAGCTCGCCTGGGCCATGGCGATCGCGCACACGATGCCGATCGCCGCCGCGATCGCCAGGCCGAGCAGCGCGACCTGGGCGGACAGCACCAGGCCGGCGAACAGCTCGGCGCGGTTGCCGGGGTCGAGGAGCCCCACCCGCACGACGGCGTCCGGCGGGGGAAGCAGGAAGCGCCGGTCGGGGGTCAGCAGCACGTACGTGACGGCGTACCACAGGGCGATCACGAGGGCGAGGACGGCGAGCGGCGGCACCCACCGCAGCCACCTCGGAGCGGTGCTCATGTGGTCACGGTGGTGGTCATGCGGTAGCTCCCCGCAGCCAGGCCGACACCTGGGCGGCGATGCGCGCGAAGTCGGGGTCGAAGCGCAGCTCGGGTGGGCGAGGATAGGGGAAGGGCACGTCGCAGGTGCCGACGATCCGACCCGGCCGTTCGGACAGCACGATGATCTTCGTGGCGAGGAAGACGGCCTCGCCGACGGAGTGGGTGACGAACACGGCGGCGAAGCGGCGTAAGCCGAACAGCCGCAGCAGCTCCGACTGCAGCCGCTCCCGCGTGATCTCGTCCAGGGTGCCGAACGGCTCGTCGAGCAGGAGCAGATCGGGCTGAACGGCGAGCGCGCGGGCCAGCGACGCCCTCATCCGCATCCCGCCCGACAGGGTGCGCGGCCGGTGGTGCGCGAAATCGGCCAGCCCCACCAGGTCGATCGCCTCGTCCGCGCGCCGCCGCCGCTCCGCCCTGGACAGCCCGCGCAGCTCGCCGAACAGCTCCACGTTGGCGCGGACGGTGCGCCACGGCAGCAGCGCATGATCTTGAAAGACATAGCCCACGGAGGCGGTCTCCCGGCGCACCGAGCCCTCCGTGGCCTCGGTCAGCCCCGCGGCCAGGCGCAGGAGAGTGCTCTTGCCGCACCCGGAGGGGCCGACCACCGCGACGAACTGGCCGGGGGCGACGGTCAGATCGACCTTGTCCAGCGCCCGCGTGCCGTCCTCGTAACGCTTGCCCGCGGCGGAGAACGACAGCGCGGAGGTGGCGGCCTGACCGAGCACCCGGACACTAGACCACATCGGACTGGACACGGGCAACACGCCGATCGTTCAGCCGGCGCTGTAGCCGATCTTCGGGTCGATGAAGTCGTTGGTGACCACGTCGGCGGGACTCAGACCGTCCTTCACCGGCTTGTTCTGCCCGGCGAAGATCGGCCTGGTGATGTCGATCAGCCGCTGGACGCGGGCGGTGTCGAAGTTGCCGACGGTGGTGTCGGGGCCGTTGCCGGCCAGCTTGAGAGCCTTCATCTGCTCGACCGAGAACTCCGAGCTCGGCTTGGTGTACTGCGTGGCGACCTTGTAGTCCTGGTTGAGCCGCAGGGTGAGATCGATCGTGGGGCCCGGCTGCGCCAGCACGTCGACCTGTGCCTGCTGGAGGATGGGGACGAGCTTGCGCAGGCACGGCGTGAGCTTCTGCCGGTCAGCCGGACGGATCACCAGCGGGGGGCCGTAGTTCGGGTAGCCGGCGTCGTACACGAGCTGGTACTTCACCGGTTTACGCCACTGCGGCACGTCCTTCTCGTAGATGTAGGGCTCGGCGTTGGCGTAGCCGGCCACCGCGGCCTTGCCGCCGGCGGCGACGAAATGCGACGGGGAGCCGTCGTACGAACCGTCCACCTGGCTGCGCTTGAGCAGCCCCGCCCCCACCAGGTACTCCATGTAGGTGTTGCCGCCGAAGTAGAGCACTTTCGCGTCCGTCCGGCCGATGTCCTTGATGGTGTTGAAGGCGGGGTAGGTGGCCGGGTCCCACAGGATGATCTGCGGGTGGATCTCCATCAGGGCCATGACCGCGAGGGTCGGCTGGGTGGCCGACATCTGGATGCCCTCGTCCATGCCGCCCAGGACACCGAGGGTGATGTCGGTGTCGGCGTACAGCTGCGCCGACGGCTGGGTGAAGCCGATCGCCGGCCCGCCCGCCCGCAACTCCAGCTTGACCCCCGTGTCCTTGCCCCGGACCACCAGCGGCGCGCTCACCCGCTTCTTGGCGGCGTCGACGGTGGGGTTGGCGCCCAGGAGGTGGTACATCCCGCCTTCGACGGTGATGTGCGGCGTCCATTGGGTCTGCACCACGATGGTGGCCGGGCAGACGCCGCGCAGGTCGGTCGGATCGTTCGCGTCCCCCGCCGCCGCCGGTTTCTGCTGGGGCGGCTGCTGCGTGCCGGTGCACGCCCCGAGGAGGAGGAGCAGCCCGATCATGGCTGCGGTCCCGGTCGTTTTACGTCCCGCATGCCGTGTCCGGCGCACGCGCATGGTGCCATCCTTCCGATGGGGCGGCGATTGAATATTCGCAGCAGAAACCATGTCAAGCGCTGATCCGATATTTCTGGTTCTGCACGAACGAAGAATATTTTTCCGGAACTTACCATGATTTGTCGGACGCTCGACATTTCAACGGAGCGTATCCGGGTGAAACACCCTCGGTGGGTGGTTTGTCCAGTCGTGTGAGATTTGGATTCGGGAGAAGTGCGCTAATGACGACTTCCGTGGCAAATGGGTATGATCATCCCGCGGGTACGTCGCCGCCGGCGAACCCATGCTCAAGCCTGGAGACCTCTGAATGACGACAGACAACTCGACGACGAACCGGTGGCCGCCGGAGATCGACACGACCGTGGCCCACTCGGCGCGGGTCTGGAACTACTGGCTGGGCGGCAAGGACCATTACGCGGTGGACCGAGAGGTCGGCGACCGGTTGAGCCGGATAAATCCCGACATCGCCCTGACGGCCCGCGCCGACCGCGACTTCCTCCGCCGCTCCGTGCGCCATCTGGTGGCCGAGGCGGGGGTACGGCAGTTCCTGGACATCGGCACCGGGCTGCCCACGGCCGGCAACACGCACGAGATCGCCCAAGGTCTGGCCCCGGAGACCCGCGTGGTCTACGTCGACAACGACCCCGTCGTCCTCGCGCACGCCAAGGCCCTGCTCGTGGGCACGCCGGAGGGCAGGACCAACTACATCCAGGCCGACCTCCACGACCCCGGCGCCATCCTGAGAGCGGCCGCGGACACGCTGGACTTCACCCAGCCGATCGCGATCATGCTGCTGGGGATCGTGCACTTCGTCGGCGACGACGCCGAGGCGTACGGGATCGTCAAACGCCTGCTCGACGCCGTCCCCTCCGGCAGCCACCTCGCGATCGTGCACATCACCGCGTACTTCAACCCGAAGGCGAAGCGCGAGGAGGTGCGCCACTGGAACGAGCACGGCACCCCGAAGCTGACCATCCGCACACCCGAGCAGATCGGGCACTTCTTCGACGGGCTGGAGGTTCTGCCCCCCGGCATCGTCTCCACCACGCGGTGGCGCCCCGACATCGACGACGTCCCGGAAGTGGACGGATTCTGCGGAGTCGGCAGGAAGCCCTGACGCCGCCCCGCCGCCCTCGCCGGGCCTTCCGCCCGGGCTTCCCCGGGCCTTCCGTGCGGGTTTCCCGCCCGAGCCTCCCGCCCGGGCTTTCGCCCAGGCGGCGGTGAAACTTTCACGGAGGGGAATCGGCGCGCGGTGCGCCGCGGCCGCCCCATAACCGCCGGTGAAAGGAGAGACCCGCCCCTTTATCAGCGGGGCGTCCGGCCGCCTTAACGCCTGCCCGATTCCGGCCCGACGAATCCTCTAGTGGACGGTCCGACGGCCGCCAGCGCAGGGTGAGGCCACGCCACGTCAGACAGAAGGGGGCGGGAATTGTTATCCGACATCCTGCGACGCCGCACGGGAAGGCTCCTGACCGCCGTGCTCGCACTGCTGGCCGCCGTCGCCGTGACGGTCGTGCCGGCCCACTCGGCCTCCGCCGCCACCCGGGTCCCGATTTTCCTGGAAGTACGCGGTGACAGCAGCCAGAAGCTGGCTGGCATCTACGGCTGGATCGAGTTCAACGACAGCACGACGTACACGTACCAGTTCTACCTGTGCCGCGAGTCGAGCTACAGCGCCGCCGGCGGGTACGTAAAGATCAACGACCGTGCGACCCTCCGCGCCTCGTACAGCCTGAACTGGGGCGACACGACGATCCCCGAGTGCAGATATCCGGCCCAGTTGTACGGCGCCACGGACTACGTCGGCAGCACCGTCAGGAACGTCACGGTCGAGGTGGAGGGCGTCAATTTCAACGGCCAGAACCAGGCCACCTGGAAGAAGGACTGGTTCACCTACGACAACCCCTTCAACTGACGATCCTGTCGCCCACCGAGCCGCGGACCACGATGTGCGTGCCCAGGATGACGTGCTGCGGCTGGCCGAGGTCCAGGGCCAGCCGCACGGCGGTGCGGCCCAGCTCCTCGGTGGGGATGTGCACCGTGGTGAGCCCGGGGACGAGGTCGGCGGCGAGCGGGATGTCGTCGTAGCCGGCGACCGACACGTCCTCGGGCACGCGCAGCCCCGCCTCGCGCAGCGCGGCCAGCACGCCGGCGGCGACCATGTCGGTGCCCGCGAAGATCGCGGTGAACCCGGTCCCGGCGGCCAGCAGCCGCCTGGTGGCGTCGTAACCGGAGCCGCGGGAGAAGTCGCCGGGCAGGACGAGGCCCGGATCGCAGGGGACGCCGAAGTCCTCGTGCGCGCGGCGGAAGCCGGCCACGCGGTCGATCTTGGTGGTGCTCTGGTCGTCGGCGGTGGCGGCGCCGAGATAGACGATCCGGCGGTGGCCGCGCGAGAGCAGGTGGCTGGTCATGGCGTACGCGCCGGCCTCGTTGTCGTACTCGACCACGGTGGTCGGCACGTCGTCGCCGAGCGGCGGGCGCCCGCACAGCACGAGCCGGGAGCCCGCCTTGTCCAGGGCGTGCGCGAAGTGGGACATGCGCGCGCGGTAGGCGTCGTCGGCCGAGCCGCCGCCGACCAGGATCACCGCGTCGGCGCGCTGCTCGCGCATGGCCTCGACGACCGCCAGCTCGCGCGCCGGGTCGCCGTTCGTGGCGCACACCAGGCACAGCCGGCCCTCCTCGGTGGCCTGCTGCTCGACGCCCTTGGCGACGTAGGCGAAGGAGGGGCCGGTGACGTCGTCGAGCACGAACGCGACCATCTTGGTGCCGGCCCCGGACAGGGCGCGGGCGTGCACGTTGAGGACGTAGTCGAGCTCGCGCATGGCCCGCAGCACGCGGGCGCGGGTGGACTGCGCGACCGGGTAGTCCCCCTTGAGCACCCGGGAGACGGTGGACGCCGAGACCCCGGCCCGGGCGGCGACGTCGCGGATGGTGGCCCGCTCGGGGTCGTCCACGGGAACGCCCCTCGGCACCGCCGCCTCCTCCATGGCCTTCCGCGGCGGCGTCATCTTTCGGGGCAAGGCGCACCTTTCACCAGACGGAGCAGTGCCGCGGAGTACGGCTCGGGCAACACCACGCGCAGCGTGCCCGCCTCCCAGCCGGCCTCGGCCGCGGCCGGGAAGAGCGGAGCCACGCGGTAACCGGAGGGCCAGGGCAGCTCGATCGTCGCGGACGGCCCGCCCCTGCGCCACACGGCGAGGTAGGCGACGTCCCCGCAGTCCACGGCCAGGGCGAGCCGGTCGTCCTGCCAGCCGGGCAGCCCGAGCGGCCAGCGCGGCAGGCCGTGCGCCAGCTCGCCGCGGTAGGACTTGTAGACGCCGATCGCCTCGGCGACCTCGGCCAGCCGGTCAGGGGGCAGCAGGTCGAGCCGGCCGCTGAGGTGGATGCGGCCGAGCATTGCGGTGACCATGGACCAGGCGACCCGCTCGCCGGGATAGGCCCACATCGCGCCCTGCTCCGGCGGCACCGCGGCGGGCGCGGCGGCGGCGATGGCGGGCAGCAGCAGCTCGTCCTGCTGGTCGGTGAGCGAGGCGATGGAGTGCCTGGCCAGGGTGGCGCCGTCCAGCCGCATGCCGCCGGCCGCGCAGGACTCGATCACCAGGCCGGGGTGGCGGTCCAGCACGCGCTCGACCCACTCGAGATAGGCGCGGTTGTGTTCGAGCAGCCGGTCGGCCGGGCCGATGTCGATGTTGTAGTCGAACTTGAAGTAGCCGATGCCGTGGTCGCGGACCAGCCGGTCGACGACGGCGTCGAGGTGGGCGACGGCGGCCGGGTGGCTGAGGTCGAGCTGGTGGCGGCCCCACTCGGCCAGCCTGGTCCCGGCCCGGCGCAGGAACGCCTCCTCGGGCAGGGCGACCTCGCTTCGTACGCCGATGACCTCGGGCTCCAGCCACAGCCCCGGGACCATGCCGTGGCCCTTGATCGCGTCGATGACCTCGTGGAGCCCTCCGGGGAAGCGCACGCTCGACGGCTCCCACGCGCCGACCGTGTCCCACCACCCCGGCACGCCGCCGTCGCCGGGCCCGGCCAGCGAGTCGTCGTACCAGCCGGCGTCGATGCAGAAGTACTCCGCGCCCGCCCGGGAGGCGGCCTCGACCAGCGGCAGCAGGCGCTCGGTCGAGGGGTCGCCCATCAGGCAGTTCATGAAGTCGTTGAACACCACCGGCAGCTCGGCGTTGTCGCGATGCGGCCGGCGGACGGCCCGGCGGTAGGCGGTCAGGGCGGCGACGGGGTCGTCGGCCACGGTGAACGCGGCGGTCGCGCCGGTGAAGCTCTCGCCCGGCGCCAGCCGGGCCGACCAGCCGTGCTCGCGCAGGGACGGCCCCGACAGCGCCAGGTAGACGTCGTCGAAGCGGTCGGCCAGCTCGGCGTGCCAGGGGCCGTTGTGCTCGATCTGCCAGGCGAGCGTGCCGCCCGCGCACTCCAGCCGGCCGGTCGGCAGGTGCTCGGAGGAGGGCCACGAGCCGGTGCTGGTGAACGCGACGCGGTTCTTCGTCCCGGTTTGACCGAAGCGCGTCATGCCGACGTCGTGCAGCTCCAGCGGCCGGCCCGACCAGCGGAACTCGCCGCTCCACGGGTTGCGCGCGCTCCACACCGTCAGGTCCCAGGGCAGCCCGGCGAACGCGAAGCTCGACACGTGCTCCAGGACCAGCTCCTCCGTCGCGGTCACCGTCGACCAGCAGCGGATGACCTGATCGATCGCCTGGAAGACGGTCGTCACGCGGACGCCGTCGCCGCCGGAGCGGATCGTCAGGCGGTCCTCCTCGGCGAGGTGGCTCTCGTGACGCAGCCTCAGCCCGTCCACGTGCCGCTTGCCCGCCGTGCCGCTCCGGCCCCTGCCGGTCACCTCGATCTGCGTCACCGGCAGCGCCGAACGGCCGTCGCCCTTGAACGGGCCGATCGCCAGCAGCCGCGGCGGAGCGCCGGCGACCAGCTCGAAGACGAGGTCGTGCCAGGTCACGGACGGCTCCATCACGCCACCCTGTCCAGGTCGTCGGGCGTCACCCGGTGCGCCAGCGGCAGCCCGGCGAGGAGCCGTTCCAGCTCGTCCAGGGCCACGCCGCCCATCCGGGACAGCTCGTTGCCGTGCGAACCGGCGATGTGCGGGGTGAGGAAGGCGTTGGGCAGGTCGAACAGGGGCGAGTCGGGCTGCAGCGGCTCGGGCTCGGTGACGTCGAGGATCGCCGACAGCCGTCCGGACTTCAGCTCGGCGATCAGCGCGTCGGTGTCGACCAGCGACCCGCGGGCGGTGTTGATCAGCATCGCGCCGTCCGGCATCAGCGCCAGCCGCGCCCGGTCGAGCATGTGCGCGGTCTCGGGGGTGGCGGGAGCGTGCAGGCTGACGATGTCGCTGCGGCGCAGCAGCTCCTCCAGCGACTCCTGCCGTACGCCGGGAACGCGGGTGTAGGGGTCGTACAGGCACAGGTCCAGGTCGTACGGCGCCAGCAGTTCGAGCACCTTGCGGCCGATGCGGGAGGCGCCCACGATGCCGACCGTGCGGCCGTTGTTGCCGATCCGGGGCTCGATCTTGGCCAGGGTGAAGGAGCGTTCGCGCCGGTAGCGCTCGTTGAGGGCGAAGACCCCCTTGCCGGCCAGCAGGATCGCGCCGACGGTGTACTCGGCCACCGGCACGGCGTTGGCCTCCGCGGCCGAGGAGACCAGCAGGCCGCGGTCCCACCAGGCGGGGCTGATCATGCCCTTGACCGAGCCGGCGGCGTGCAGGACGGCGCGCAGGCGCGGGGCGGCGGCCAGCAGCGCCTCGTCGATCGGCGGGCAGCCCCAGCCGGTGATGAGGATCTCGACGTCGGCCAGCGCCAGGCGTGGATCGTCGAACCGCTCGGCGACCAGGGCGACGTCGATGTCGGCCAGCGTGTCCAGCCGTCGCAGCAGGGGCGCGGGGAAGAGCAGGGCGAGATGTTCCTCGCGCATGGCGAACAACGCCTTCGGGCGTGGGGACACGGGGGAAGCCCTCCATTCGATAGAGACCGGTTTCTAAAGTAGGAGCGCGGCCTCGCATGGTCAACGGTCAATCCTTGATCGATCTCGAAAGAGCGTCCTACCTGGATTTCCCGGTTCGCCGACGTTGATGTGTAACGTCTCTGTAACGCAGCCTTGAACGTGTTGGTCGCTCGGACGTAGCGTTCGCAGCGACCGGTTTCTATCAACCGCCACCTGCTGCCGCCTGAGACGGGACTTCGGTGATGAGCACGCTACAGACGAGGCAAGAGCCTCAGACGAGACCGCCTTCCGGGCCGCCGGGCGGGCGCCGCGTCCGACGCAGGGCGGCCCGCGTGAACTGGACGATCGGGCTGCTCGCACTGCCGGCCGTCGTGTTCTTCGTGGTCTTCAGCTACCTGCCGATGTCCGGCCTGGTGGTGGCGTTCAAGCAGTTCGACGTGAACCTGGGGATCTTCGGCAGCCCGTGGAACGGGCTGGACAACTTCACCTACTTCCTGGAGTCGGGGGACGCGGCGAGGATCCTGTTCAACACCCTTTTCCTCAACATCCTGTTCCTGGTCGCGACGCTGGCCGCCGGGATGATCCTGGCGATCATGCTGAACGAGATCCGCAGCACCTTCTTCAAGCGGGTCTCCCAGTCCGTCGTCTTCTTCCCCTACTTCGTCTCCCCGGTCGTGATCAGCATCATCCTGCAGGTGCTGCTGGCCGGGGCCTCCGGCGGCGGCGGGGCGGTCAACGACGCGCTCGGTGGCCTCGGCTTCCCCGCGGTCGACTGGTACACGGAGCCGGGACCGTGGCCGTGGATCCTCACCGTGGTGAAGATCTGGCAGCTCGGCGGCTATCTGAGCGTCATCTTCCTGGCCGCGATCACCGGCATCCCCGAGGAGGTCTACGAGGCCGGGATGATCGACGGGGCCTCGCGGGCCCAGATGGCCTGGCGCATCACGCTTCCGCTGCTGAAGCCCACCGCGGCGGTCCTGCTGGTGCTGGGCGTCGGCCGGATCTTCTACGGCGACTTCGGCACCATCTACGCGATCGTCGGGGACAACGGCACCCTGTTCGACAGCACGGACGTCATCGACACCTACGTCTTCCGCGCCCTGCGCCAGCTCGGCGACTTCGGCACCACCGCCGCGATCGGCCTGTTCCAGTCGGTGGTGGGTTTCGTCCTCGTGGTGATCGCGGTGCTGATCCAGCGCAAGTACTCGAAGGAGACCAGCATCCTATGAGCGGCAAGAAGAAGCTGGAACCGTTCACGATCGTCAGCATCGTCGGCGTCTCCTTGGCCGTGGTGGCCTGCGCGATCCCGTTCTGGATGATCATCTCGGGGTCCCTCACCAGCGAGTCCCAGCTGGCCACGACGGGGTACAGCCTGTTCCCCGCCGCCTTCGACCTCACCGCGTACAAGATGATCTTCACGGGTCCGGCGGTGCTGGACGCCTACTTCGCCAGCGTCTTCATCACGGTCGTGGGCACGGCCCTGTCCCTGGCGGTGACCTCGGGGCTGAGCTGGGTGATCGCCCGCCGGCTGCCCGGCATCAGCCGGCCGCTGACGGTCTTCGCCTACCTGCCGATGTTGTTCTCCGGCGGCCTGGTGCCCCTGTATCTGCTGGTCACGCAGTATCTGAAGCTGCAGAACAGCTACTTCTCGGTGATCCTGCCGCTGCTGGTCATGCCGTTCCTGGTCTTCGTCCAGGTCAGCGCCTTCCGCCAGCTGCCGGAGTCGATCTTCGAGTCGGCCAAGATCGACGGTGCGGGCGAGCTGCGCATCTTCTTCACGATCGCGATCCCGCTGTCCAAGCCGATCCTCGCCGTCGTCGGCCTCTTCTACGCCGTGCACTACTGGAACGACTGGTTCATGGCGCTGCTGTTCATCGACGACGTGCACAAGTTCCCGCTGCCGCTCGTGCTGCAGAACCTCATCTCCAACATCTCCTTCACGCAGATGCTGCCGCAGCTGGCGGAGGCGGCCACCCCCGTCTACCAGCTCCGGCTGGCTCTCACCACCGTCGCCATCGGCCCGATCCTGCTCGCCTACCCCTTCGCCCAGCGCTACTTCGTCAAGGGCATCACCCTCGGTGCCACCAAGGGCTGAGTCCGCTCCCCCCACCTCAGGAGTTACCGTGTCCCACTCCATCATCTCGCGGCGCCGGCTGCTGGCCACCGGCGGCGGCCTGTCCCTCGCCGCCCTCCTCGCCGCCTGCTCGGACGACTCCCAGAAGCCGCAGGGCACCGGCGGCGCCCAGACCTCCGGCGCGCTCGCGCTGAGCCTGCTGCTCCCCGGAGACGTGCCGGTCGGCTGGGACGGCGTCCTGGCCGAGGTCAACAAGAAGCTCCAGGCCGACCTGGGCTTCACCATCAAGCCGCAGTTCATCCCGTGGACCAGCTACGGCCAGCAGGCGCTGCTCAAGTTCACCGCGGGGGAGAAGTTCGACACCGCGCTGCAGGCGCGCTGGCTCAACATGACCCAGCTGGCCGCCAGCGGCTCGATCGTCGAGCTGAGCAGCCTGCTGTCCAGCGGCAAGTACCCCAACCTGACCGCCACGATCGACCCGAAGATCGTCGAGCTGAACCGGTGGGGCGGCAAGCTCTACGGCCTGCCCCAGATCAACTCGGTCGCCCGCTTCCATCACTTCAGCATCCGCCAGGACCTGGCGGACAAGCTCGGCATGAGCGACATCACGGACTTCGCCGGGCTGGAGAAGTTCTGGTACGACGTCAAGCAGAAGAACAAGGACATCATCCCGATCGGCGTCAGCTCCCGGATGCCCAAGCTGCTCGTGGCGTGGAACCCGGTCGGCTGGCTCAACCCCTACATGTGGGACAACCCCGCCATGAGCATCGCCTCCTTCACCGGCGACTCGCTCAACTTCGTGCTGGCCGCCGACGGCAAGCAGACCGGCTCGTCCAACCCGATCCCGTGGTGGGAGGCCCCGGGCATGGTGGACGCGCTGCGCAAGATCCGCAAGTACTACCAGGACGGGCTGATCAACAAGAACGCCCTCACCCTGGACTCGAAGGCGCTGGACTCCCAGTTCAAGGCCGGCCGCGTCGCCACCGGCTGGGCCATGACCGACGGCCTGTCCTCCACGGCGCTGCCCGAGCTGACCAAGAACGTGCCGGGCGCGATGATCGCGAACGTGATGCCGCTCAAGGGCGGCGAGAGCGCCAAGCCGTACCAGACCTTCCAGAGCGACAACTTCGTCGTGCTCAACGCCAAGGGCCAGAGCAACGAGAAGGCCATGCAACTGCAGGACTGGGTGTCGATCAAGGAGAACCACGACCTGCTCAACTACGGCATCCCCGGCAAGGACTGGAACCCCATCGGCGAGGACAAGTACGAGCAGCTGACCACCTACACCTTCCCCGGCTTCGCGCTCGCCTGGCGGGCCAAGCTGGAGCGCCGGGTCAAGGACATGACCGAGTCCGAGGCCAAGTGGTTCGGCTGGGCGCAGGACATCGACAACTTCACCGTCGACCCGTACGCCAGCTTCGTCCCCGACCCGGAGCCGATCAAGCGGGAGAACACCCAGGTCACCGCGGCCATGACGCAGTTCGCCAACCCGCTGTTCATCGGCGCCGTCGACGTCGACCAGGGGCTGGACAAGCTGAAGAAGGCGCTGGAGCGGGCGGGCCTGGCCAAGGTCCAGGCCGAGATGGCCAAGCAGGCCGACGCCTACCTGAAGGGTCAGTGACCATGGCGTCATCCATCAGCCGGAGGACCGTGCTGGCGTCCTCCGGCGCCCTGGCCGCCGCCACGTGGTTATGGAACGGCGAGGCCGCCGCCTCCACGAGAGGCCGTGAGGCCCCCCTTGACGTGGTGGTCTTCGGCGACGAGGCCTCCGAGCGCGCCCATGCGGTGACCGCCGACCGGTCGGAGGTGGTGGCCGGGGCGCTCGGCGGCTCCGCCCGCGTGCTCCGCCCGCAGGAGCCCGCCGGGGTCTGGGGCGGCACGATCTCCTTCACCGTCAGGTGCGCGCCGCACGGCACCACGTACGTCACGATCAAGCTGTGGGGCGACGACCGGGCCGCGAGCGAGGCCGACCAGTCCCGGCTCCAGCTCTTCTGCGCGGGTGAGCAGGTCGGCCACTACCACCTGGGCGCGGTCGACCCGCTGGACATCCTCAGCCAGGACGCCCACTCGCCGGGCCGCTTCCACTACCACACGCTGCCGCTGCCCGAGGCGATGACGCGCGACCGCGAGCAGGTCACGCTGGAGATCAGGTCGATGGGCCGGATCTGGGGCTACGGGCAGAACGCGGCCGAGTTCTACCGGTCGATGGACCAGCCCAGCCGCCCCTTCTACCGGATCTACACCCACACCGAGCCGTTCTTCCCCGGCGACGGCATCCAGGGGCCCGTGCCCGACGCGCCCGTCCGGCCCGCGCCGGGCCCCGAGGTGCTGGCGGGCATCAAGGCCAGGGTGCTGCGCGAGCACCGCGGCTGGATCGACGGCAACCCCGCCTCGCTCGACTCCTGGGCCTTCCAGGGGCTGGCCGAGGGCTACTTCTGGCCCGAGAGCCCCGCCTACCGGTCTCCGGACGCGATCGACCAGGTGCTGGCCGCCATCGACGCCCGCTACACCAAGTGGCTCGCCGACCCGACCGTGCTGACCGCCTCCGACCAGCAGTGGGAGGGCTTCGCCAAGGTCGGCCTGGCGCTCCTGCTGCTCCGCGACGTCCTGGGCGACCGGCTGGAGCGCCCGGTCGGCGGGCGGCCCGTGGGTGCGCCCAACCCGGGCTTCGAGCGCGGCGGCACGGCCCCCGCCTCCTGGAACACCGCCCGCTGGGCCGGCACGGCCACCTGGCTCTGGGACGACACGGTCAAGCGCGGCGGCTCGCGCTCGGTCAAGGTCACCGCCGCCGCCGGCGCCGCCGCGGGCTGGAACACCGCCCAGAACCGCACCCTCGTCGGCCAGGGCCGGCACCGCTACGGCGTCTGGGTCAGGACCGAGGACGTGGTGGCCCCGGGCGCCTACCTCGACGTGCTCTTCTACGACGCCGCCGGGAAGATCGTCGGCACCGACAACAAGTTCTACGCGCCGGTCGGCACCCGGGACTGGACGCAGATCACCGCCGAGCTGACCACCCCGGCCACCGCGGTCGAGCTCCGGCTCGACGTCCGCGTCGAGGGCGGCGGCACCGCCTGGTTCGACGACGTCGAGGTCACGCCGCTGGACGGGGCCACCCCGCCGGTCCAGGGCGATCTCCCGGTACGGCGGGACGCGTACACCAGGATGCTGGCCGAGTCGATCTCGTACTGGCGCCAGCACCTGCCGCACTACAGCAACCAGTCGATGATCTGCGCGCTCGGCATCTACCGCTGCAACCGCGCCCTGATGCTGATAAATCCGGATAAGGCGCCGCTTGCCGAGGAGAAGGCCCGCGACTACATCCACCAGTCCGTCGGCATGAAGCCGTTCCTGGGCCGGGAGGACGCCTCCGGCACGCCCAGCAAGATCCTCGGCGAGCACTTCCACCAGGTCACCAGGAAGGGCCTGACCAGGGAGCTGGGCTACGTCGGCAACTACGGCGAGGTGACCGACTGGCTGGTCCTGCTCTACGAGGCCGTCACCCGCTTCGACGGCGTCGAGGACCCCGAGCTGAAGGCCCACCTGATCAAGATGATCAACGCGCGGGCCGTCTTCCGCTACCCCGAGGTCGACAACGACGGCTACCGCACCATGCGCATGGAGGCCGCCGTCGGCTGGCGCGACGACCACTACCCCGGCGACGTCGTCTACGCCCAGCGGCTGGCCTGGGACGGCCACCCCGCCATGGCCGCCGCCGTCCTCGCCGACCCCTCGATCGCCGGGCACGCCCAGCGCATGATCGCCGACAACCAGTTCTTCGGCCACCTCGACCTGCTGCTCACCAACACCTGGCCGCGCGTCGGGCTCAACGCCCTGCGCCTCGTCCAGCGCGACTGGCCCGCCTTCCAGGCGCTGCCCGCGAGCGGCACGCGGTTCCCCATGGACTGGGACGCCCCTGCCTTCGTCTTCTCCGACGAGGAGAACGGCGTCGTCGCGATCAAGAACGGCAAGGAGATCCTCTACGCCTCCCTCTACTGGCGCGCCCGGCAGGCCGTCAACAACCTGGCCCGCGTCCACCACATCACGCCCGACACCCACCGGGTCGCCACCATCAGGCAGCAGTGCCAGGTCACGCCCACCGGCGACACCTGGACCGAGGCCGACTGGGTCTGCTTCTCCTTCGCCATCAACGACCCCGCGGCCTCCCACATCCCGCCCGGCGGCTTCCCGCCGCCCGGTCCCCAGATCCACCAGGCCTTCGCGGGCGAGGTGCTCAAGGTCGGGCCGCACCCCTCGGACGTCCCGGACCCGGCGCTCGGGGTGGACTTCCCGGGTGTCGAGAAGCTCTTCGTCGGGAAGGCCCAGTTCTATCGCTGCTCCTACGGCCGCTACCTCATCGGCATGAACACCTCGGAAGACCGGCCCCGCAGCCTGCACACCACCGGCGCCGGCCACGCCCGTGACCTCGTGACCGGCCGCCGCGTCCGCCTAGGCAGGCCGATCGAGGTTGCGCCCCTCAGCACCGTGGTGCTCTTCCTGGAGGACTGATGCACGCGCCGGCCGAGCGGATCGCCGAGGTGGAGCCGTACGAGGATCACCGGCACGTCAGCCACCTGCGCCCGGACGGGGCGCCCGAGCTGGCGCGGGCCGCCAGGAAAGTCCTACTGTCCAGGGGGCATCGTCGAGCTGCCGTTGTCGTGGCGCACCGTGCCCCGGGCCCGCGCCGAGAAGTTGAGCTGCCTGCCGGAAAGAGTGTGGAGACCGAATGATCCGCAACCCCGTCCTGCCCGGATTCGACCCCGACCCGTCGATCCTCCGGGTGGGCGACGACTACTACCTGGCCACCTCGACCTTCGAGTGGTATCCGGGCGTCCGCGTGCACCACTCCCGCGACCTGGTGAACTGGCGCCCGCTCGGCGGCCTCCTGGCCGACCGCAGGTTGCTCGACCTGTCCGGCGTGCCCGACTCCGGGGGCATCTGGGCGCCGGATTTGACCTATCACGACGGGCTGTTCCACCTGGTTTACGGAGTGATGGATAACTATGCCCTCGGCTACAAGGACATCGCCAATTACCTGATCACCGCGCCCTCGATCGAGGGGCCGTGGTCCGACCCGGTCCGGCTGCCGGGCCGCGGCTTCGACGCCGCCCTCTACCACGAGGACGGCCGGAGCCGGCTGCTCAACATGGTCTTCGACTCCCGGCCGGGGCGCGGGTTCGCCGGGATCGAGCTGCAGGCCCTCGACGGCGGCAAACCGGAGCTGATCCTGGCCAATCGTAAGGTCACCGAGGGCCCGCACCTCTACAAGATCGACGGCTGGTACTACCTGATGGTGGCCGAGGGCGGCACCGGCTACGAGCACGGGGTCACGGTGCTGCGCTCGCGTTCGATGTCCGGGCCGTACGAGGAGGACCCGGCGGGACCCATGCTCACCTCGCGGCACGACCGGAGCCTGGAGCTGCAGAAGGCGGGGCACGGCTGCCTGGTGGAGACGCAGACGGGGGAGTGGTACCTGTCCCACCTGATGGCCCGGCCGTACCACAACGGCAGGTGCGTGCTCGGGCGCGAGACCGCGCTCCAGCGCGTGACCTGGGAGGACGGCTGGCCGCGCGTGGTGGGCGGCGTGCCCGCCGTCGAGGTGGCCGCGCCCGAGCTGCCCGCCCACCCGTGGCCGGCCGTCGAGGGCTGGACCGGCTCTCCGGCCTCCGGCGGGCTCGGGCCGCACTGGAGCACGCTGCGGCGGCCCGCCACGCCCGACTGGCTGACCGCCGACGAGGCCGGGCTCACCGTCCAGGGCGGTCAGTCCCCGTACGGCCTGCGCAGCCCCAGCCTGGTCGCCCGCCGGGTCACGGCCCAGAAGTGCTCCCTGGAAACGGTCATGCGGTTCGAGCCGGACAGCGTCCATCAGGCGGCGGGCATCGTCGCCTACTACAACTCGCGCAACTGGCACTACCTGGCCGTGACCGCCGACGGCCTGGTGCTGACCACCAGTGACCAGGGGACCCGCACCGAGCGCGTCCTCGGGCCCGCGGGAGCCGAGGTCGAGCTGCGCGTGGAGTTCGACGGGCCGGTGGTGCGCTTCAACCACGGGCCCGACCTGGACGCGACGATCCTGTCGGACGAGCACGCCGACGAGTTCGTCGACGGGCACGTGCGGGCCTTCGGCTTCACCGGCGCCTTCGTCGGGTTCTGGGTGCAGGATCTGGCGGGGGAAGGCTGCTCGGCGCGTTTCGAGCGGATCGGCTACCGCACATGAGCCACAGGAGTCTCCTCGGCACCACCTTTCCGGGCACTCCATGAGGTTGCACGTCGAGACCTGGGGCCACGACGGCCCACCGCTGCTCCTGGTGCACGGCTGGGGCGGCGACCACCGGCCGTGGCGCGCCCTGGACTTCGGGGGACGCCGGGTGATCGCCCCCGACCTGCGCGGCCACGGCCGGTCCCCGGTCCCGGCGACCGGGTACCGGCCCGTCGACCTGGCCCGTGACCTGGTGCCGCTCCTGGATGAGCCGGTGCTGGCCATCGGCCACTCCATGGGCGCCCAGGTGGTCACCGCGCTGGCGGTCGAGCATCCGGAGCTGGTCGGCGGGCTGGTCGTCGTGGCCCCCGCCTACGGCGCCGACGAGGAGGAGGAACGGCTGATCCCGGGGCGCCTGGCGGCCCTGCGCGCCGACGGCGTGGCCGCCGCGCTGCGGCAGCTCGGGCCGCTGCCCGCGCCGATCACCGGGCAGCTGCTGGCCACGCCCGGCCACGTGCTGGCCGAGTGCTACGCCGGGATGTACACCGTGCCCGGCGCGTTCGGGGTGCGCCGGGAGTCGGAGCGGTATCTGTCCAGACGGTCCTGTCCGGTGCTCGCCGTGCACAATGTGCCGGAGGCCGCGCGGTGGGAGGCGAGCCTGCCCGGGCATCCGGGCTCAGCCACCGTCGTCTGGCCGGAGGCCGGGCATTTCCTGCATGTGGAGCATCCGGCGAAATTCGTGGACCTGGTGCTGTCCGGGTGGGGCCGCTGAGACTCCTGAGGGCCGTGCCACCGCGGGGCTCACAATTCGGGTTCGGCAAACGTGAAGACCATCACATACACTCTGACCAGCGGTTTCGTGCCGTCCGGTCTCAGTGCAGCGGCCAGGCGGCCATGGGCGCGTGGATGACGCGCCCGTCGCTTGCGTCGGCGCCCTTTCGCAGCGGGGCAGAACCCCAACGAGAAGAAGATCATGCGAAGACTCGCGTTCGTCATAGCCGGTTTCGCGCTGGGAGTGGCCGCCTGCGGTGCGCCCGCCAGCGGTGACGACCTGGGGGACATCAGGATCGGCCTGTCGGTCTCGACGATGGACAACCCCTACTTCGTCCAGTTCCGCGACGGGGCGGAGGCGGCGGCGCAGCGTTTCGGGGTCAAGCTGACCGTCGCCGACGCCCAGAACGACGCCACCCGGCAGGCGACGCAGATCCACGGCTTCACCACCCAGAAGGTGAAAGCGGTCATCATCAACTCGGTCGACTCCCGCGCGCTCGACGTGGAGATCAGAGCGGCCGGTCTGGCCGGCATCCCGGTGATCGCGGCCGACCGCGTCATCAACGGCGCCGCCGTGACGCAGAACCTGGCCTCGGACAACGTGGCCGGAGGCAGGCTCGGCGCACAGGAGCTGGCCAGGCAGCTCGGCGGGAAGGGCGACGTGGTCGTGCTCCGCGGCCTCGCCGGCGCCTCCGGCTCCCGCGACCGCAGCAAGGGCTTCACCCAGGGCATCGCGGCGTACCCGAAGATCAAGGTCGTGGCCGCGCAGCGGGCCGACTACGACCGGGACAAGGGCCTGACCGCCATGACGGGCCTGCTGCGCTCACATCCCGGCCTCGCCGGGGTGTTCGCGGAGAACGACGAGATGGCGCTGGGCGCGATCCAGGCGCTGGGGCCGAAGGCGGGCACCCAGGTCAAGGTCGTCGGGTTCGACGGCACTCCCGACGGGATCAAGGCGGTGCGGGCGGGCACCATGGCCGCCACGGTAGCCCAGCAGCCGCGGCTGATGGGCTGGCAGGCGGTGCAGGACGCCATCAAGGCGGCCGAGGGCCAGACCATCGCGAAGACGGTGGCGATCCCGGTCAAGCTGGCGACCAAGGAGAACGCGCACCAGTTCTGGACGTTCTGAGCCAGCAGAGATAGTTAACGGTGCCTATCCGAGTGCGCTCAGCGTAAACGCGTACCAGCGGGTCGACAAGAGGGGAAAGCGCATTCCCTCGGGCTTGGTCATCAATCACGCCACTGAGCTGGGAAAATGCGTGGCTAGGGGCGAGTGGCCGTGTAACGCCTAGGTAACTGGTTCTTGTCGGGCCTCTCACTTCGGCCTAATCTCCGGGGAGAACGTTTTCTATCAGGAGATCGATCCGCCATGCGCATACGGCACCGGTTAGGCGGCCCGCTCGCCGCGATCCTGCTGCTGCCCTTTCTCGCCGCTTCCCCCGCGGCGGCCGCCCCCTTGCCCGCCGGATACGTGGACGTGGTCACGTTCGGCGACACCCAGTCAGAGAGCGCGCACGCGCTGCAGGCGGCCTCCACCGCGGTGGTGGAGGGGGCGCTGGGGGAGCCCGCCAGAGTGGCCAAGCCGACCGCCCCGCCCACGGTCAAGGCCGGTGAGCTGCGGTTCACGGTCGCGGTCGATCCGGTCGCGCAGAACTACTTCACGCTGAAGTTCTGGGGGAGCGACGCCTCGCCCTACAAGACGATCGCCTACATCAACGGCGAGCAGATCGGCTACCGGCGCTCGGGCGACTACGAGGCGATCAACCTCGGTTCGAGCAAGGCGCTGCCCGGCCGGTTCTACTACAACACGATCATGCTGCCGCTCGGCCACACGCGCGGCCGGAAGGTCGTGGAGATGACGGTCAGGACGTACGACGCCGGGTTCAGCCAGCCCGTGACCGCCGACTCGCGCGGCTACTACCGGGCCTACACGCACACCACCGCGTACCTGGACGTCTCCGGCGAGAAGCAGGGAGCGGTCACGCCGGACACCACGCCCGCGCCCGGACCGGGCGACGCCGAGAAGCAGGCGATGGTCGACCGCTACCGCAAGAGCCAGATCGACCTGTTCAACCAGTACAGCGCGCAGCTCGACGCCGCGCCGGGAGCCAAGTTGTCGATCGTCCGCTACCAGGACGACCTGCGCTTCTACGCCTCCGCGCTGGTGGAGCCGTGGGTGCCGGCGAACACGCCCGAGCTCAGGAAAGCGGCGCTGGGACGCCTGTTCAAGGCGATCGACAACCACGTGAAGGACTACTACGCCGACACCCGGCTGCTGCTGAGGGGCGGTCACCAGGGCGACTGGGGCGGCTACTACGGGGCTCTGGGCGAGGCGCTGTACATCGTGGAGAACCTGATCCCCGAGGCGTACGGCACGCGGGAGTTCGAGGCGTTCCTCGACGAGCCCTTCGTCACCGGCACGCAGGACGGGCCGACCTCGCTCAAGGGCGTCGACTGGGACGGCGGGGAGCTGTCCCGGCGGGAGGCGTACGAGCGGGTGCTGAAGGCCAACTTCGACTTCGCCCGGGCACGCCTGTCGTACATCTACAACCAGGTGATGTACACCTACGAGGGCGCGTGGGAGGCGCACGAGGGCCTGCGGGTGATCGGGTCGCGCTTCTACGAGGGCAAGGCCAGGAGCCACCGGATCCTGCTGGAGGCGCTCGGCGTCGAGCCCTTCCTCGGCGAGGAGGTGCTGGTGGGGCCCGACGGCAAGGACCTGGACCTCTACCACTCGCTCTTCTACCACGACACCACCGCCCGCTTCACCGACGACTTCGTCCAGATCGTCGGCAAGGGCCTGGCCAGGAGCAAGCTCGGCGCGGATGGGAGGGTGGTGCGCCGCCTGCCGTACGGCGAGCACTACACGGGCATCACCAAGGCCGGTCTGACCAGGGAGAACACCTTCGTCGCCAACTACGGTGAGGCCACCAACTACCTGCCCGAGTACTTCTTCCGCACCTGGGGGCACAAGGGCGACGAGAAGCTCAACGACGAGATCCTCAAGCTGGCGCTGAAGAACCTGCACGCCCGCGGCTTCACCCGCTACACCGGCACGGACGACGGCGGCAAGCGGGTGTCCCTGGCCGAGATGGCCGTCGACGAGCGCAACGCGGCCTACCCGGGCTGGCCCGCCTACGCCCTGCGCAACACCGAGGGCCGCACGATGGAGTACGTCACGCTGGACAAGCACATGTACGAGCACGCCGAGCGCTACGCGGGCGCGGAGTGGGAGCCGTACCGGGGCTACGCGAACGAGGCGGCCGGGTTCGTCCAGCAGCAGATCGCCGACAACCAGTACTTCAACACGTTCTCCTCCGTGGAGGCGAAGCGGAAGTACGACATGTGGCTGCCCGAGACCTACGCCTACCTGCGCGCCCGCCCGGCGGCCGGGGCCGTGCTCCCGCAGACGGACTTCACCGCGTACACGCCCCAGGAGCTGGCCGCCCTGGGCGTCGACCCGGCCCGCTACGAGCGGTTCGCGTTCGCGGACGTGGACGACATGTTCGTCTCCGTCCGCGACGGCGACACGCGGATCTTCGGCTCGCTGTTCGAACGGCAGCGCGGCGTCGCCGGCAACGGGCGGCTGCACGTCCTGGCCAAGGACCACCACAACGTGGTGCAGATCGCCACGGACACGCAGTTCACCTACCGCGACTACAACCTGCGGATGGACAACATCGACGTCGACTTCATGGAGGACCAGCAGACGGGCGACGGCGGCCTGCCGCAGGCCCTGGCCGGTGAGATCCTGCCCGCGGCCTACCAACCGGGCGTCGGTACCGTGCGGCGGGAGAACTACGAGTTCGACACCCCCTACTCCGGATACGCGGACTTCCTGACCGCCCGCTACGGGAACTACGTGTTCGCCTTCAACACCACCCGGGACGACTACGGCAACAAGCGGTCGTTCTCCCTGGACGTCCCCGGCGACGCGGTGGACCTGGTCTCGGGCCGGCGGGTGGCCAAGGGCTCGGTGAGCGTGGCGCCGGAGACCGCGATGGTGCTGAGCCTGGACGGCGCCGTGACCGAGCGGCCGGTGTCGACGGACAGGCCGCACCACGTGGACTTCGTCCAGGCGCTGCGCGACCGCGACGGCGTCACCCTCACGTGGAAGGCCGCCGCCGGGGCCGAGTCGTACACGATCAGGCGCGACGGCAAGGTGGTCGCCACCGGGGTGCGCGGCACGACGTTCGAGGCCGGCAGGCAGGGCGGCGCGTACACGGTGACCGGGGTGAACCGCCAGGGCTCCGGCTGGGCCTCGCAGGCCGTCCAGCCGCCCGCCGCTCCGGTGGACCGCGTCGGCGAGATCGCGGGCCGGGTCAGGGCGGACGAGCGGCGCGTCGAGCTCACCGGGGGCAACGGCAAGGGCCTCGGCGAAGGCGACGACTACTACGTGGACAAGCGCGACATCCAGGACACCCTGCTGTTCTCGAACGAGGTGCTCACCGGCAGCGGGTCGGTCAGCGCGCGGATCGAGCAGGCCCGGGGCCCGGCCAGCGGCGTGCTGCTCCGGGCCGACGCCCGCTACATCTACTTCGGCGCGGACGCCTCTGGCAGGCTCGTCCTGCGCAACCGCACCCGCGACTCCCGGCACGACTGGCAGGACGACCGGCGCAGCCCGATCGACGCCGGGATCCAGGGATACACCGCGGCCGAATATCCGTTCGTCAAGCTCGTACGGGACGCCGACGCCCAGATCGTGCGGGCCTGGGCGAGCAAGGACGGCCGGTCGTGGTCGTATGTGGCGGAGCTGTTCACCCCCTTCCCCGAAGGCGTGTACGCCGGCGTCGCGGCGGCCACGGCGGCCACGTTCACCCACGTCACGGTGTCGCCCGACCGCGAGGGGACGCTGTACGCCCGGGTGGAGCGGGACAGGGACCGGGTGACGCTGCGCTGGAGCAAGCCGGACACCGCCACCCGGTTCACCGTCTACCGGAAGGACGGCGCGGCCGCCGCCTGGCGCCCGGTGCTGTCGAGCGCGCTGGCCTTCGACTTCACCGACGAGCCGCTGCGGCACGGCACCCGCTTCTACCGCGTCGCGGCGATCGGCGCGGACGGCGCCGAGCGGCCGGGGCCGGGCCTGCTGATGGCGACGGCCGAACCGCTCGCCACGGTGATCGCCGAGACGGAGAAGCTGCCCGCGGCCGACTACACCAAGGGCAGCTACTACCTGCTGACCAGGGCGATCGCCGAGGCGAAGGCGGGCGGCGACGAGGACGCGCTGATCGACCGGATCTACGCCGCCGTCGAGCAGCTCGTGCCGGTCGGCACGCTGCTGCGGAAGGTGGCCGTGGAGCCGTCCATGGTGGAGGCGTCCACCGAGCTCTGGCCGGGAGGCGGCGGCACCAAGGCCGAGAACGGCTGGCGCGCCTTCGACGGCGACCTGGCCACCGCCACCGACACCACCACCGCGGCGGGCTGGATCGACGTGCGCCTGCCGGCGGCGGTGGCGCCGGACGCGATCCGCTACCACCCGCGCAGCACGCACGTCACGCGGCTCAACGGCGCCGTGTTCAGGGGATCCGCCGACGGCGGTGCGACCTGGACCGACCTGCACACGGTCAGCGGGGTCGACACGGCGCGGTGGTACTCCGTCCCGCTCCAGCGGGCGGCGGCCTACCCGTGGCTGCGCCTGGCCTTTCCGTCGGGCAACACCAACGTGGCCGAGATCGAGTTCCTGTCCAGAATCGACGACCGTACCCTGCTCGACCTGCTGATCGAGGAGGCCGAGGCCGTCGACCCGAGCCTGCGCACCCCCGAGCTGACCGCCGCGCTGGAGCACGCCCGCTCCGGCCCGACCGGCCAGGACCAGATCGACGCGGCGGCCGAGCGGCTGCGCGTCGCGCTCGCGAACCTGTGACCCCCACACCCCCCTAAGGAGAGGTCATGTCCGCACGCACCCCCGCCGTCACCCGTCGCGGCGCCCTCAAGACCGTGCTCAAGGCCGGGCTGGCCGCCGGTGCCGGCGCGGCCCTGCTGGGCCACGCCGAACCCGCCGCCGCGGCCAGCCATCCCGGCCTGCTGCACACGCAGGCCGACTTCGACCGCATGCGGTCCATGGTCAACGCCGGAGCCCAGCCGTGGAAGGCCGGCTGGGACCGGCTCGTGGCCAACTCCCACTCCCAGAGCACCTGGACGCCCAACCCGCAGGCGACGATCATCCGCGGCGGCGACGGCCAGAACTACGGCATCCTCTACAACGACATCCACGCCGCCTACCAGAACGCGCTGCGCTGGAAGGTCAGCGGCGGCACCGCGCACGGCGACAAGGCCCGCGACATCCTCAACGCCTGGTCAGGCACTCTCACCACCGTCACAGGCAACGCCGACCGGTTCCTCGCCGCGGGCATCTACGGCTACCAGTTCGCCAACGTCGCCGAGATCATGCGCGGTTACGGCGGCTTCGACCTGGCCCGCTTCCAGCGGATGATGCTCAACGTCTTCCACCCGCTCAACGAGAGCTTCCTGACCAACCACAACGACGCCTGCATCACCAACTACTGGGCCAACTGGGATCTGTGCAACATGAACTCGATCCTGGCCATCGGCGTGCTCTGCGACCGCCAGGATCTCATCGACCGGGCCGTCACGTACTTCAGGACGGGCGCGGGCAACGGCTCGATCACGCACGCCATCCCGTTCCTGCACAGCGGCGGGCTCGCGCAGTGGCAGGAGAGCGGCCGCGACCAGGGCCACACCATGATGGGCGTCGGTCAGCTGGGCGCCTTCTGCGAGATGGCCTGGAACCAGGGCATCGACCTGTACGGCTACGACGACAACCGGTTCGCCAAGGCGTGCGAGTACATCGCCAGGTACAACCTCGGCGAGGACGTCCCGTTCACCGCCTACACCTGGGGCACCGGCCAGAACTGCGCCCAGCAGACGCACACCGCGATCTCCTCGGCGAGCCGCGGCGAGCTGCGGCCCGTCTGGGAGACCGTCTACCACCACTACGCGGTCAGGCGCAGCCTGGCCATGCCGTACTCGGCGGCGTTCGTCGCCAAGGTGCGGCCGGAGGGCGGCGGCGGCGACTACGGGCCCAACAGCGGCGGCTTCGACCAGCTCGGGTTCGGCACGCTCACGCACGCCAGGGTCCCCGGCAGCGCCTCCTTACCGACGGGGACGACCAGGTCGCTGCGCTCGGCGAACTACCCCGCGCGCTTCGTCAGGCACCAGAACGACCTCGGCTACCTGCACGAGGTGAGCGCCTCCAGCGACGCCCAGACCCGCCAGGACGCCACCTTCACGATCGTGGCGGGGCTCGCCGCGCCGAACGGCTACTCCCTGCGCGCCGCCGACGGCCGGTACCTGCGCCACTCCGGATGGCGGGCCCGCCTGGGCGCGGACGACGGCACGGCGCTGTTCAAGGGCGACGTCACCTTCTACGCCGTCCCGGGCACCGCGAGCGGCTCGGTGCGGCTCGAATCGAGCAACTACCCCGGCCGCTTCCTGCGGCACCGCGGCTTCGAGCTCTGGGTGGACGCCTACGACGGGACGGCCGGGTTCCGCGACGACAGCTCCTTCACGGCGGTCACGGCCTGGGCCTGACCCCGTCGCGGGCGGGCGACATGACGGATTTGCGCACCACGACGTGGGTGCCGAACACGGCGTGCTGCTCAGAGCCGCTGCTCGCCCGCCCCTCCCGCAGCTCCAGCGCCAGGCGCACGGCACTGCGGCCCAGCTCCTCGTACGGCACGCGTACGGTCGTTAGCTGCGGCCGCAGATCCGTCGCCAGCGGTATGTCGTCGTAGCCCACGAGCGAGACGTCCTCGGGCACGCTCAGCCCCGCCTCGAAGATCGCGGCCATCGCGCCGCCCGCCACGACGTCCGTCTCGGCGAAGATCGCGGTGAACGGCGGCCCCGAGCTCAGCAGCCGGCGCGTGTGCTCGTGACCGGACGCCCGCGTGAACTCCACCTGCGTCACGATCAGCTCGGGATCGACGGGCACGCCGTTGTCCTCCAGCGCCCGCCGGTATCCCGAGAGCCGGCCCGCGGTCGTGGTGAAGGCCGGCTCCCCGCCGAGGAACAGGATCCGCCGGTGCCCCCGCGACAGCAGGTGGGCGGTGGCCGCGTAGGCGCCCGGCTCGTTGTCGTACTCGACGACCGTGGCGGGGATGCCGTCACCGAGCGGCGGCCGCCCGCACAGGACCAGCCGTGATCCGGCCGCGTCGAGCGAGTGCGCGATCTGGGCCATGCGCGCCCGGTAGGCGTCGTCGTCGATCGCCCCGCCGATCAGGATCACCGCCGACGCGCGCTGCTCGCGCATCAGGTGCACGGCGGCCAGCTCCCGCGCGGGATCGCCCTCGGTGGCGCACACCAGGCACAGCCGTCCGCGGCGCGCGGCCTCCTGCTCGGCCCCGTGCACGGCGGCGGCGAAGGCGGGCCCGCGCACGTCGTTGACGATGAACGCCACCGTCTGGGTGCTGCCCGCCACCAGCGCGCGGGCGTGGGTGTTGGCGACGTAGTTGAGCTCCTTGATCGCCCGCTGCACCCGCTGCTTGGTGGCCTGGGCCACCGGGTAGTCTCCGGCCATCACCCGGGACACCGTGGAGACCGACACGCCCGCGCGTGCCGCGACGTCCCGGATCGTGTTCTGGCGCTTCTCGCCTCTCCTGGCCATGATGCTGGAGTATAGACAACGTTTTCCAGCAGGACAGACGCTACTTCAGGCTGCCCAGGGTGACCCCTGAGCGCCAGTAACGCCGCATCGACACCATCAGGGCCACCATGGGGATCAGCGAGACGATCGAGCCGGCCACGACCAGCCCGGTCAGGTCCGCGGAGCTGTCCACCTTGACCTTCAGCCACGAGTAGAGGCCGAGCATGACCGTCCACTTGTCCTGGCTGCGCAGGTAGACCAGAGGGCCGAAGAAGGAGTTCCAGGACCCGACGAAGCCGAGCAGGAAGATCGTCGCCGCGCCCGTGGACATCAGCCGGGCGCCGATGACGAAGAAGATGCGGTACTCGCCCGCGCCGTCGATCCGGGCCGCCTCCAGCAGTTCGTACGGGATGGCGCCCTCGGCGTAGACCTTGGCCAGGTAGACGGAGAAGGCGCTGAAGAAGCTCGGCACGATGATCGCCCAGGGGGTGTCGATCATCCGCAGGTCCGAGTAGAGCAGGAAGGAGGGGATGGTGAGCAGGGCGTGCGGCACCAGGAACGAGCCGATGACGCAGCCCATCATCACGCCGCGACCGCGGAAGCGGTACATCGCCAGGCCGTAGCCGCAGGCGACGCAGACCAGCGTCATCCCGGCGGTCCCGGCGAAGCTGTAGACCAGCGTGTTCCGCATCCAGGTCAGGAAGATGCCGTCCTGGTAGGTGAACAGCTCCCTGAAGTTGTCCAGCAGCCGGAACTCGGCGAACCACAGGCCGTTGGTGGTGTACAGGTCGCCCTGCCCCTTTGTCGCGGCCACGATCAGCCACCACACGGGCGCGACCGAGTACACGGTGAAGGCGGCCAGCCCGAACAGCACCATCGCCTTGGTGCGCCTGCCGCGCGTGGTCGTCGTCATGAGGTGGGCGCCTTGTTCGTGAACCGGTAGAAGATCGCCGAGGCCAGGCCGACGACGAGGGCCAGGACGATCGACAGGGCGGCGGCGTAGTGGAAGTCGCCCTGCGCGAAGGCCCAGTCGTAGATGCCCATGATCGGCGTGAAGTCGCGGGTGACGGTCTCCGGCGCCATCGACCGGAACAGCAGCGGGTCGCTGAAGATCTGCAGCGTGCCGATGATGCTGAGCACGGTGGTCAGCACCAGCGAGCGCCGGATCAGCGGCACCTTGATCGACCAGGCGATGCGCAGCTCGGAGGCCCCGTCCACCCGGGCGCCCTCGAAGATCTCCCGGGGGACCGCCCGCAGGGCGGCGTACACGATGAGCATGTTGAACCCGATGCCGCTCCACGCCATGAGATTGCCGATCGACACCCAGATCAGCTCGCCGCCGTAGAAGTTCGCCGGCACGCCGAACAGCGCGAAGAACGGCGTCAGCGGGCCGACCTCGGGGCTGTAGAGGTAGATCCAGATGAGCGTCGCGACGATCCCGGGGATCATGTACGGGATCAGCAGCGCCAGCCGGAACCGGGCGGCCACCCGCCGCGAGGCGGCGTCGAGCAGCAGCGCCAGGGCGACACTGGCGAGCTGGATGAGCGGGATGCTGATCGCCGCGAAGAGCGCCACGCGCCCCATCCCGGCCCAGAACCGCTCGTCGCCCGCGCCCTTGAGCAGGTTGCCGAGCCCCGCGAACTCGACGGTCTTCTCGCCGAACCCGAGCCCCGACCCCTTGGCCGTGTACATGCTCTCGCGCAGCGCCAGGACCATCGGCACCGCCGTGAACAGCGCGAACCCGAGGAAGAACGGGACGGTGAAGGACGCGCCCTTGATCGCCGCGATCCGCCGCCAGGTCAGGGCCGGGGGCGCGGCCATGACGTCAGCCCTGGACATTGATGTTCTTGGCCTTCAGGTCGTCGACCGTGAACTTCTGCAGGTGCTCCAGCGCCTGGCGGACCGTGATCTTCTTGGTGACGATCCGCGCCCACTGGTCCTGGAGCTCGGCGAACACGCCGGTGTAGTTGGGGCCGACCGTCCACGGGTCCCGGCCGGCCTTGACCGCCTTGAGGATGACCTGCTCGGCCTCGCCGCGCCGCGCGCCGAACAGCTTCTCCGGCACCGCGGAGTCGATCCAGGGGCTCGGGTCGGGGACGGCGCCCGGCCAGGAGTACTGCTTGGTGTCCTGCTGGTAGGAGGCGTCGACGGCGTCCTTGCTGGTCGCCATCCAGACGCCGGCCTCGACGGCCTCCTTCACGTGCGCGCAGCCCTTGGGCACCAGGATCGCGCCGCCGTGCGCGGGCGTGACGAACTGCGCGGCGTCCGCGAACTGGGGCAGATCCACCGGCTGCCAGTCGCCGAGCGACTTCTTGTAGTTGAGCTCGTAGTTGGCCAGCTGCCAGGTGGAGGTGGGCAGGGAGACCATCTTGCCGGAGTCGAAGTAGCTGATGAGCGCGGGCCGGTCCTGGTAGGTCTGGTTCGCCGCCAGGTCGTTGTCGACCAGCTGCTGGACGACCTGCGCGGCCTTGAGCGACTCGGGCGACAGGAAGTCCACCTTCCACGTGTCGCCCTCGGCCCGGTACCAGCTGCCGCCGGCCTGCTGGACCAGGTTGACCAGCGTGGAGGGGTCCTCGCCGGCCAGGTTCATCACGTAGACGCCGTGCTTCTTCAGCTGCTTGCCCGCCGCGACCAGCTCGTCCCAGGTCCTGGGCGGTGCGATGCCGTGCTTGTCGTAGACGGCGCGGTTGATCATCATGAACGACGGGCCGAACCCGGAGGGAACGCCGTAGTAACGGCCGCCGGCCTGGGCGCCGGCGTAGGACGCCGCGTTGTAGAGGCCCTTCGCGGTGTACGGCTCGAACGCCTCCGTGACGTCGGTCAGCAGCCCTTCGCCGGCCAGGCCGGGCACCTCCCCGAAGTTCTTGACCAGGCAGGGCACGTCCTGCCCGGCGGCCACGACGTTGCGCAGGTTGGCCGCGGTGCCCGGGTTGTCGGCCTGCTTGACCACCTTGAGCTTGATGCGATCGTGGGTGGCGTTGAACTTCGCGACGACCGGGTCGAGGTACTTGAGCTCGTCCCACGACCACCAGGTGATGGTGACCGGCCCACTGCCGCGGGGCGCGGCGGCGGGTGGCCCGCCGCCGCAGCCGGCCAGGGTGACGGAGGTCGCGAGGATCGCCGCGGTCGCGGCCTTCAGCTGGGTGCGGGTCATGTGACACCTCTCCGTGGGGGTGGGAGGGGCGGATAGAAAACGTTCTCTATGGAAGCTAGAGCGCGCCGGCGGCATCGGGCAAGATGTCGGCCGGATAAATCTGGTGTTACAGCGTGGGCGCGGGCTCCGGTGGCGGGCTCGTCGCGCGCCGCTTCAGGTAACGTTTTCTAGGGCGAGCTACCGAACGTGATCACGTCACTCTGTTCCGGTTGTTTCCGGGAGATGAACGGATCTTCATCGCTACATTCGGGCTTTCTATCCGTAAACCCGAGTGAAAGAGAGACGGACCCCTATGTGGATCGCATTGGGCGTGGTCGTCGTCCTGGTCGTCGGCGTGGCTCTGTGGTGGAAGTTCCGGGATCCGCTCAGAGGAGAGGACTTCTACAAGTTCCACGTCGAACGCAAGTGGGCCTGGGAGCTCGTCCTCGACGACGAGCGGGAGCGGGCCTTCATGGCCGGGCTTGAGGCGTACGACGAGGAGAGCACGGTCTTCCTGCACCGCGAGGCCGGCGTGCTGCGCGTCTACGACCCGTCCATGGTGATCTCGCTGTTCCTGCTCACCGAGCAGTTCGCCGCGCTCGGCCCGCAGGCCCTCACCGACCCGGCCGCCGCCGTGCGCCACCTGCTCGACCGCGCCGCGCAGAGCGAGAGCGGCGGCGTCCTGCATCTCGACGACGACTGGCTGGCCGGGCGGGTCGACGGCATGGACAAGTACGACTTCACCAGCGCCATGATGAGCGCCACGCACGCCCAGGGCGTGGACGGCGGCGTCGGCGGCTACGGCGACGAGGACGGCGGCTACGGCATGCTCACCGTGCTCGTGGAGCTGCCGCGGCACGTGGCGCGCATGTACGACGACGCCCACGGCCACGCCGCCCCCGGCGAGATCCGCAACCGGCTCGACGCCTACAAGGCCGTGATCGAGGAGCCGGAGCCCGAGTTCGTGGCCGGGCTGGAGAGCGCCGACGCCGAGCGCAGCCGCTTCACGAACACGCTGATGTACGACTACGGCCGGGTGCTCGTCGAATATCGGTCGATGCGCCCGCAGATGCCGCACGCACAGCCGTCCGACGTCATGTCCATGGTCATGGCGCGCATGCTCTCGGACAACCTGGCCGGCATGACCTGGACCCGGCAGCCGTCGACCGAGCAGTACCAGCGCGCCCTGGAGCTGATCTCAACGAGAGGCTGACCCGCCGCGGGCGAAGCGGCCCGTGACGGTCCGCACGTCCGCCGACTTGCCGGCCAGGTCGGCCGCCCACTTGACCGCCGTCCCCAGCGACGGCTCCTGGGCGTGGTACGACCTGTCGACCGACCACCACCAGGCCCTCTCCCGGCGCGGCTCGTCGGCCAGCCCGGCCGCCGCCAGCCCCGCCGGGTGGCCGGACCGTTCCCAGAGCTCCTCCCACTGCGCGCGGCGCAGGCGAAGGTAGAGCAGGTTCTTCAGCTCGGACAGCAGGCCGAGGTCGGCGACCGCGGCCTGGGACAGGTCCAGCCCGTACAGGCGCGGGCACGACAGCAGCGGCCCCAGGTCCACGGGGTTCTCCGTACGCAGCGTCAGCAGGCGCAGCGCGGCGTGGCCCGCCAGCGGCCACAGGTTGATCGTGTCCATGGCCAGGTCGAGCAGTTCCACCGGCGTCTCGCGGAGCGGGGCCAGGTCCGCTCCCGGCACGTTCTCCACGGTGATCTGCCACAGCGTCGGCGTCCCGCGCAGCGGCCGGAAGTCGGCCAAGGGGGCGTTGAGCACCGACAGTTTTTCGATCCCCGGGCGCATGCCGCGCATGGTGGCCGCGTCGGGGCCGGTGACGGTCAGCGTGCGGGGCTCCTCCGCCGGCTGCTCGACGTCGATCCACAGCTCGCCGTGCTCGATCCGGTACCCGCCCGCCCGCAGCGCGGCGACGTGCCGCCGCAACAGGGCGGTCACCGAGTCGGCGACGTAGATCGGGCCGTCGTCGTGGTGGGTGCCCAGGCGGATGACCTGGCCGGGCCGCCCGCCGGGGCCCGGCGCGAGGTCCACGGCCAGGAAGTCGCCGCCGGTGCTGGTGGCGAACGGGATCCAGCCCGGATGGTCCGACGCCCGGCGCACCGCCAGCCGCGGGCCGGTGCTGGTGATCAGCGGGCTGAGCAGGTGGTGACGCCAGGCGCGCCCCGCGGCCCACCAGCGGTTCTCCGGGCGGCTCTGGTTCACCAGCAGTTCGAGGCCGAACCAGGGGTGCCGCTCCAGCAGCCCTTCGCCGCCGTCGCCGTCGATGTGCGCGTACAGGGCGGACAGGTCGTCGGGGAGCCCCACCGCGAGCTCGGCCCGGCGGGCCTCGGGGAGCGCGGGCGGCGGCGCGTAGGTGTCGCGTCCGAGGATCCGGTCCCGCTCGCGTAAGTAGGCGCCGAGCAGGGCGACCGCCTCCCGCGGGTCCCCCGCCTGCGTGGCCTCCGCCGGGCCCTGCTGGAACGTCGCCGGCTCGGCCGGCAGCGCGTGCCGGTCGAGCACGTACAGGAAGCCGCCGCCGGGGGCGCGCTCCAGCGACTCGCTGACCACTGCCTCGAACCGCCCCTTGGCCTCGACGACCAGCTCGACGGTCAGGTGATCGCCGGCCGGGGCGGCCAGCGTGTGCACGGCGCTCAGCTCGGCGTGCAGGTCGACGTCGCCGCCGCCCGCGCCGGGCTCGTACGTCAGGCCGCTGTGGCCGGACCCGCCGCCGCTGGTCGCGAACCCCCGCAATTCGGCCCTGCGCCACTTCGGCGGCGCCGCGGCCGAGATCTTCTCGGCCATGGAACGGAGTACGTCGTCAATCACGCGGCCCTTTGTAACACGACTCGATCTTGTGGACGGCCGGAACGGCACCGGCCGCTTTGTCGGTGATGATCTCTAATCTCCCGCCCATGACACAAGCGACTCGCTTACCGGTCCGGCAGGAAATGCGCAACCTCGTCACCGAGGGCAGGACCGCGGAGCCGGCGGACCGCGTGATCGCACTGGACGAGGCCGAGCGCGGCTGACCCCCGACGGACGCCGATCACGACGCCCGCCTGCCGGCTGTCCCGGATCGGGGAGGGCGCTGAACCGTCCGGGGCGGCGTAGGGAGCGCGACGCTCGCCGCGTGACCGTCACGAACGCCCCGGCCGCGCGCAGGCCCCCACCATCGGCTCCTGGGCCGCAGCCGGCATCGGAGAACGCCTGGCCGACACGGACCCCGGGCTCATGGGTACGACCGCCTCGGGATGGGAGCGAGTTTGCCCCATGACGCCGGTTACTGAACCGGATAAGCTATAGTCCGTGATCCTTGATCAAATCCTGATTTATCCGCTCAAATCGGGTAAGGGTTGCTCGTTGTCCGAGGCGATCGTTCACCCCTGGGGCCTGGACGGGGACCGGCGGTGGGCGGTCGTCGACGAGCGCGGCGACAACCTGTGGCTGGGCGAGTTCCCGCGGCTGGCGTCCGTCGCCGCGCACGCCACCGCCGAGGGCGGCCTGCGGCTCGCGGCACGCGGGATGAAGCCCCTGACCGTGCCGCCCGCCGCGGGCGCGGCCACGCCGGTCGGCTTCTCCGGCCTGGACAAGGCGGTGCTCGCCGACGACGCCGCGCACGCCTGGTTCAGCGAGTTGCTGGGACGCCCGGCCAGGCTGGTGTGGCTGGACGACCCCGGGCGGCGGTCGATCGATCCGGCGCACGGCGGGCTGCCGGGTGAGGTGGTGAGCTTCGCGTGGGACGCGCCGCTCCTGCTCATCTCGGAGTCGTCCGCGCTCGCCCTGGACGGGTGGCTGGCCGAGGAGGCGGCCGTGCGCGGCGAGGACCCGCCCGGGCGGTTGTCGCGGGTACGGTTCCGCCCCAGTGTGATCATCGACGGCGCGGAGGCGTTCGCGGAGGACCGCTGGCGGGAGGTACGGATCGGCGCCGTGCCCTTCCGGGTCTCGGAGATCTGCGACCGTTGCGCGGTGACGACCATCGATCCGGAGACCCAGGAGACGGGCAAGGAGCCGCTGCGGACACTGGCCCGGCACCGCAAGTGGGACGGCAAGACCTGGTTCGGCATCCGCCTCGTCCCCCGCGAACCGGGCCTGATCAGGGTGGGCGATCCGATCAGCGTCCACTGACCGGCGGATCATCCGAGCGGGTGCCCGGTGACCGACGGGAGGTGCGCCCCCGGTTGTCGCTGACCCCTGTGTCTTTCGCGACGACGAGCGATCCGCGTCAACGCCGTGACGTGGAGGCTTGGGGTCGGTCGGCAGCGGTGCCGCGGGTGGCGTCACCGCGGTCGGGCCGCGTGCGGGCGTAGACCTTCATGCATCAAGCGGCGTGCCGTACGCGGCGGTGCGCAGGGTGGTCTTGTCCTGGTCGGTAAGGGTGACGGACATGGTGGTGTGCTCCTTCGGATCCGCTAGTCGGTGCCCGGCCTCGGGCGGACATGGCCGAGGCCGGGCACGAGCGGGAACGTCGACGGTCCGGCCGGCGGGGGCGGACCGCTGGGTGATGTGGGTTGAGGGCGGGGCTACCGGGCGCGGGGTCGGTGTCAGTTGTCGAGTGCCTGGTAGACCGTGGTCCAGAAGTCGTGGAAAACCTGCGCCGAGTTCGGAACGGACGCCCCGACCTGGGTGAGCAGGATTCCGGTGAGCTGGTTGGCCGGGTCGGCGTAGGTCGAGGTGCCGCTTCCGCCGTCCCAGCCGAACTGGCCGATCGGCGCGTAGTCGCCGCGATAGGTGCGCACCGCCATCCCGAAGCCCCAGCCGCCGTGCTGCCCCTGGCCGAAGGAGATGTGGACGTTGTCGCGGGCCATGGCGTTGCGGGCGGCGTTCTGCTCGGGCGTGAGGCGGTTGGTGGTCATCAGCTCGACGGCGGGCCGGGACAGGATCCGCTGATCGCCGTGCCGCCCGCCGTTGAGCAGCATCCGGAAGTAGGCGTGGTAGTCGTCGACGGTGGAGACCAGCCCGCCGCCACCGCCCTGGAACGTCGGAGGCTGGCTCCACCGTCCGCCCTTGGCCTCGTCCCACACGAGGAACTCGCCGGTCTGCGGGTCTGGGGCGTACAGGGTCGGCAGCCGGTCGAGCTGGTCGGCGGGCACGTGGAAGGAGGTGTCCTTCATCCCCAGCGGCTCGAAGATGCGCTCCCGCAGGAACTCTTCGAACGACTGGCCCGTGACCCTGGCCACCAGCACGCCGAGCAGGTCGTTGCTGATGTGGTACTGCCAGCGCTCGCCGGGCTGGTACATCAGCGGCAGCGTGCCGAGGCGGCGCATCCACTCGTCCGGCTCGGGCATCGGCACCGGCAGATTGGGCGTGAGCCCCTGCTCGAAGACCGCGTTCATGATCGGGGTGCCCAGCGACGTCATGTCCATGCCGAGCCCGAACGTGGAGGTCAGCAGGTCCCGTACGGTGATCGGCCGGCGCGCCGGCACGGTGTCGTCCAGCGGGCCGTCCAGCCGCTTCAGCACCTGCCGGTCGGCGAGCTCGGGCAGCCACGGCTCCACCGGGTCATCCAGCCGCAGCCGGCACTCGTCCAGCAGGACCATCGCCGCCGAGATCGAGACCGGCTTGGACGTCGAGGCCATCCGGAAGATCGTGTCCCTGCCCATCGGCGCGCCACCGTCGTGGTGCATCGTCCCGATCGCTTCGACGTGCGTCTCGTCACCACGACCGACCAGGGCGACGAGCCCGGGGATCTTCCCGGAATCGACATGCCGGGCCAGCACCTCACGCAGCCTGCGCAGCCCCGTCTCGGAGAAGTTGCCGTGTCCCATGATGAATCTCCTCGCATACAGTGTTTGATCTTGCGAAACCCGTCCCGGCGTGTCGTTCATGGGCTTCCATGAGCGACACACGAGGGTCGGGGGTGAGTTCGGTGTGGCCCAGTTCGCAGCCCCGAGGCCGCGATCGTTGAACCGTTCATGGGGACTACTGTCGCCGCCCGCTCTGATATCGGGCCGTCGCCGTCCTGACACCGCCGCTGACACGCGGCGGGAGCCGGTCCCGCATCACGAAGAGGGGCCCCTCAGCGTCTGCCGCACCCCGGGCGAAACGGCGAAAGGGTGACTGACGCCGGCGACGTCGACGGTCCGGGGGCTGCCGCTCGCGGCCGGGGCCCCGTGGTACGGAACGCCGGGGGGATCCTCACCCCGGCCGGCACGTGGGAGGCCGTCAGCCTTTTCCCCGCCCACATGACGCGCTGTCGGAGCCGGCCCGATATCGCCTACGTGCCCGTCCGGGACATCGACGCCCTGCGGTGTGCTCTGGTGTGGCGTGCCGGGAATGAGAACGGCCGCATCCGGGGCGTCGCCGAGATCGGCGCTCTCGCCGCCTGAGCCGATGCCGTCGGCGGGAACCCGACGCCCACCCGGACCGCGCCGTGGCGGCGGGTGGGCGGCCGGGGCGGGCGGTTCGAGGTGGCTAGCGGGCGCGCGGGCCGGGTGGGGCGTTGAGCTGCTGGGTGACGTACTGGTGGGTGTTGGAGGGGTCCACGTTCTTCTGCGAGAACTTCGCGAGGACGGCGTTGTAGAACGCGGTCTCGCTGGTGAGCCGCGGGTTCTCCTCCACGACCTCCTGCATCACCTCGTCCCGCCGCGTGGTGAAGCTGGCGCCGCCCGCCTCGTCGGCCCAGGCGATGCCTTGGGTGATCACCGAGTAGAAGGGGGCCAGCCTGGCGTCCAGATGGTTCGCCGGGATGGTGCCGGTGAGCGTGTCGACGATTTGCTCTCCCACCCGGTCGGTGGTCGGGTCGGTGGCGTCGGTGGTGTAGTAGATGACGATCTTGTCGGCCTTGGTGACCGGCTCCATCGCCTTGAAGCTCATGAGCACCTTGAACTTGGAGATGAAGGGGCTGACGGAGGGGTCGTCGAACTGGGTGAGCATGGCGTCGGCGACCTGCAGGGCGGAGTCCTGGGACCAGGCGTTGACGACGATGCGCCGCCGCACGCCGTTCTGCGGGGACGGGTTTCTGCGGTTGTTGGTGAAGTGGAAGTAGTCGCCGCTGGCCAGCGCCTGGGGCCACGGCGAATCCTGAGATTCGAGCCCGATGAGCCCCTGACGTTCAAGGTCGATGTACGGGTTCATTACCGAGCGCTTGGACGGATTCATCATGTAGGGGCTGTCGAAGTAACTCATTTCGACGTAGTTCTTGCTCAGGGCGTTCGCGTAATCGTCGCGGCGCCTGCCGGAATTGTCGTAGAAGCTCGAATACTGCAGGGTGATGAATGCCTTGTCGGCTTTTAGCTTGTCGGCAAAAGGCGGTTCCGGAAGTTGCACGGCTCGTCTGAGCATGGGGGTCGGTCTGAAGGTCGGGGTGATGGCCTGCTGGGTCTGCGCCGGATGCGTCGCGACCTGGCCGGTCGTCGGCTGATCGGTGGTGGTGGTGTTCGGGGTGCCGCCGATGGGATGCGGGGTGACTCCGGTGGGGTGGGTGGTCGTGGTGTGGCCGGTGGGGTGGGCCGTCGACGGGGTGCCGTCCGTGCCGGGCGTGCCTGGCGTGTCGGGCACGTTGGGCGTCGGGGTGCCGGTGTCCGGCGTCGGGGTGCGGGTCGGTCCCGTGGCCTGGGTCCGGTGGGTGCTGACGAGGACCTTCTGGCGGGTGGGGGCGGTCGAACCGCCGCCTTTCTTTTTGCCGAACATGGCGAAACCTCCGAATTGATCCCCCGAACCGGCACCCATGGTTGCCCATGGCCCTGCCCGCTGAGAACTAACGAGGTGGACAGAGAAATGGCGCCCGGCGGCCGGGTGTCAGCGGGCCGAAACAGATGGAGAGTCGCCGCGGGCCGGTCCTGATACATGCCCGCCCTTTTTGGACAGTCGCGCTGGATCTGTATTGATTTCCTCGGGGCCGGCTCCGCAAGAGTCGGCTCAGCAAAGGCCGACGGTAACCATCGGGGACCTAGCGAGGGGAGCGCCCCGTGTTCACAGACAAGTCCCTGCCCGACTACGAAATCCTCTTCGAGGAAGAGGGTTCGCCCGTCTGGCAGGAGGACGAGGCCAGGTCGGTGTATTCGCCGGGCGCGTACCTGACCGAACTGCTCGATCTGCTGGACGGCGTGTTCGAGCGGTCGTCGCTGCTCGACCCGGACCGGCGTCCGGACCTGGCCGGGATCCCGCTCGACGGCGAGAACACCTTCACCGCCGCGCCCTACCTCGACATCGTCAACGAGGTGCTGGAGCGGCTCGTCGGCGACGACCCGTACGAGACGCTGAAGAGCGCGCGGCACCCGCTGAACCTGCCGTTCTCGCTGGACGAGACGCGGATCGCCACCTACCTGCGCCACCTCGGGGTCACCCCGGAGGAGTTCCACCGGCTCTTCACGCCGGAGCCCGACCCGGACGTCCTCGCCCGCGTGTGCCTGGGCCTGACCTCGGACGAGGCGGTGCTGATCACGACGCCGGCCGGCGACGAGGCCGAGCTGGCGGCCCGCTACGGGCTCGCCGCGGACGAGCGGTTCGGCGTGCTGGAGAACGTCGAACGCTTCCTCGCCGCCACCGGGCTCACCGGGCTGGAGCTGCACGACCTGCTGGAGCCGGGCGCCGGGAGCGGCGGGGTGGAGCTGAGCGCGGACGGGACGCGGCTGGTGCCGCGCGCGGGGTCGGCGCCGGTGCCGTTCGCCTGGTTCGAGCACGTCAACCGGCTCGTGCGGCTGGCCCGCCGGGCGGGGCTCACCCCGGCCGACCTCGACCACGTCCTGACCACGTGCTGCGCCGGCCGCCTGGACGGGGCGGCGCTGCGGATCGTCGCCGTGACCCTGCGCCTGCAGCGCGACTACGAGCTGCCCGTCGCCGACGTGTGCGTCCTCGCCGCGCCCGTCGTGACGACGGCGCCCGAGCTCTCCGGGGACCTGCTCGCCGCGCGCAACAAGGAGCGGCTGCGCCTGCTGGCCCGCGCCGTCGAGACGTCCGAGGCCGACATCACCGAGACCGTGCTGCGGTACCGCGCCCGCCACGCGGCGCTGGAGCCGAGCCCGTTCGACCGCGCCGCGCCGCCGCTGCCGGTGGCCACGCTGCTGCGGCGGGTCGGGCTCTACACGGCGGCGCTCGGCCTCACCGCCGGCGAGCTGTTCGACCTGCTGGAGGTGCTGGAGAGCGATCCCTCGCTGTGGCGGCACACCGCGTTCGCCGTCATGGTGCGGGCGCGGGTCCAGGACTGCCACCGGATCCTGGCCGGGACGGATCCCGCCGACGGCCTGTGGCTGGCCCAGACCCTGCACGCCGTGACGCGGTGGGCGCGTGACGGCGGGCTCGGCGGCAAGGACCTCCAGGAGATCCTCGGCGGCCAGGCGGCCGGGTACGGCGAGATCGCGCAGACGCTCGACGGCCTCGGCCGCGGCTTCGCCCCCGTGGCGATGGCGCCCGACCTGTTCGTCTCGCAGCGGTTCGGCCCGCGGGCCTCGCGCACCGTCCACGACGTGCTGACGGCCCGCGGCGACGGGATCGTCTCCGCCCGCGACGGCCGGATCCTCCGCCTCGACCCGGCCAAGGTCCTCCCGGCCGCCTACGACGCGGTCACCGCGCTCGGCGTGCCCGTCAAGGACGACTTCCGCGGGATCGGGCTCGGCGACCGGCTAGCCGGGAAGATCTTCGCGAACCTGGTTTTCGCCGGTCACCTGCGGTCCGACGGGACGCTCGTCACCCCGGTGCCGGCGGACCTGCGGCCGGCCACGGACTTCGGCTCCTTCAGGGAGCCGCTCTTCAAGCTGATCGGCAGCCTGCTCGACGGCGCCACCGCCTGCTACCCGTCCGACCTGGCCGCCCTCGACGGCGGCCTCACCGACGAGCTGCGGGCCGAGCTGTACGACAACCTGATCTACCTCGGGTACGTGGACGCCGACGGCGAGGTGCTCGACCCCGGCTTCTTCGCCGACGAGGCCAACGTGGAGCGTTTCACGACCGACGCCGGCCTCGGCGACCTCGCCGGACGCGTCCGGGCCGAGCTGCTGCGCCGGGACGAACGCTTCAGGGCGGCGCGGCCCGAGCTCGACCCGGGGATCTTCGTCGAGCTGCGGGTGGACGCGGCCGAGCTGATCGCGAGCCTGCGGTTCAACGGCTACCTGGACGCCGCCGGGCGCTACGCGGACATCGCGGCCCTGGCCGCGTTGCCCCTGGCGGAGTTCGGCCTGGCGCTGGAGTTCCACCCGTACCGCAAGGGCGTGCTGGAGGCGATGAAGGCGCAGATCGCGGCCTTCCGGGCGGAGCTCTACACGTTCACGCCGGCGGACTTCGCCGAGCTCGCCGACGACGCCATGGCGCGGCGGGTGATCGACGCGCTGGGGGAGGGGATCGCGGTCGGCGAGCGGTTCGCGCCGGAGGAGGCCGCGATCGTGACCGCCCGGCTGGCGGAGATCGCCGAGGACGGGCGGCCGTACCGGATCGACCTGGAGGCGATCGCCGGGCTGGGCTTCACCGAGGAGGAGCGCCCGCTGCTGATCGACCGGCTGGTCACGGCCGGGCACCTCGTGCCCGGCCTGGGCGTGCCGCGCGAGCGGCTCGGCTACTTCCGCACCGTCACCAACGCGCTGGACTTCACGCTGCCGGGGCTGGAGGACTACGAACGCGACCTGTTCTTCCTGCTCAACGCCGTCGCCGTGGAGATCCACGCGGCGATCGAGGAGATCGGGGCGGCGCTGGAGCGGCGGGCCGCCGGGCAGCGGCAGGCCCTGTACGACGCGTTCGCGGACGCCTTCGGCGTGCCCGCGGCCACCGCGGAGGCCATCTGCGTGGCGGTGATGGGTGGCGCGGAGGAGGCCCTGGACGTGCTCGTCGCCCCCGTGCTCGGCAAGGCGGACGGGCAGCACGAGGCCGCGCCGGCGGGCGGGAGCGACGGCCGGGCGTCGGAGGGCGGGAGCGACGGCCAGGCGTCGGAGGGTGGGAGCGCCGGTGACGGGGCCGCGCCCGCGCCCGTGGCCGCGGACCCCCGCCTGCGTCAGGCGTACCGGCGGATCCGCTCCTTCGCGCTGCTGGCCGGCCGGCTCGGCCTGGACGCCGCCGAGGTCACCGCCGTCTTCGACGACCAGGACCTGACCGGCAAATACCCCGAGCCGCTGGCGCTGCCTCCCGGCGTCGACCGCTTCGACGCGCTGCTGGAGAGCTCGGACGGCTCCATCTACATGTTCGGCGCGGGCGGCTACTGGGTCTATTCGGCCGCCACCCACGCGTTGTCCGGCCCGCGTCCCAAGCCGCTGGACGAGCTGTCGCCCCGCTTCACCGGGCTCACCGGCGTGGACGCCGCGTTCGCGCTGCCCGGCGGCGCCGAGTGGATCGTCGGGCGCGGCGACGACGGCGCCTCCCGGGTGTTCGTCAAGGACGCGGGCAGCAGCCGCTGGGTGGAGCGGGAGCAGACCTGGGGCAAGGTACGCAACGCCTTCGACCATCCCCGGCGGATCGACGCCGCGTTCGTGGACGAGGACGGCCGTACGTACCTGTTCTGCGGCGACCAGTACGTCCGCTACACCGCCGACGACTACGCGGCCGTCGACGAGGGATACCCGCGCGGCATCCGCGAGTGGTGGGAGCGCGAGGGCCAGGGCGCCCCGCTGCCCGCGGCCTTCCGCCGGTCGCTGGACGCGGTCTTCCAGGACACCGACGGGCGCGTGCACCTGTTCGCCGGCGACCGTTACCTGACGGCCGGCAAGGACCCGCAGCCCGTCGAGGGCACGTGGGGCAGGGTCCGCAGCGCCTTCGAGACGGCCCGCCGGATCGACGCCGCGTACGTGGACGCCGACGGCGGCCTCTGCCTGCTCTCCGGCGACCAGCTGGTCCGCTACTCCGACAGCGTCGAGAACGACGGCGTGTCCGTGGACGACGGCTACCCCCGGCTGCTGGCCACGGCCTTCCCCGCCGGGTTCACGCAGGACGTCGACGCGGCGTTCGTGGACAGGTCCGGCGTGCTGCACGTCTTCAAGGGCGGCAGGACGGTCGCCGGCGACGGGGCCGCCGTGGCCACGGCCGAGCGGTGGGGCGCCCTGCCCCCGGCGCTGCCCGGCGGCGGCGTGGAGGCGGCGTTCGTCGGGCTGGACGGCAAGACGTACCTGTTCAGCGGCGAGACCTACCTCAGGTACTCCGGCGCGGACTACTCGGTGGCCGATCTCGGCTACCCGCGGGTGATCGCCGGAGACTGGGGCGGGCTGCGGCGCGTGGACGCCTCCTTCGTCATGGACGGCAGGACGTACCTGTTCGGGACAGGCGGGCTGCTGTTCGAGCTGCCGCTGGAGCAGGCCGCCGAGCTGGACGCCGGGCGGCTGTCGCCCGCGCTGCGCCGCCGCTTCCAGGAGCACGGCCTGTCCTTCGCCGAGGACGCGGCCCCGGACGGCTCGTCGCCCCGGTGGCGGCTGGGCACCGAGCAGGGGATCACGGTCAGCCTCGAACGCGACGCGGCGAGCATCAAGGTCCACGCCGACGGCGGCGCCTTCTACGTCCGCTACTCCGGCAGGGACTACACCACGCCCGACGACGGCCACCCCCGCCCGCTGTCGGACAACTGGTGGAACCTGCCCGGCGGCCCCCTCACCGTCGACGCCGTCTTCACCGGCGGCGACGGCCGGACGTACCTGTTCTCCGGCGACCGGTTCGTCGTTTTCGACCACCGGAACCGCTGGTGGTCGGAGCCGCGCTCGACGCGCGAGCACTGGGACAGCATCCCGTTCGACCGGGTGGACGCCGCGTTCGTCGGCAAGGACGGCAGGACGTACGTCTTCGGCGGCGACCGGTACGTCAGGTACTCGACCTCCGACTACACGCGGGTCGACGACCGCTATCCGGCCGACGTGTCCGCCTTCTGGGGCAACGTCGTCAGCAACGTGGCCAGGACGGGCCGGGTGGACGCCGTGCTCGTCATGGACGCCACCGAGACCGTGAACGGCGCCGAGGTGACGCGCGCCTACACGTACCTGTTCTCCGGCGACCAGTTCCTGCGCTACGAGGGCGACGACTTCTCCCGGCCGCAGCCCGGATACCCGCGGGCCCTGGCCGAGCTGTCCAAGGAGCCGCGGCTGGCGAGCCTGCCGGTCACGCTCGACGGCGTGGACGCGGCCGTCGCCGACCGGCGCAACGTGTACCTGTTCAGGGGCTCGTCGTGCTTCGTCGTGTCCGACTCGGCGCACCGCGCGTACCAGCACCTGGACGACGTGCGCTGCGCCTTCCTCGAAGACGGCTCGCTGCTGGTCGAGCACGGGGACGGCTGGCGCCGGCACTCCTCCGTCGAGGCCACCGCGCCGCGCTCATGGAGGGCGAGCCCGCGCGTGCTGCGCGCGGTCCCCGAGCGGTTCAGGACCGGCCTCGACGCGGTGCTGGAAGGCGCGGACGAGCACACGTACCTGTTCAAGGGCCCGGTCTGCTACGACACGCGGCTCGGCCGCGAGTACCCGCTGGCGGCCGAATGGGGGATGCCGCGCAACACGATCCAGCAGGAGAACACGGTGGACGCCGCCTTCACCGGCAGGGACGGCAGGACGTACCTGTTCGCCGGCGACCAGTTCGTGGTCTACCCGCCGGACGACCCGGCGACGATCGAGGGCGACGCGCTGCCGATCGCGCCCCACTGGGGCGGGCTGACCGCCGTGGCCCTGGCGTACGTGCGGGGCGAGGAGACCTACCTGTTCGAGCCGCCCGGCCCGGACGGCTCGGTGCGCTACCTGCTCCACACCGGCGACGACTACCGCGCCCCCGGCCGTCTCCTGACCACGGACGCGGGCTTCTGGGAGGTCCCCGACGGCTACCGCCCCGCGGGCGCGGGCCTGCCGGACGCGGTGCTGGCCGAGGCCGGGACCCTGTTCCTGCTGTACGGCGAGCGGTGCGTGCGCTTTGACGAGACCACCCGCGAGTGGTCCTACCCGCGCCCGGCCGAGCGCATCTGGCCGGGCCTGACCGTTCAGACCGGCGACCGGCTCAAGGCCGCCTTCACCGCCGCCGACGGCGCCACGTACTTCTTCTTCCAGCACCGCTACACCAGGTACGCCGACCGGTCCTGCTCCCCTCCGGCCCCGATCAGGGACAGATGGGGCAGGTCGCGCAACCCGTTCGTCGCCGACGACGGCACCGCCAAGGTGGACGCGGCGTTCGTGGACGCCGATGAGCGCACGTTCCTGTTCTCCGGCGACCGGTACGTGCGCTACACCGGCTCCGAATACCGCTACATCGACCCCGGCTACCCCAAGAAGATCGTCGGCAACCTGCGGCGCGAGGAGGCGTTCGCGAACCTGCCGGAGTCGTTCGACGACGCGGTGGCCGACCGGCGGGCGATCGACGCGGTGGTGGGCAACCGGCGCACCGCGTACGTCTTCGTCGGCGGCGTCGTGCACGCCGTCTCCCGCACCAAAGCGGTCACCGACGACCTGGAGGGGTGCGGCCGGGTCCGCAACGAGCTCGCCGAGCGGCACCGGGTGGACGCGACCCTGGTCCGGGGCGAGCACACGTACCTGTTCTGCCGCGACCAGTACGTGCGCTACACCGGCACCGCCTACGAGTACGCCGACGACGGCTACCCGCGCACCATGGAGGGCTCGCTGGCCGCCGAGCTCGGCCTCCCGGCGCTGCCGGAGGAGTTCGCCGCCGGGCTCGACGCGGCCTTCCACGCCGCCGACGGCCGCACCTACCTGTTCAAGGGCGAGCGGTACCTGGTGAGGAGCACGGTCGCGCCGATCGCCGGCACCTGGGGCAAGGTGGACAACGCCTTCGCCGCCTCGCCCGCCGTCGACGCCGCCTTCGCCTCGCCGGACGGCGCCGTGTACGCCTTCAGATCCGGCCAGTACGTGCGCTACCTGCCGGGCGAGCTGGAGTTCGCGGCGGAGGGCTACCCGCGCACGGTCAAGGACGACTGGGGCGACCTGCCCGCCGCCTTCGAGGAGGGGCCCGACGCGGCGTTCGTCCTGCGCGGGCGCACCTACCTGGGCAAGGGCGAGGCGTACGTGCGCTACTCCGGCGGCCAGGACGCGGTGGACCGCACGTTCCCGCAGCTCTTCCGCCATCGCTGGTCGGAGGCGGCGGACTACCGCCTGAGCGACGTGCACACGGTCATCAGGTTCGCCGCCCTGGCGCGCTCCCACCGGGACGGGCTCGCCGCGTTCCTCAACGGCCCGGTGACCGGTGCCGTCGAGGACCCGTACGGGCGCCTGGCGGAGCTGTTCGGCTGGGACGCGGACGAGATCAGATGGGCCAGGCGCAACGCCCGCCTGCTGACGGCCGGCACGCCGGAGGAGGAGCGCTTCGAGATCGAGTTCCTGCTCCGGCTGGCCGAGGTGTTCGCCGTCGCCGCCCGGATGGGAGCCGGGCCGTCCGCGATCCACGACGAGATCTGGTCCCGCGATCCGCGGCAGGCCGCCGACGGCCTGTACGCGCTGCTCGGGCGCCGCCGTACTGACGAGGAGTGGACGGCGCTGTCGGGCCGCGTCCACGACGAGCTCAACCTGCTCAAACGCGACGCGCTGCTCGGGCCGGCGCTGCGGCGGGCGGGCGCGGCCACCTCGCGCGACCTGTACGAGCGCTTCCTCGTCGACGTGGACATGGGCGGCGAGGGCCGCACGTCCCGCGTGCGCGAGGCCATCGCGGCCACGCAGCTCTACCTGCACCGCTACCTGCTCGACCTGGAGCCGGTCGCCGTGCCCGCCGATCAGGACGCCGAGGAGATCAGGCGCCGGGTGAAGACCTGGTGGGCCTGGATGCGGAACTACCGGCTCTGGGAGGCCAACAGGAAGGTCTTCCTCTACCCGGAGAACTACCTGCGGCCCGAGCTGCGCTCCGCCAAGACCCCCGCCTTCGAGACGCTGCAGAACGACCTGCTCCAAGGCGAGATCACCGAGGAGTCGGCGCAGCGGGCCTACAAGCGCTACCTCGACGAGTACACCGAGGTGTCCCGGCTGGCGATCGCGGGCGGCTACGTCTACGCGGCCGACGGCGCCAAGCCGGGCGAGCGGCGGCTGGTGCTCTTCGGCCGCACCAGGACCGAGCCGCGACGCTACTACTGCAGGCAGGCCGAGTTCAGGGACGGCCAGCGGCTGTCGGCCACCTGGGAGCCGTGGGGCAAGGTCGACGTGCAGATCGACGCCGACAAGGTGCACCCGGTGCACGCCTTCGCCCGCGTGTTCGTGTTCTGGGCGGTCCCCGAGGCCGTCCCCCCGGAGACCCCGGCGCGGACGGGCGACGGCGAGCAGCCTCAGCCCGTCTACCAGGTCAAGATCTTCTACTCCTTCCTCAACCTCAACCAGGAATGGGTGCCCGCGCAGCAGCTCCCGCAGGGCAACCAGCACAACCAGCCGATCTCGGACATCACCCTGTACGTGCAGGCGTCCAGCACCGTGCCCGGCGGCGGCGACCACGACTCGATCGCCGTCACCTGCTCCTACCTGGCCGGCCAGGACCGCAAGGGCTACACCTTCACGCTCACCCCCGAGCTGTACGCCACCCGCGCGCCGGAGGTCACCGAACGCCCCAAGGTCGCCGACGTGCGCCGGATCTTCGACGAGCCGGTCGCCGAGTCCGGCGTGGTGCCCTTCAACATGCCGGTGAACAGCCAGGACGGCCCGTGGCTGAGCGTGGACCACAAGGGCGGCAGCTTCCTGTGCCGCCCGGTCCTCCCGGACCGGCAGCAGGGGCCCGCTCTCACGCTCAGGAACAACGCGGACCGGCTGCCCACCACCTGGAGCCGCATCGACGCCGGCGTCCAGCTCCCCGACGGCAGCCGCTACTTCTTCGACAACTCCCAGCAGCGCTACATCCTCACCCCGCCGGACGGGCAGAGCACCGGCCAGACCCGCCGGGTCACCGCCGACCGGTGGGGCCTGGTGGACAACCCGCTCTACCGCACGGGAAGGGTGGACGCCGCCCTGCAGCGCGGCAAGAAGATCTACCTGTTCTCCGGCACCGACTACTACTGCTACTCCGGCGACCCGTTCGGGCCGCCCGACGCCGGCTATCCGAAGAAGATCGCGACCAACGCCGAGGGCTTCCCCGCCTGGGACAAGGTGGACGCCGCCTTCGTCGGGCCCGACGGCAAGGAGTGGTTCGTCTCCTTCGGCAGGGGTTACGTGCAGGAGGCCACCGGCCAGCTCAAGCCCATCCGCGACCGCTGGACGCTGCCCGACAGGACCGCCATCGACGCGATCTTCGCCCTGGACGGCCACGTCTACATCGTCTTCGGCGACCGGTACACCCGCTTCACCGGCGACCACGACCCGGAGCGGCAGCCCCGCGGGCCCCAGCGCCCCGACAAGGACTACCCGCGGGCCCTGGCGAAGAACGACGACCGGCTGCCCGAGTCGGGGAACATCGTGGCGGCGCTGCCGTACGGCGACGGCGCCTACTTCTTCGACGCCTCCGCGCGGACCTACGCCTACCTCGGCAAAGCGGCCAGGCCGGGCGGGAACACCAGGGACCTGGGCAAGGTCGCCACCGCCATCACCGCGGCGGGCGCCGTGGACTGCGCCTACGTGGCCGACGGCAAGCTCTACCTCACCAGGGGCCTCGAACTGGTCCGCTACACGCTGGGGGCCGGCTCGTCGGTGCCGGACGCGATCGACGAGGGTTACCCCAAGCGGCTGCCGGTCCCGATCAAGGCCGTCTTCGTCAGGGGCGGGCGGCGCTTCGTCCTCGGCGACGGCGGCTACGCCGTGCTGGCGGCCGGCGCGGAGCCGGACGCGAACCTCGTCCTGACCCCGATGGACGGCAACTGGGGCGGCCTGCCCGACGGCTTCCCCGAGCGGTTCACGGGCGCGATGGACGAGGGGCAGCGGCTGTTCCTGTTCCTCGGCGACCGGTACGCCGTCTCGGACGAGCTGCCGTACGAGTACGCGACGCTGCCGCACGAGATCGTCCGCCTCACCTCCAGCACCGCGTACAAGCTCAACAGACAGCTCCTCACGGCCGGGGTCGCCGGCCTGCTCGCGCCCGAGACGCAGGAGACCGACGAGCTGCCCGGCTTCAGCTCCGAGAGGTCCGGCCCCACCACCATCAAGGTCACCTCCCGGGTGCCCGAGACCGGCCGGCCGGCCAGCTCGCACCTCGACTTCCAGAGCGCCAACGGCATCTACCACTGGGAGCTCTTCCTCCACGCGCCGCTGCTCATCGCCGGGGCGCTGAACGAGGCCCAGCGCTTCGACGAGGCGCGCCGGTGGTACGAGTACGTCTTCGACCCCACCCAGCCGGCCAGGTACTGGCGCTTCCTGCCGTTCCTGGCCGCCGACGTGCGCGCGCTGACCGGGAGCTGCCGCGCCGACCTGCGGGAGCTGGCGGAGCGGAACGTGGACGTGACGACGCTGGCGGCCCGGCTCGTCCCCGAGCTGGACGCGGTGGACGCCCTGGCGCCGGCCTTCCTGAACCCCCGCGAGCTCTCCGACGCGGAGGAGGCGGTCCTGACCAGGCTGGAGGGCGGCGCGCTGCGCCCGGTCGAGGACGCGCTGAACGCCCTCCCCAACCACCCCCAGGTGGGCAGCCTGCGCGAACGCGTGGCCATGCTCGCCCGGCTGCGCGCCTGGCACGACCTCATGGGCGACCGCGACGCGCTGCTCGACGCGTACCTGGAGGATCCGTTCGACCCGCACGCCATCGCCGGGCTGCGCCCCGCCGCCTACCGGCGGGCCGTCGTGATGGCGTACGTCGACAACCTGCTCGACTGGGGCGACCTGCTCTTCCGCCAGTACACGGCCGAGAGCGTGGACGAGGCGCGCATGCTCTACGTCTTCGCCCACGACCTGCTCGGCCCCCGGCCCGAGGCGCTCGGCCCCCGCGCGTTGCCCCCGGCCCGTTCCTACCGGGAGCTCGACGGCGGCGGCGGGACCGAGCTGGCGGAGCTGACCGCCGGCGGAGCGCTGCTGGAGGGGGCCGGCGCGGTGCACGCCCGGGTCGAGAGCGGCTACTTCCACGTCCCGGCCAACAGCGTGTTCCTCGACTACTGGACGCGCGTGGAGGACCGGCTGCGGAAGATCAGGCAGTCGCTGGACATCATGGGCATCAGCCGGCCGCTGCCGCTGTTCGAGCCGCCGGCCGACGTCATGGCGCTGGTCTCCAGCGTCGCCAGCGGCGCCTCGCTCGACCGGATCGCCGCCGCCCCGGCCGCCGTCATGCCGAACCACCGCTTCTCCTTCCTCTTCAGGCGCGCCGAGGAGCTGGTCGACAAGCTGCGCCAGCTCGGCAGCGACCTGCTCGGCGCGCTGGAGCGGCGCGACACCGAGGAGCTCGCGCTGCTGCAGAACCGGCAGGAAGGCGAGATCCTCGGCATGACCCGGGCCATCAAGGAGGCGGAGGTCACGGTCGCCACCGAGCAGCTGCGGGAGCTGGAGGCCGGCCGCGACGGCGCCGTCGAGCGGGCCCGCCACTTCGAGAAACTCATCGCCGACGGGCTGTCCGCGCTGCAGAAGGCCCAGATCGACATGATGGGGCAGGGCGCGACCGCGCACTTCGTGGCCGGCGGCCTCAAGATCGCCTCCGGGATCGCGATGGCGTTCCCGCAGGTCAAGCTCGGGCCGTTCATCATCGGGTCGGAGACCGGCGGCATCCAGGTCAGCGAGGCCCTCGACCGGGGCGCCGACACGGCGTCGATCATCGGCGAGGGGCTCAGCCTGAAGGGCGAGCTGTTCGGCGTGCAGGCCGAGCAGGAGCGCATGGCGCAGGACTGGCAGCTCCAGCTCGCCACCGCCCGCAGCGACCAGGCGCAGCTCGACCACCAGGTGGCCGCCGCCGAGATCCAGCTGGCCAACGCGCGGCGCGAGCTCGACGTCGCCACGCGGCAGATCACGCACCACGACGCCGTCGCGACGTTCATGAAGGAGAAGTTCACCGGGGCCGAGCTGTACGGCTGGATGTCGGGGCGGATGTCAGCCCTGTACTACCAGGGCTACAACCTGGCCTACGAGCTGGCCAGGTCCGCCCAGCGGGCCTACCACTTCGAGAAGGGCGCCGGCGAGGAGATCATCCGCCCGGCGTACTGGGAGAGCCGGCGCAACGGCCTGCTGGCCGGCGACGGCCTCTCCCTGGACCTGGAGCGGCTGGGCCAGGCCTACCTCGACCGCGACGCCCGCGGCCTGGAGATCATCAAGCGGGTGTCGCTGCGGGAGCTGGACCCGCTGGCCCTGCTGGACCTGCGGGAGTCGGGGCGGTGCGAGTTCGCGCTGACCGAGGCGCTGTTCGACCGCGACTTCCCCGGCCACTTCCGGCGGCGCGTCAAGACGCTGTCGGTGACGTTCGAGGGCGCGGACGGGCCGGTCGGGCTGAACGCCACGCTGACCCAGCTCGACAGCAAGACCGTGCTCGCGGCCGACCCCAAGGCAGTCAAGCACCTGCTCGACCCGAAGGGCGCGCCGCCGGACACGCTGCGCGCGGACTGGCGGCCCAGCCAGCAGATCGCGCTGTCGGACCTCGAACCGTACAAGGACAACAACGGGCTGTTCGAGCTGCGCTTCGACGACGACCGGTACCTGCCGTTCGAGGGCACCGGCGCCGTCTCGCGCTGGCGGCTGGAGCTGTCGGGCCGGCCGGCGGCCGAGTTCGCGGACGTGACCGTCGTGCTCAAGTACGTCGCCGAGCAGGGCGGGGAGGCGTTCGCGGGCGCGGTGAAGGGGCTGCTCAAGCCGTACGCGGCCGCCCGGTACTTCGACGTGGCCGCGGCGTTCCCGCAGGAGTGGGCGCGGTTCATGGAGGGGCCGGACGACGTGCTGGTGCTGCCGTTCACGGCGGAGATGTTCCCCGGCATGAGCGGGCGCCAGATCACCGGCGTGCACGCCGCGTACGCGGCGGCCAACGGCGGCGCCCCGGCCCGCTTCCTGCTCAACGGCGACCGGCGGCTCGCGCTCGACCAGGGCACGACGCTGCGCACGCCGGGGCTCAGCGTCGGCGGCCAGGGCTGGGAGCTGGTCCTGGACGGGGACAAGGCGGCGCTGGCCGGAGTGGGGCTGGTGCTCGCCTATCGGGCGCGATAGGGCTCACTCGGGCCGGTTGCCGGGCGGGCCGCCGACGGTGAACCGGGTGGTGACTCCCTCGTACATCAGATGGGCCGTGAGCCCTTCGGAGGCGTGGGGCAGGTTGTGGCAGTGGTCCATCCAGACGCCGGGGTTGTCGGCGACGAACGCGACCTCGTACGTCTGGCCGATCCCGACCTCGAGGGAGTCCACCCACCAGGGGCTGCCGGTGGCGGCCACGCCGTCGCGCGTGAGCACCACCGCGTGGTGGCCGTGCAGGTGCATGGGATGCGCCTCTCCGCTGTCGTTGGAGATGCGCATCCGCACCACGTCGCCCTCGGCCACGTGGAACATGGGCACGTCGGGGTACAGGCGGCCGTTGACCGTCCACCACACCCCCGGGACGCCGTCCAGGAAGCCGGGGCGGCGGCCCACGGCGTACTCGAAGCGCCGGTCGGGCTCGGCGGGGTCGAACCCGAGCGGCGCCCGGGTGCCGTACGTGAGCGGGTCGAGCGTCGCCGCCGGGCGCGGCACCGGGGGCGCGTCGTACGACGTCGAGCCGAGCACGACGCCGGCGGGCCCGCCCAGGTGGACCCGGACGGGGGAGCCGTCCGCGGGCATGGTGACCTCGAGGTCGGCGCGTCCCCCGGCGGCCACGGCGACCGCCTGGTCCCGCACCGGCGCGGGCCCGTTGACCTCGGTGCCGTCGACGGCCACGAGCCGGTACGGCGCGCCGCCCACCCAGGCCGGCAGGATGCCGTACTCGGTGTTGATCACCCGTACCCGCGCCCGCGCGCCGGGCGGCGCCTCGACGCGGACGTCGCCCTCGCGGCCGTTGACGGTGCGGACCCCGCCGTACAGGTGCACCAGGGCCACGACGTCGTCCGCCCGGCCCGGGCTTGCGCGCGGGGCGACGACCAGGGCTCCGAGCAGGCCGGCGCGGACCTGCTCATGCGACATCTGGTGCGAGTGGTACCAGAAGGTGCCCGCGCGGTCGGAGACGAACCGGTAGGTGAACTCCTCGCCCATGCCGACCGCGTCCTGCGTGACGCCCGCGACGCCGTCCGCGGCGTTGGGCACGTCGACGCCGTGCCAGTGCAGCGTGATGCCGCCCGGCACCGACTCGTTGACCAGCCGGACCTGGACCAGCTGGCCCTGGACGGCCTCGATGACGGGGCCGGGCGAGCGGCCGTTGAGCGTGTAGCCGTCGAAGGCGCGGCCGGAGGCCAGCCGGAAGCGCTCCTTGCGGGCGACCACGGTCATGTTGACGTCGGCCGGGCGGTCTGCGTCGGCGACCAGTTCCGTCACGTCGCGCCCGCCCCGGTGAGTCGATGGGTGGGCCGATGAGTGGGCCGAGGGACTGCGCGGCCCGCCGCCGTAGTCCGCGTACCCCATGTCCATGACGGAGTACGCGGCCGGCAGCAGGCTGTCCTGCCAGAGCCAGATCAGCGGCCCGAGCACGGCCGCCGTCGCGGCGCACGCGACGGCGGTGCGGAAACGGCCACCAGGGCGACTGCGGCGCATCGGGCGCGCCGTCAGCCGCGGGCCGCGTGCTGCGCCCCCGGCACGGCGGCCGGGCTCGCAGCCGCACCCCGGCGCGCCGCGTAGAGCGCCACGGTGAACAGCAGCAGCGCGTTGAGGCCGTGCACGAGGCCCACCAGCGGGATGCTGTGGCCGACGAGCCCGAAGGCGATCTGCAGGACGACCAGCAGCAGCACCAGCCCGGCCGCCTTCACGGCCCCGGGGAGCCTCGCCCAGAACGAGCTGATCAGCAGGAGCAGCGCGAGGACCGGGATGACGAAGATCCCGTTCATGCCGTGGATCATGAGCCCCAGGGCCTCGGCGAACGGCGTCTCGCCGCTCTCCATGAGCGCCTTGTCGACCACGCCGCCCCCTTCGACCCACAGGCCGAGCCCGGCGTCGGCCCAGACCACCATCGACGCCTGCACGGCCACCTCGATCGCCACCAGGTAAGCCAGGACCTTGTAGACGTGTTCCATCGAACCCTCCCGCGTTCCGGTGTTGTCGCGGGCCACGTTAGGGAGGGCGACTTGGGGCGCGATGGTCGCAGACTTGGGACGGACTGGGAACGGCGTCAGCCGGATCTGGCCAGCCGGTACTGGGTGGGCGTGACGCCGTACGAGCGGGTGAACCAGCGGGTGAGGTGGGCCTGGTCGGTGAACCCGGCCTCGACGGCCGCCCGCGCCGCCGGATGGCCCTGGGCGAGCAGGCGGCGGGCGGCGCGCAGCCGCAACTGGCGCTGATACTCGCTGGGCGCCAGCCCGTAGGCCGTGCGGAAGGCCCGGTAGACGGCGTACCGGCTGGAGCCGGCCCAGGCCGCGAGGTCGTCGGCGCTGATCGGCTCGGCGTGGCGGTCGTGGATCAGCTCGCGCGCCCTGGCGGCGAGCCGCGCGGCGGCGGGCGCGCGGAGGACGGCGGGCGGTCCGGGAGGCGTGCGCGCGGCCAGGCGGACGAGGGCGGCGACGGTGGAGGAGAGCAGCTCGTCGCGTTCGAGCGGGCCGGCCCCGTGCTGGAGGGCGGCGTGCAGCCGGCGCAGCCGCGCCGCGAGCACGGGCGAGCCGAGGACCGGCGCGGCGAACAGGGGCCGCCCGACCGGACGCCCGGCCAGGTCCTGGAGCACGTCGGTGATCAGGTCCTCGCCGATGTGCACGATCCGGTACGTGAAGCCCAGCTCGTGGGCCGCGTGCCCGTCGTGCACCTCGTCGGGGTTGAACGCCATCACCATCCCGGCCGCGCTGGTGTGCCCGGCGCCCCGGCAGGTGAAGGTCTGCGCGCCGTGCTCGGTGACGCCGAAGGAGTAGGTCTCGTGGCTGTGCCGGTGGTAGCGGTGGCGCAGGAAGCTCGCGTACATGGCCTCCAGCGGCATCCCGTCCGCGCGCCAGTAGCTGGCCCACTCGTCGCCGATCATCGCGTCACCCCCCGGTCGCCGCCGCGCACGAGCGTACAAGACCGGCATACCGCCCCGGGCGCAGGCTGATCGCTGCCGCCGCGCCCGTCTTCCCCGTCCTTCGGCGCGGAACGGCCCGTTGCGGAGGTGGCCCCATGGCAAGCACGGAAACGAGCGGTACCCGGCCCTACCTTCTGCTGGTCACGACGATGTTGCTGTGGGGCAGCGGCTTCAGCGCCTCCAAGGTGATCGTCGACCATCTGCCCCACTCCGTGGTCGCGACCCTGCGGTTCGGCGGCGGAGCCCTGGCGCTGCTGGTCGCCCTGCGGCTCTTCCGCCAGGGCGGCGGCCGGCGCACGTCGGCGCGTGACTGGGCACGGGCGGCCGGGGCGGGCGTGCTCGGCGTCTTCGTCTACAACCTGCTGTTCTTCTGGGGGCTGTCGCTGGCCCCGGCGATCGACGGGAGCACCATCGTCCCGGTCATGAGCCCCGTGCTGACCACGACCTTCCTGCTGGTCACCGGCCGGGAGCGGGCGTCCGCGGCGCGGGTCGCGGGGCTGGCGACCGGCGCGGCCGGGGCCGTGATCTTCTTCGTGGGCTCGGGCGGGGAGGCGGGCGCGGGCCAGGGCCGCCTCGCCGGGGACCTGCTCTTCCTGCTCAGCGCCGGCTGCTGGGCGGCGTTCACGCTGTCCGGCCGCCGCGTGCTCGCGGGCATCGAGCCGCTCAAGGCGACGACGTACGCGACGCTGAGCGGGTCGGTGCTCCTGGGGATCTACAGCGCGCCGTCGGCCGCCGGGGTGGTCTGGCACGACGTGCCCGCCTACGTGTGGCTGAACGTGGCCTTCGTCGCGCTCGGCCCGACCGCGGTGGCGAACCTGCTCTACTACCGGGGCATCCGCGACGTGGGACCGGCGTCGGCGTCGATCATGATGTTCCTCGTGCCCGTCGTCGGGACCACGTGCTCCGCCCTGTTCCTGGGCGAGTCGTTCGGCACCGTGCAGGCGGCGGGCGCGGCCGTGCTCCTCGTCGGAGCCGTCCTCGCCGTCACCCAGGGCAGGCTCCCGGTACGGCGGCGCAATGTCGTTCGAGAACCCGCCTCACCTCGACGGAGTTGAACACTGGGAGCCTCCCCCCGAGTGGGGCCGCTCCAAGCAGGTCTGACATGATTCGGGGAGTATGACTATCTACCGCCTGCCCGCCAACACACCCCGCTCGTTCTACCGGGGCGAGGGGCGCATCGGCAGGTTCCGTGGCATTCGTCCCGCCGATGACCCGTACTTTCCGGAAGATTGGATCGCCTCGACCACGAGCCGGCACGGCGCGGCGCCCGCGGGGCTGACCACGCTGCCCGACGGCCGGTCACTGGCCGAGGCCATCGCCGGCGATCCCCTGTGGTGGCTGGGGGAGCGGCACGTCGCGGAGCACGGTGCCGACCCGGCGATCCTGGTGAAGCTGCTCGACGCGGGCGAACGCCTGCCGCTGCACGTGCACCCCGACCGCCGGTTCGCCGCCGCCCACCTGGCCTCGCCGTACGGGAAGACCGAGGCGTGGGTGATCGTCTCGGCCGAGCCGGGGGCGGCGGTGCACCTCGGCTTCGCGAGGGACGTGGAGCCGGGCGAGCTGGCCGGCTGGGTCGCGGACCAGCGGATCGACCAGATGCTCGGCGCCACGAACCGGGTGCCGGTGCGGGCCGGCGACGCGATCGTCTGCCCCGCGGGCGTGCCGCACGCCATCGGGGCCGGGGTCCTCATGGTCGAGGTGCAGGAGCCGACCGACTTCTCCGTGCTGCTGGAGTGGAAGGGCTTCGACATCGACGGCCCGGCCGCCGGGCATCTGGGGCTCGGCTACGAGCAGGCGCTCGCCTGCGTCGACAGGAGCGGCTGGGGCGCGGAACAGCTCGGCGAGCTCAGCCGCGCCCGCGGCTCGGCGGCCGACGCCCGGCCCGGGGTCCACCGGCTCTTCCCCGAGCTCGCCGACGAGTTCTTCGCGGCCGAGCGGCTGCGCCCCGATCCCGTCAGCGTGCTGGAGCCGGCTTACTCCGTCGTCGTGATCACGGCCGGTGACGGCTCCGTCGAGTGCGAGCACGGCGAGCCGGTCCAGGTCGGCGCCGGGGACACGCTGCTCGTCCCGTACGCGGCCGGGCGGTGCACGCTGCGCGGCGACGTCACGGCGGTGCGCTGCAAACCGGCCTGACCCAGGCCGGCCCGGCCAGGGTCGTCAGGCGATGCGGGGCAGGTCGGCGAGGCGGACCTGCCCGTGGAGCGGCCGCCCCGTGACGAACCGTTCGACCTCGCCCACCGCGTACTCTCCCAGCGCGCGCAGCTCCCCGCCGCGCGCGCCGCTGACGTGCGGGGTCACCCAGACCCCGGGCGCGGACAGCAGGGGATGGCCCGCCGGCAGCGGCTCGGGGTCGGTGACGTCGAGGATGGCGTTCAGCCTGCCGGATACGCACTCGCCGGTGAGCGCCTCGGTGTCGACGAGCGTGCCGCGGGCGGTGTTGACCAGCGTGGCGCCGTCCGGCAGCAGGCCGAGGCGGCGCTCGTCCAGCAGCCGGTACGTCTCGGGCAGGGCGGGCGCGTGGACCGTCACCAGGTCGGCGCGGCGGCACAGGTCGTCGAGTCCGACCGGTTCGCAGCCGAGCTCGCGTGCCCGGCCGGCGTCCACGTAAGGGTCGCTGAGCAGCGGGGTCACGCCGTACGCCCGGAGCCGTTCGATCACCAGGCGGCCGACGCGGGAGGCGCCGATGACGCCGACGGTGGCGGCGCCGAGCCCGGCGCGTTCGCCCGGAGCCGGCACGCCGCCGGGCCGGGGGCCGTCCGGCCAGCCGCCCGCCGCGTAGCCGCGGATCCGGCGCGGCACTGACTTGGCGGCCAGGACCAGCATCGACATCGTGTAGTCGGCCACCGGCACCGCGTTCGCCGCGGCGGCCGACGACACGACGATGCCCCGTTCGAACACCTCCGCGGTGACGTGCTCCTTGACGCTGCCGGCGGCGTGCGCGATGGCCCGCAGCCTGGGCGCGCGCTCCAGCACGGCCGTGTCGATGCGGGGGCACCCCCAGCCGGTGATCAGCACGTCCACGTCGGCGAGCGGCCCCCCGAGGTGGGTGAGCACGGCGTCGGGGGCCTCGACCAGCCCGGCCAGCCGTTCGCGCACGTCATCGGGGAAGATCTCGCTGAACAGCCCGCCGTGCATCGCGAAGGCGGCCCTCACCGCACGCTCCGCAGGCGCCGCACCGAGCGCCTGACCACGATGTGGGTGCCGAGCGTGACCGGCGGCTCGGCCAGCGGGTCCTTGCCGGACAGGGCCAGGCGTACGGCGGCCCGGCCCAGCTCGGCGTGCGGCAGGTGGACGGTCGTCAGCCCGATGTCCTCGGCCGGGGGCACGTCGTCGTAGCCGACGATGGAGATGTCCTCGGGAATGCGCAGGCCGTGCTCGTGGATCGCCTGTACGGCCCCGGCGGCGATCACGTCGGTGGCGGCGAAGACCGCGGTGAAGTCGCGGCGCCCGGAGGCGAGCAGCCGCTTCATCGCCGCGTAGCCGCTGGGCCGGCCGAACTCGCAATGTATCTCGAACGCCGGGTCGTGGCCCACCCCGTGGTCGGCGAGGGCCGCGCGGTAACCCGCCACGCGGCTGTCGGACGTGGTGTGGCCGGGGCGCGCCCCCAGATAGAGGATGCGCCGATGCCCGGCCGACAGCAGGTGGGCGGTGACGGCGTGGGCTCCGCCCGTGTTGTCGAGCTCCACCGTCAGCGCCGGGACCCCCTCGCCGAGCGGCGGCCGGCCGCACAGCACCAGGCGCGAGCCCGAGGAGGCCAGCCCGTGGGCGTAGCGCGTCATGCGCTCGCGGTAGTCGTCGTCCAGGATCACGCTGCCCACCAGGATGACCGCCTCGGCGCGCTGCTCGCGCATCATCTGGACGATGCTGAGCTCGCGCTCCGTGTCGCCGCCGGTGGTGCAGATGAGCGACAGGCGCCCCTCGGCGGCGGCCTGCTCCTCCACGCCCTGGGCGATGTAGGCGTAGTACGGCATCGACACCGAGTTGACGACGATGGCCACGGCTCCGGGCGAGGCCACGGACAGCGCCCTGGCCTGGGCGTTCGGCACGTAGTCCAGCTCGCGTACCGCGCGCAGCACCTTGTTCCTGGTGCTCGGCTGCACCGGGTAGTCACCGGCCAGGGTGCGCGAGACGGTCGCCACCGAGACCCCGGCCTGCTTGGCGACGTCGCGGATGGTGACGCGTTTAGCCGGTCCAGACAACGCGCGCCCCCACGGATCCGTTGCGGGTGTAGGCGGGCTCGCGGCCGAGCGCGACCGTGACCCGCGATCCAGCGGCATCATTCCACGAGACCCGGTCGCCCTCCACGCGAATTTCCGGGATCCGCGCCGGGGAGCCGCGGCCCAGCCGCACCGCCGAGACGTAGACCGCGGCGCCGCCGGGATGGGCGCCGACCAGGTACGGCGTGGTGGAGTGCGGGCCGATCGCGTTCTCGTCCTGGCGCAGCGCCGCCTGGGCGGTCCGCCAGCCGTGCAGCCCGGCGATCTCGCTCACCAGACCCGCCCGCCCGGACGCCCTGGGCTCGTCCGGGGCGGTTCGCGCGGAGGCGGTGAGTCCGGCCAGCGTGACCGCGCAGGGCTCGGAGGAGGCCACCGCGTGGCCGCCGTCGCGGACCACGCTGCCCGCCGGGGCGGTGACGCGGTGGACGCGTACCTCCCACGGCCCGTCGAGCACGGAGGCGGTCTCCACGACGACCTCGCCGTCGGTGTAGCGGGAGGCGGCGAAGTCGCGGGCGACGCCGATGCGCTCGATGCGGCGGCGCCGGGTGGAGCGCCCGTCGGGGAGGAGCACGGCGAGGTGGTTGTCGACGTTCTCGGCCCGGCCGCCCGGGCCGGTCTCGGGCGCGGTGTGCGTGGAGTAGCCGAGCTTGGCGTAGTGCGGGTCGTCCTTGGCGGTGTCGGGGTCGTTGCCGTCGCTGCCGTGGTTGACCAGGCGGGTGACCCCGTCGGTGCGGTGCAGGAGCCAGCCGGGCGCGGGCAGGGCCAGGGTGAGGTCACCGTCGCCGGGCTCGGCGGCCGGGGCCGTCCAGACCGGGTGGTCCGGGCCGAGCAGCAGTCCCAGAAACCCCTTGCTCGCCCAGTACGGCGACGCCGGCCCCGAGTAGCCCTGGGTCACCGGCAGGTACGGCCGGTGCCACCCCAGGGTGAGCAGCCCGCCCTCGTCGGGCACGCCGTGGGCGGCGAAGTGGTCGAGCGTGCGGCCCGCCATCAGGCGCGTGGTCCCCGGCTCGACGGGGGAGGCGTCGAAGAGCGCGCCGAGCCAGAGCGGGGCCAGGCTCGCCATGCGGTACGTGAGCGACCGGCCCTGGTGCATCGGGGCGCCGTCGGGGGCGAAGAAGTGCCGGTAGCCGTCCAGGAACGTGCGCAGCCGCTCCTTGTGGACCGTGGCGTCGGCGCCCGACATCCTGGCCCACCAGAGCGTGTAGAGGTGGATGGCCCAGCCGCAGTAGTAGTCGTAGTTCTGCCCGGCGCCGTCGGTGTACCAGCCGTCGCCGGCGTACCAGCGCTCGACCTCCGCGAGGTGCCCGTCGATCTCGCCCTGGTCGTACGGCCCGCCGGCCCCGGCCAGGAACTGCTCGACGATCACCTTGAACAGCACCCAGTTGCACGGCCAGGCGCGCTTGCCCACGATCCCGCCCAGCCAGGACACCACCCGCTCCCGGACGCCCGGGTCGAGCCGGTCGAACAGCAGCGGCCGGGTCTCGTGCAGCGCGATCGCGATCGAGGCGGCCTCCACGATCGGCTGGCTCAGGTCGGTGACGGCCGGCCAGGCGTACTCGTGGCCGGGGTCCGTGCCGTGCGCGAGCCCGTCGGCGTAGCGCTCCAGCAGGCCCGCGGGCGCGTCGGCCGGGTCGCCCGCGAGGCGGAACGCGGCGAGCAGGAACGTGCGCGCGAACCCTTCGAGCCCGTCGGAGGCCGGCCCCGACCAGCTCGTCCGGCCCGGCAGCCGGTACTGCGCGAAGCCGGGAGAGGCATGCGGCGCCACGGCGTCGAGCAGCCCGTCCGCCACCTTCACCCAGTGCTCGCGAGGGCGGTCAGCGCGCACGAGTGCCTCCTGGTAATCGGTTACTAGTCAGCTCGGCGCGAACATACGCACGCTTCACAACCGCCGTCAAGACCCGCCCCGGCCGGAGGTAACGAGATGCTAACAACTCCGCCGACCCCGGTGGTGAACCCGCAGGAAGGCCCGACATTTCCGGATTCGGGGATTCGTGGATGGGTCTTGACGACCGGGTAACCGGCTCTTAGCGTTCAGCGCAACTTGTCGAGTAACCGGTTACCAAGCCATTCGCCCCCAGCCGCTCTTGGAGTCTCGACATGGCCCATCGACCCGATCTCTCCAGCCTCAGCCGCCGCGACCTGATCAGGCTCGGCGGCGGCGCTCTCCTCGTCACCACCTCGCTGTCGGCGTGCACCACCCCCGGATCACAGGGCGGATCGCAGGCGTCGAAGAGCGCGCCGCCGGCCAACCGCCCGCTGGAGGCCCCGACGCTCGCCGAGCAGGTCAAGGCGGGCAAGCTGCCCGCGCTCGCCGAACGGCTGCCCGAGGTGGCCGACCGCCTGGTCGTGGACGGGCCCGAGGGCCTGGGCGGCTACGGCGGCACGTACCGCGGAGCCTGCCTCGGCGAGGGCGACGACCCGTGGCTGGAGCGCCTGATCGCCTACGAGCCGATGCTGCGCATGGACCCGGCCGGCAAGGCGACGCTGCCCGGCACTTTCAAGGAGGTCTCCGCCGGAGCCGGCGGCACCGAGTACACCCTCCACATGCGCAAGGGCATGCGCTGGTCGGACGGCGAGCCGTTCACCGCGGACGACGTGCTGTTCGCGATCGAGGACGTCTACTACAACGAGAAGGTCACCACCACGGGAGTGCCGGCGCTGCTGCACGTGGACGGCGAGCGCGCCAAGGTGGAGAAGGTCGACGACCACACGGTGAAGCTCACCTTCGCCAAGCCCAAGGGCGACTTCCTCGACGGCTGCCGCAGCGCCACCTGGACGGGGGCCAACTTCGGCTTCTACCCCAAGCACTACCTCAAGGACTTCCACCCGACGTACAACAAGGACGTCGAGAAGGACATGGAGAAGAAGGGGTTCGGCGAGTTCGCGGCCTACTGGGAGGACCGGATCAAGTGGTGGAACAACCCTGAACGCCCGACCCTGCACGCGTGGGTGGTGACCGACCCGCTCAACACCGGCGACCGGGCGGTGGCCGAGCGCAACCCGTACTACTGGAAGGTCGACTCCGGCGGCGCGCAGCTGCCCTACATCGACAAGCTGGAGTTCGCGATCATCCAGGAGGCCGAGGTGATGCTGCTCCAGGGTGTGGACGGCAAGCTCGACTTCCACGCCCGGCACATCAACTCCGACGTGAACAAGCCGGTGCTGGCCGAGGGACGGCAGAAGGGCGGCTACCACTTCATCAAGGTCGAGCCGACCACGATGAACCGGATGATCATCTCCTTGAACCTGTGCCACAAGAACAAGGAGCTGCGCGAGGTCTTCAGGAACAAGGACTTCCGCGTCGGCCTGTCCCACGCCATCGACCGGCAGAACATCATCAACACCGCCTACCAGCGCCAGGGCGAGCCCTGGCAGGCGGCGCCGCACCGCAACTCGGAGTTCTTCGACGAGCAGATGGCCAAGCAGTACACGCAGTACGACGTGAACCTGGCCAACCAGCACCTCGACCAGGCGGGGCTGACCCGGAAGGACGGCGAGGGCTTCCGCCTGCTGCCGGGCGGCGAACGGCTGCGCTTCTCCCTCGACCTGATCACGCTGTTCCCCGAGTGGGCCAACGCGGCCGAGATGGTCCGCCAGAACTGGGCGGCGGTCGGCGTCGAGATGAAGGTGAACCCGATCGAGCGCACCCTGTTCTACGACCGCAAGGCGGCCAAGGCCAACGACCACGACGCGAACGTCTGGGCCGGGGACGGCGGCCTGCGCATCGAGATCGACGAGCCGCGCTGGTGGTTCCCCAACGGGGAGGAGTCCAACTACGCCACCCGCTGGGGCATGTACTTCCAGACCCGCGGCGAGAACGAGGACGGGGAGAAGCCGCCCGCGCAGACGCTGCGCCAGATGGAGCTCTACTGGCAGATGCGGACCGAGCCCGACCAGGCCAAGCGCAAGGAGCTGTTCCGGCAGATCCTCGCGATCGCCAAGGAGCAGTTCTACGCCATCGGGATCGTCCTGCCCACCGACGGCTACGCGATCGTCAGCAACAGGCTGAAGAACGTGCCGGCGAGCTACCCCGACGCGTTCCAGTTCCTCTCGCCCGGGCTCGTCAACGTGCCGACCTGGTACTTCGGGGCCTGAGCCGATGCTGCGCTACCTCGGCAGGCGCGTCCTCGTCCTCATCCCGACGCTGGTCGCGATCTCCGTCGTCACGTTCGTGGTCATCCAGCTCCCGCCGGGCGACTACCTGACCACGCTGACCGCGCAGCGGGCCGCCCTGGGCGACGCCGTGCCCACGGGCGAGGTGGCCCGGCTGACCGAGCGCTACGGCCTGGACCAGCCGGTCATCGTGCAGTACTGGCAGTGGATCTCCAACATCCTGTTCCACGGGGACTTCGGCGAGTCCTTCGACTACGCCCGGCCGGTCACCGCGCTGCTCGCCGAACGGCTGCCGCTGACGATCACGCTGTCGCTGGTCACGCTCGTCTTCATCTGGGCGATGTCGTTCCCCATCGGCGTCTACTCCGCGATCCGGCAGTACTCGGCGGGCGACTACACCTTCACCTTCCTCGGCTATCTCGGGCTCGCCGTGCCCAACTTCCTGATCGCGCTCGTGCTGATGTGGGCCGGGCTCAAGTTCTTCGGCCTGAACGCGGGCGGGATCCTGTCGCCGGAGTACCGCGACGCCCCGTGGAGCCTGGCCAAGGTGGGCGACCTGGTGGCCCATCTGTGGATCCCGATCGTCATCTGGGGCACGGCCGGCACCGCGGGCAACATCCGCGTGCTGCGCGCCAACCTGCTGGACGAGCTGCGCAAGCCGTACGTGGTCGCGGCCAGGGCGCGCGGCATGCCCGAGCGGAAGATGACGATCATGTATCCGGTGCGGGTGGCGATGAACCCGTTCTTCTCCACCATCGGCTGGGTCCTGCCCGGACTGATCGCCGCGGACGCGATCACCTCCAAGGTGCTGAACCTGCAGACCACCGGGCCGCTGATGCTGCGCGCGCTGCTGGCCCAGGACATGTACCTGGCCGGGGCGATCCTGCTGATCAGCGCGGTGCTGGTGGTGGTCGGCACGCTGGTCTCCGACGTCGCGCTCGGCTGGCTGGACCCGCGCGTCCGGCTCAGGTACTAGGAGGGCCCGATCATGAAGGACGAGACCCTCGCCGTCGCGTCGCAGTGGAAGCTCGTCTGGTGGGGCTTCAAGCGTCACCGGGTCGCGCTGGTCTGCGGCTTCGTCACCGTCGCCATCTACCTGGTGGCGGTCTTCGCGCCGTTCCTCGCCCCCGGCTCCGGCCAGCGGACCAACGCCGACTACACCTACGCCCCGCCGCAGGGGCTGCACTTCGACACCGGCACCGGGCTGTACGTCCACCCGTACACCTTCAAGCAGGACCCGGAGACGCTGGCGCTGTCGTTCGAGGTCGACGAGGGCAAGAAGGTGCCGGTCGGGTTCTTCGTCAAGGGCGAGCCGTACGAGCTGCTCGGGTTCATCCCCTGGGACCGGCACCTGATCGGCCCTTCGGACGGGGGGCACATGTACCTGCTGGGCACCGACTCCGTGGGCCGTGACCTGCTGTCCAGGATCATCAGGGGCACCACGGTGTCCATGTCGATCGGGCTGGTCGGCGTGCTGCTCTCGCTGGTGCTGGGCATCGTGCTCGGCGGCGTGTCCGGGTACGTGGGCGGCCGCACGGACACGGTGATCCAGCGCGTCATCGAGATCATCATGTCGATCCCGACGATCCCGCTGTGGATGGCGCTGTTCGCGGCCGTGCCGGCCTCGTGGAGCCAGCTCGAACGCTACTTCGCGCTCACCGTCGTCATCTCGCTGGTCGGCTGGACCGGCATGGCCAGGGAGGTGCGGGGCAAGTTCTTCGCGGTGCGCGGCGAGGAGTACGTCATGGCCGCGACCGCCGACGGCGCCGGGCGCTTCCGGATCATGTTCCGGCACATGCTGCCGTCGTTCACCAGCCACATCATCGCCAACCTGTCGCTGTCGATCCCGTCGGTGATCCTGGCCGAGACCGCGCTGTCGTTCATCGGGCTCGGCCTGCAGACTCCGATGATCAGCTGGGGCGTGTTGCTGCAGGAGGCGCAGAACATCAGGGCGGTGTCCACCGCGCCCTGGATGCTCATCCCCGGCCTCGCGGTCGTGGTGACCGTGCTGGCCATGAACTTCTTCGGCGACGGCCTGCGCGACGCGGCCGACCCGTACAAGCACTGATCTCTCCGGAGGGCCCCGTGGAAGGACCGCTGCTCACGATCGAGGGGCTGCGCACCCACTTCTTCACCTCGGAAGGCGTGCTCAGGGCCGTGGACGGGGTGGACCTGTCGGTCCCTGCGGGCAGGACCGTCTGCCTGGTCGGCGAGTCGGGATGCGGCAAGTCCGTCACCGCGCGCTCGATCCTGCAGCTCGTCGACCGGCCGGGCCGGATCGTCGAGGGCTCGATCCGCTGGAAGGGCGCGACCGACCTGGCCGGGCTCGACCCGGCAGGGGAGGAGCTCCGGCGGGTGCGCGGCGGCGAGATCGGCATGATCTTCCAGGAGCCGATGGCGTCCCTGTCGCCCATGTACACCGTGGGCGCCCAGCTCTCCCAGGCGCTGCGGCTGCATCGCGACCTGACCAGGCAGGAGGCCCGGCAGGAAGGCGTCGCGCTGCTGGGCAAGGTCGGCATCCCCAACGCGGAGCAGCGCTTCGACGCCTACCCGTTCCAGCTGTCGGGCGGCATGTGCCAGCGCGTGATGATCGCGATCGCGCTGTGCTGCGACCCGGCGCTGCTGATCGCCGACGAGCCGACGACCGCGCTCGACGTCACCACGCAGGCGCGCATCCTCGACCTGATGATGGACCTGCGCGCGCAGAACGACATGGCGATCCTGTTCATCACCCACGACCTCGGCGTGGTCGCGGAGATCGCCGACGAGGTTGCCGTCATGTACCTCGGCAAGATCGTCGAGCACGGCACCGTGGAGGAGATCTTCTCCGACCCCCGCCACCCGTACACCCGAGCGCTGCTCCGCTCCATCCCGGAGCTGCGGGGGAGCGGGGCCCGCCGGCGGCTGACCGCGATCCGCGGCATGGTGCCGTCACTGCGTCAGGTGCCGGACGGGTGCCCGTTCCACACCCGCTGCGACCACGCGATCGACGGCCTCTGCGACACCGCGCCGCCCCCGCTCAGGAGGTACGGCGCGGCGCACGTGGCCTCCTGCCACCTCGACGAGGTCCCGGCCGAGCCCCCGGCCCCGGCGCTCCGGGTCGCCGAGCGGGCCGCCGCCGCGGAGCCGGTCGGCCCCCTGCTCAGGATCGAGGGGCTGGCCAAGCACTACCCGATCGGCGGCGGCCTGTTCCGCAGGCCGACGGGGATCGTGCGCGCCGTGGACGGGGTCGACCTGACGATCCCGCCCGGCCGGACGCTGGGCCTGGTGGGGGAGTCGGGGTGCGGGAAGACCACCCTCGGCCGGTGCGTGGCCCGGCTGGCCGACCCGACCGCGGGGCGCATCCTCTACCGGACCGCCTCGGGGGACGAGGTCGACCTCGCCACGGTGACCGGAGCCCGGCTGAAGGAGTTCCGGCGGCAGATCCGGGTGATCTTCCAGGACCCGTTCTCCTCCCTCAACCCCCGGATGACGCTCAAGCAGATCGTCGGCGAACCCCTCAAGACCCACGGCATCGCCTCCGGCGGCGAGCTGACCGACCGGGTGGCGGACATGCTGACCCGCGTCGGGCTCCGCCCCGAGTACATGCGGCGCTACCCGCACGCGTTCTCCGGCGGCCAGCGGCAGCGCATCAACATCGCGCGGGCGCTGATCACCGGACCCCGGCTGGTGGTGGCCGACGAGCCGGTCTCCGCGCTGGACGTGTCCGTGCGCGCCCAGATCCTCAACCTGCTCACCGACCTGCAGGAGGAGCTCGGGCTGACGTACCTGTTCATCTCGCACGACCTGTCCGTGGTCGAGCACATCAGCGACCGGGTCACCGTCATGTACCTGGGCAAGGTCGTGGAGGACGCCGGCACGGCCGATCTCTACCGGCGGCCGCGCCACCCGTACACCGAGGCGCTGCTGCACGCCGTGCCGGTGCCCGACCCGGCGCGGCGGCGGGCGCGGCACGCCTTCGAGATCGCCGACGACCTGCCCGACCCGGCCGCGCCGCCGCCCGGGTGCCGCTTCCACACCCGCTGCGCGCACGTCCGCGCCGGGCTGTGCCACACCGACGTGCCCGAGCTGCGGGCGTACGGCGAGCGGCGGCGGGCGGCCTGCCACCACGCGGCCGAGCTCACCCTCGCCGGGGTGGGGTCAGCGGCAGGTGAAGCGGAGGTCGACGGCCGGATGGCCGGGCGGGACGCGTAGCCGCAGGCGGTAGACGGTGTCCGGGCGGCCGTGGTGGTCGCGGGTGTGCAGCGTCTCGACCGCGGCCGCGAATCCTGGATGGTCGAGGGTGACCAGGCCGTCCCAGCTCACCAGGCCGCCGCGCGGCTCGGGGCGGATGCGGCTGATGAACACCTCCTCGACCGGGACGTCGCCGGCGAACTCGTCACGCAGGTCGAGCCGGCCGTCCCGGTGCCAGCGGAACCGGCGGACCACGGGCCCCGGGTAGGCGGAGGTGAGGTCGAGCGCGAAGGTCAGGCCGTCGGGCGTCTCGGCGTACTCCAGCACCTCGGCGCGCCCGCCGCGCTGGGGGACGCCGCCGACGACCGGCAGCGAGTGGCCCTGCGCCGAGGGGTGCAGGAAGGTGTGACGCCGGTCGCCGAAGTAGTCCCGCGTGTACTCCCCGGCCCCCAGGTCGTCCAGCACGTTGCGACCGCCGGCCCTGAGGACGAAGTGGCCCAGGTCGTCGTGGTTGTGCGGCTCGTCGTTGTGCCCGCCCTTGGCCGCGAAGCCGTAGCCGTGCTCGCCCCGGTCCACCACCCAGGCCAGGTCGGGCAGATAGCTGACGGCCGGCACGGGACGCGACGGCAGCGGGCGGCTCCAGGAGAGCGTTCTGGACAGGTGGCCCCACCGGTAGCAGTGGTCGGCGTGGAACGAGGGCACGCCGTCCGGCCCCGGCGTGCCGAAGCGCTCGGCCAGCCTGGTCAGCAGCCCGGCCGGGAGTGACGGGTCGTCCGTCGTGTCCGAGAACGGCACGTGCCCGCCGTCGGCGAACCGCACCCGGTGCGGGAACGCGGCCATCGCGGCCACCTTGGGATCGTCGAGCAGGTCTTCCCCGGTGCGCTCGCGCAGCGCCTCGGCGAAGTAGACGAAGTAGCCGAACCCGTAGACCCAGTACGCGACGCCTTCGACGCAGCCGCCGTCGTCGCCGTACCCGTCCAGGAAACGCCGCATCGCGGCCCGGCACCGCTCCAGCACCGGCTCGGGGTCGTCCAGCACCGCCAGCGCCGCCATCCCGGCGGCGCCCCCGCACACCGCCTCCCAGTTGTTGCCGAACCCCTCCCACTCCATGGGACGCGGGTCCAGGAACCGGTCGAGGACCCGCCGTACGACCTCGGCGCGGGCCCGCTCGCCGACCACCGGGTCCACCCGTCCGGCGAGCTCGGCCAGCGTGTGCGCGGTCTCGCAGGCGAACAGGTCGACGGGCATCGACCGGTGCGCGGGCAGCACCCACGTGTACTCGTCGCAGGTCGCCCACACCACGTCGTCGAGGGCGTCCCCCGGATCCAGCAGGGCCAGGGCCGCGAGCCTGGCGCGGCGGCCGAAGTAGCGCCGCTCGTAGCCCAGCCGGTCGCCCGTGCGCCCGAATTCGCGGAAGGCGGTGTACGGCAGATCAGGCAGCGGCTCGTCGCTCGCCGCGACCTCGCGGATCTCGCGTACCAGACCGGACAGCACGGCTTCGATCATAAGGAATCGGGCGGCCCGCGGCATCGCGCCGGGCCGCCCGATCCGCCGGGTCAGCCGGCGCTGAGCGTGAAGCCCTGCTCGGTGCCGAAGGAGGTGATGCGGTCCTGCCAGGTCTTCAGCGCGCCGGCCAGATCGCCGCCGCCGTCGATGGCCTGGCCCACCGTGTCCTTGAAGATGCTGTTGGCGTACACCTGGAACGGCAGGTACTGCCACTCGGGGCGGACGGCGGCCGAGGCGTCGCCCAGGACCTGGTTGATCTTCTGCCCGCCGAAGAAGTCCTGCGGCGCGTCACGGAAGGCCGGGTCGTCGAGCAGCGCCTTCGTGGCGGGGAACAGCCCGGCCTCGGAGTTCAGCGACTTGACGGCCTCCGGGTCGGAGTTGAGCCACTCCGCGAAGGCGACGGCGGCCGGGATGTTCTTGCTCTGCGGGATGACCGCCACCGACGAGCCGCCGTTCTCGGAGTTCATCGGCTTGGCCGCGTCGAACTGGGGCATCGGGGCGACCGCCCACTTGCCCTTGGTCTTGGGGATGGAGTTGATGATGCCGTTCGGGGCCCAGGCGCCGGTCAGCCAGGCCGCGTACTTGCCGGAGCCCATGCCCTTCCACCACTCGTCCGTCCAGCCGGGCTGCGGGTCGACCAGCTTCTCGCCGAGCAAGGTGTTCCAGGTGCCGACCCACTGCTTGACGCCGGGGTCGGAGGTGAGATTGACGCTGACCGAGCTCTCGCCCGAGGTCTTGAACGGCGTGCCGCCCGCCTGCCAGATCATGCTGTCCACGCCGCCGGCGTCACCGGGGTCGATGGTGGCAATGAAGTTGTCCGGGTTGTCGGCCTTGATCTTCTTGGCCGCGTCCACGAACTCCGCCCACGTGGCCGGGGGCTTGATCTTCAGCTTGTCGAAGATGTCCTTGCGGTAGAACATCGCCATCGGGCCGGTGTCCTGCGGGATGCCGTACACGCCGCCGTTGATCGCCACCTGGCCCCACGCCGCGGGGGCGAACTTGTCCTTCAGGTCGGCGGCGCCGTAGTCGGCCAGGTTGACGACCTGCTTGGCCAGCGCGAGCTGGGGGAGCGCGAAATACTCGACCTGCGCCACGTCGGGCGCGCCGGAGCCGGCCTTGATCGCGGTCTGCAACTTGGTGTACTGGTCGGCGGATTGCCCCGCGTTGACCACGTTGACCTTGATGTTCGGATATTTCGCCTGGAAGCGGGCGACGGTCTTCTCGATCCCCGTGACCCACGTCCAGAACGTCAGCTCGGCCGGCTTGCTCAGCGCGTCCTGGACGGCCGCCGACGCGCTCGGTGCGGCGGCCGGCGCGGTGGAGCCCCCTCCGGAGCCGCCGCCGCACGCGGCCAGTGCCAGTGACAGGGCCGCGGCGACACCGGCGGTCATCGCATGTCTTCTCATGATGTTTCCTCACTCACGGGGTTACTGCTTGACGCTTCCGGTGGCCAGACCCGACTGCCAGTACCGCTGGAGCACCAGGAAGGCGACGATCAACGGCACGATGGACAGCAGGCTGCCGGTCAGGATGAGCTGGTAGCTGGCGTCTCCGGCGCCCGAGGTGCCGCTGTTGGCCTGGGCGTTCCACTGGTTGAGCCCGACGGTCAGCGGGAACCAGTCCGGCGTGTTGAGCACGATCAGCGGCAGGAAATAGTTGTTCCACGTCGCGACCAGCGCGAAGAGCAGGACCGTGACGAACCCGGGGGCCAGCAGCCGCAGGGCGATGGTGCGGAAGATCCTGAACTCGCCCGCCCCGTCGATGCGGGCCGACTCCAGGATCGAGTCGGGCACGGCGTCGGCCGCGTAGACCCGCATCAGGTAGAGGCCGAACGGGCTGCACAGCGCCGGGATGAGCACCGCCCACGGGGTGTCGACGATCCCGACCTGGCTGAAGAGCAGGTACGTCGGCACCGCCAGGGCCGTGCCAGGGATGGAGATGGCGCCGAGCACCATCGCGAACAGCAGCTTGCGGCCCGGGAAGTCGTACTTCGCCAGGGCGTACCCGCCGAGGGTGGCCAGCAGGGCGGCGCCGCCCGCGCCCACCACGGCGTAGAGCACGGTGTTGCCGAACCAGCGCAGGAAGATGCCGTTCTGGTAGCTCAGGGTGTCGCCGATGTTGGCGAACAGGTGGAAGTCCCCGCCGAACCACAGCCCGAAGGTCGAGAACAGGTCGGCGCCGCTCTTGCTGGCGTTGGCCAGCAGCCAGAACAGCGGGAGCACCGCGTACCCGAACATCACCAGCATGAGCACGGTGAGGGTGGCGCTCTTCCTGCGCCGCCTCGCGGGGGCGGATCGGTGCGCGCCGGACCGGCGCGTGGCGACCGCGGTCACAGGGTCTGCTCCCTTCTCGCCGTGAGGAGTTGCACGGCGTACGCGATCACGACGGTGACGAGGCCGAGGACCACGGCGACGGCGGCCGAGTAGTTGATCTGCTGGCCGTTGAAGGCGAGGTTGTAGGCGTACATGTTGGGGGTGTAGCCGGTCGAGATCACCGCGGGCGCGAGCTTCTGGAGGATGTTCGGCTCGTTGAAGAGCTGGAAGCTGCCGATGATCGAGAAGATCGTCGCCACGAGCAGCGCGGGGCGCAGGGCGGGCAGCTTGATGCTCCAGGCGATGCGGAAGGCGCCCGCGCCGTCCATCTCGGCGGCCTCGTAGAGCTCCTCCGGGATGGCCCGCAGCGCGGCGTACAGGATGATCATGTTGTAGCCGACGTACTCCCAGGTCACCATGTTGCCGATGGAGGTCAGCATCCAGGAGCGCGACAGCAGGTCCGGGGCCGCGACCCCGAGCGCGTCGCCGAGCTGGCCCACCAGGCCGAACTGGTCGCCGTACATGTAGCCCCACATGAGGGCCGCCACCACGGCCGGCACCGCGTACGGCATGAAGATGGCGATGCGGAAGAGCGACGGCCAGCGCAGTCGGCCGCTGTCGATGGCGAGCGCGCACGCCAGCGCGATGAGCAGCATGATGGGCACCTGCACGACCAGGAAGAGCGCCACGCGGAGCAGGCCCGCCCCGAACAGCGCGTCGCCCAGGGCGCGGGTGTAGTTGGCCAGCCCGGAGAAGACCGTGCCGCCGATGAGGCGGTCCTGGAAGAAGCTGAGGTAGATCGCGTACATCAGCGGCGCGACCACCGCGACCAGGAAGAACACGAAGAACGGCAGGAAGAAGGCGTAGCCGGCGAACCGCAGGCGAAGGAGCGGCCGCCCGGGCCGGGCGGCCCGCGCGGTCATGTCGCGCTCCTCTGCGATGTTCGCGCTGCCACGAATACTGGCACTGAGCTCTCCTTGTCGGGGCCGTCCGCGGCCGATGGGCCGCGCCGCTACCTGCGCCACCGGGGACCTACGCGCTGCGGTAGCGGCGATGATCGTGTGTTTGCGTAAACATGATGAAGGTGTCCCGTAGTCTGAAGGCGCCGCCAGATCATGTCAATAGGTAACCGTCAGTTAACGCATCCGGCGATTTGGCCCACTTTCGTGACGAGTTCACCCGGCCATTGACGGCAGGGGCGTGTTTACGTAAACATCAGGGCGAGAACATCGGACGATCAGAGGTGGCAGTTGGACGGGACGACCCAGGAATCGCCGGTGGGACGGCGCTCGCGCAGGCGGCCGTCCATGGCCGACGTCGCCGCGATGGCCGGAGTCTCCAGCCAGACGGTCTCCCGGGTGGTCAACAACCGCAGCAACGTCGAGGAGGAGACCCGCCAGCGCGTGCTGTCGGCCATGCGGGTCCTCGGATACCGGCCCAACACCGCCGCGCGCGCCCTGGTCACCGGCCAGTTCCGCACCCTGGGCCTGATCAGCTTCGGCCTGTCCAGCTTCGGCAACGCCCGCACCGTCGACGCCGTCACCAGGGCGGCGCAGCGCGCCGGCTACACCGTGAACATGATCGCCGTCGAGTCGCAGACCGAGCAGGCCGTGCACGAGGCGTTCGACCAGCTCACGCTGCAGGCGGTGGACGGCATCGTGCTCATCGAGGCGCAGATCCTCGACACCCCGTCGCTGCGCCTGCCACCCGGCGTCCCGGTCGTGATGGCCGACGGCGACGTCAGCCACCGCCACCCCATGGTCGACACCGACCAGGCGCTCGGCGCCCGGCTCATCACCCGCCACCTGCTCGACCTCGGCCACGAGACCGTCTGGCACGTCGCCGGGCCGGAGGACTCCTACGCCGCGCGGCGCCGGGCCGAGTCCTGGCATGCGGCGCTCAAGGAGGCGGGGGCCGCGACTCCCCAGCTGCTGTTCGGCGACTGGAGCGCGGCCAGCGGCTACCGGGCCGGGCTGGAGCTGGCCCGGCGGCCCGGCGTGACGGCCGTCTTCGCCGCCAACGACCAGATGGCCCTCGGCGTGATGCGCGCCATGATCGAGGCGGGCCGCCGCGTCCCCGAGGACGTCAGCATCGCCGGCTTCGACGACCTCGACGAGTCGGCCTACCTCTCCCCGCCGCTCACCACCGTCCGCCAGGACTTCGACGTGGTGGCCGAGAAGATCGTGTCGCTCATGATCGGCCAGATCGAGACCGGGTCGGCCCCGTCCTCCACCGCGTTCGTCGCCCCTGAGCTCGTCGTCAGGCAGAGCACCGGCGCGCCGCCCCGTTCGTAACCAGACAGAAAGGAGGAGCGGCGGACCTCGCCCGGCGAGTCCGCCGCACCGACGATGAACGCCGTACCTCGCGATGTCAGGCCGGTCTCCGGGACCGCCGGCGCCCCGTCCCCTGCCGACCGGCTCCGGCGCCGGCTCGGCGGCCTGGCCTTCGGCGGCGACTACAACCCCGAGCAGTGGCCGGCCGAGACCAGGGCGGAGGACCTGCGCCTCATGGCCGAGGCCCGGGTGAACCTCGTCACCGTCGGGGTGTTCGGCTGGGCCCGCGTGGAGCCGGCGCGCGGAGCGTACGACTTCTCCCTCTTCGACCAGGTCCTGGATGACCTGCACGCGCACGGGATCACCGCCGACCTCGCCACCATGACGGCCTCGCCGCCGCCCTGGCTGGTCCACGAGCACCCCGAGATCCTGCCGGTCACCGCGGACGGGACCGTGCTCGGCCCCGGCGGGCGCCAGCACTTCTGCCCCTCCAGCCCGGTCTACCGGGAACGCGCCGCGCTGCTGGCGGAGCGGCTGGCCGAGCACTATCGCGGCCACCCGGCCCTCGGCCTGTGGCACGTCGGCAACGAGTACGGCTGCCACATCCCCGCCTGCTACTGCGAGGCGTCGGCGGACGACTTCCGCCGCTGGCTGCGGGAGCGCTACGGCGACGACGTCGAGGCGCTGAACGACGCCTGGTCGACGGACTTCTGGTCGCAGCGCTACGCCTCCTTCGACCACGTCCGGCCGCCCCGCGTGGCCCCGACGTACCCCAACCCGGCCCAGCAGCTCGACTACCTGCGCTTCGGCAACGAGGCGCTGCGCGCCTGCTACGACCTGGAGGCCGCCATCCTGCGGCGGGTCACGCCCGACGTGCCGATCACCACGAACTTCCTGGCCGGGCTGAAGGCCGTCGACGTCTTCGACTGGACGCCGGGCGTGGACGTCGTGTCGGTCGACTCCTACCCCGACCCCCACGACGAGCGGCCGCACCTGGCCCCCGGCCTGGTGTACGACACGATGCGCGGCGCCGCCGGCGGGGACCCGTGGATCCTCATGGAGCAGGCGCCGAGCGCGGTGAACTGGCGGGCCAGAAACGCGATCAAGCAGCCCGGCCAGATGCGGCTGTGGAGCTGGCAGGCGGTCGCGCACGGCGCCGACGCGATCCTCTACTTCCAGTGGCGGCAGTCACGGGGCGGCGCGGAGAAGTTCCACTCCGGCATGGTGCCGCACGCGGGGGCCGACAGCAGGGTCTACCGCGAGATCGTGGCGCTCGGCAGGGAGCTGGCCTCGGTGCCCGACCTGGCCGGTACGCGGGTGCGCAACCAGGTGGCGATCCTGCTCGACTGGAACAGCTGGTGGGCGCTCGAACTCGACTCCCACCCCTCCGACGGGGTGCGCCAGCAGGACCGCCTGCTCGACCACTACGGGCCCCTGTTCGAGCTCGGCGCGGGCGTGGACGTGGTGCCGCCGTCGGCCGACCTGACCGGCTACCGGCTCGTCGTCGTGCCCAACCTGTACCTGCTGGCGGGCGAGGACGCGCGGCGGGTCTCGGCGTACGTGTCCGGCGGCGGCGCGCTGGTCGTCTCGTTCTTCAGCGGCATCGTGGACGAGCACGACCGGGTCCACCTGGGCGGCTATCCCGCGCCGCTGCGTGACGTCCTCGGGGTGCGGGTCGAGGAGTTCTGGCCGGCGGCCGAGCACGAGACGTTCGCCGTACGGGGCTGCGGGCCGCTCGCGCACCTCGAAGGGACGGCCGACCTGTGGCGCGAGGACCTGCGGCTCACCGGGGCCGAGGCCGAGCTCGTCTTCGACGGCCCCGACGGGGCCGGCCGCCCTGCTGTGACCAGGCACGCGTTCGGCGAGGGAAGCGCCCGCTACGTCTCGACCCGCCTCGACGAGCCGGCCATGCGGGCGGTCCTCGCGCGAGCGCTCGCCGAAGCGGGGGTCACCCCCGCCGTCGACGGGCTGCCTCCCGGGGTCCAGGCGAGCGTGCGCGCCGGAGCCGGCCGCCGCTTCCTGATCCTGCTGAACCACACCGGCGAGAAGCACGACGTCGCCCTCGGCGGCGAGTGGACCGACGCCCTCTCGGGTGAGGACGTCGAGGCGGTCACGCTGCCGCCGTCGGGCGTCGCCGTGCTCCGTGCCAGTCAGTAGGGCCGGTCAGTAGACGAAGGGCCAGCCCGCGCTGTCGTACCCGAGGAGGTTGATGCCCAGCAGGGGCGCGCCGTTGTCCGCGTAGTAGTGGTAGTAGAGCACCTCGGCGTCGCTGTCGGGGACCACCGCCTGGTGGCCCGGCCCGTGGACGCTCCCGTGCCCGGCCAGGACCTGGGTGCCGCCGCCCGAGGTCATGGCGACGCCGTTGCGGTCCACGTACGGGCCGGTGACGCTGGTGGAACGGCCGACCATGATCCGGTAGGTGCTGCTCGCCCCCTGGCAGCAGGCGTCGAACGACACCCACAGGTAGTAGTACGAGCCGTGCCTGAAGATGAACGGCGCCTCGATCGCGGTCGTGCCGCCCGTGCGCTGGGCCAGGCCGGTGATCGAGGTGCCCAGGCGCCTGCCGGTGGCGGGGTCGAGCTGGATGAGCTTGATCCCGGTCCAGAACGAGCCGAAGGACAGCCACCAGCGGCCCTGGGCGTCCACGACGAGGTTGGGGTCGATGGCGTTGTAGTTGCTCGACGACGTGGTGGAGATGATCAGGCCCTGGTTCGTCCAGGAGCCTGACGCGCCCGTGGCGCTGGTGGCCAGGAAGATCGCCGAATTGCGCGAGCCGAACGTCGAAGCCGAGTAGTAGAGGTAGTAGCGCCCGTTGCGGTAGGAGATGTCGGGCGCCCACAGGCTGGCGCCGCCGCCGGTGTACGACGTGGTCCACGGCGCGCCGCCGGGGAAGACCACGCCGGCGTTGCGCCAGGCGGTCCGGTCGGCCGAGGTCTTGATCGTGATGTTGTCACCGGTGTGCACCAGCAGGTACGACCCGTCGGGCCGCTTGACCACGCTCGGGTCGTGCGCGCCGGTGTCGCCCGTCACCCGCCCCGGGTTGGGGTAGGACGACGGGGGAGTGGTCGGCGTGGCCAGGGGCACGGGCTCGGGCAGCACCGTCGCGGCGCCGAGCAGGAGGGTGACGAGAGCTCGTTTCCACATGACGTGACCTCCTAGGAGACGGCGCTGACGTACCACTCCAGCCACGGGCCGGCTCACCGCTGAACCCACTTGACTGGTCAGAGTTACCGTTCACATGGGGGGTGTCAAGCACGCCTGCCACCGCCGCAGGTCGGGCGCGTGAAACTTTCACCCGCCCGGGCCGGGGCGCTGACCAGGCGGCCGGCACCCCGGCCCGGCGCTCAAGGGGAGGGCTGTTCGGCCCCGTCCCGGTGCCCAAGGCGACGGCGGGGAGGGCTGATCGGCCCCGGTCCGGTGCTCAGGGGGAGGGCGGGCCGGGCGGGTCGGTCAGTTCGCGCAGGCGGCGCAGCAGCGCGGCCTGGTGGGCGTGGGCGCGGACGGCCAGCGCCAGCGCCCCCGCGACGAACACCCCTCCGACCGCCAGCGTCAGGCCCAGCCCGGTGCCGCGCTGGACGGCGACGACGGCCAGCACGCCGGTGGTGGCGAGCGAGGCGGCCAGGCCGAGCCAGGCGGCGATCACCCGGTCGGCGGCGAACAGCGGCACCCGCCGGGTCACCAGCCAGCCGCCGTAGCCCGCCCAGGCCAGGCAGAACAGGATGAGCATCGCGAAGGCCACCTGGGTGCGCCCCGGCAGCGGCGCGGGCTCGCTCCACCACAGCGTGCCCGCGAACAGCGCCCCGGCCAGCCCGGCCAGCAGCGCCACCAGCGCCCGGATCCGTCTCTTGGGCGACAGCGCGGGTTCGAGCCGCTCGATCATCTCTCGTGCCGACAGGCGTGGTTCGTCCTCGGTCATGGCCGGGTTCCCTTCTCCTCGAGGTGGGCACGCAGCAGGCGACGGGCACGGTTGAGCCTGGACTTGACCGTGCCGGCGGGGATCCGGCAGATCTGCGCGCAGTCCTCCACCGACAGGTCCTCCAGGTAGAACAGGACGAGGATCTCCCGCTCCAGCACCGGCAGCGCCGACAGGGCGCTCACCAGCTCCGCGCGGTCCACGATGGCCTCCACCATGCTCGCCACCGTGCCCGACACCGGATCCTCGGCGGCCACGTCGCGGGCCGTGAGCTCCTCCCGGGCGTACTGGCTGCGCAGGCGGTCGGTCACCGACCGGCGGGCGATCGTGAACAGCCAGGGCGCGAACCGGGCCGGCTCCCGCAGCCTGGGCAGGCCCCGGATCACGGCCAGCCACACCTCCTGGCTCACGTCGTCGGCCCGCTCGGCGTCCAGCATGCGCCGTACGTACGTCCACACCGGCACCCGCCAGCGCTCCACCAGCTCGGCCAGTGCCGCCCGCTCACCCAACTGGGCGCGGACCACCAGCAGCTCATCGGTCATCTCGTCCTCCCGTCACCCTGCACAGTCGGACGAGACGCCGACGAGGTTCACGGTCGCCGGGTCGCGGCCCCGACGGCCGAAAGTACTACCCCGACGGCGGCCGAAAGGCGGAACGAGCACGAGCCCTTACGCCGATGAACCGGCCCCGCCCGCGTTGCCACCATCGAGCCATGACCCACACGAAGGCCGCCCGGCTCATCCCGGCCGGACTGCTCGTCCTCAGCGCCGTCCCCGTCCTCGCGGGCGCCGCCCGCGTGGCCGAGCTGACCGGCGGCGTCGCCATCATCCCGGACGGCGCCCGCGTGCTCGCCGCCCCCGTGCCCGTGATGCTGCACATCGCCGGCGTCACCGTCTACAGCGTCCTGGGCGCCTTCCAGTTCGCGCCCGGCTTCCGCCGCCGCAGGCCCGCCTGGCATCGGGCGGCCGGGCGGCTGCTGGTGCCGTGCGGCCTGCTCGCGGCGCTGACCGGCCTGTGGATGACCCTGTTCTCCGACCTTCCCGCCGGCGACACCGGACTCCTGACCGTCTTCCGCCTGGCGGCCGGCTCGGCCATGGCCGGCTCCCTCGCCCTCGGCCTCGCCGCGATCCTGCGGCGCGACGTCGCCCGGCACCGCGCCTGGATGATCCGCGCCTACGCGCTCGGCATGGGCGCGGGCACACAGGCGGTGCTCTTCGCCGTCTGGTACGCGGCCACGGGCGGCGATGCCCACACCGTCGCCAGGGCACTGCTCCACGGCCTGGCATGGGGCATCAACCTCGCCGTGGCCGAATGGGCCATCCGCCGGCGCTCCGGGCGGGTCGCCGGTCAGCCGATCGGTGGGGTGGATCAGCCGTCCGGAGGGGCGAAGAGCTCAGCCGCCGATTCATGACATAGGCGGATGTGCTGCTCACTGCCGGATTGAGACGCTGACGGCCTTCGACCGGAAGGGAGCGGGACACATGCCAGAAGTGGGCGACGGGAGCGAGCGCGCGGCGGTGAGCCGTCGCGGGCTGCTCGCCGGAGCGGGGGCCACTGTGGCGGCTACAGCGGCGGCCACTGTGGCGGCCACAGCGGCGGCTACGGTGGCGGCTACGGTGGCGGCCGGCACGTGGGATGGCGGCGTCGCGGCGGCGGCGGCGGACTCGGAATCGGACTCGGCGGTGTTCGGCCCGGTGACGGTGCGTCCGGGCGACTCGCGCTACGACAACCTGTTGCGGGGCAACAACTTCCGCTTCGCCGGCAGCCCGGACGAGATCCGCGTGGTCGGGTCGACCGGCCAGGTGGTGCGCGCGGTGCGGGAGGCGGTGCGGTCCGGCCGCCGGGTCGCGGTGCGCAGCGGCGGGCACTGCTTCGAGGGCTTCACCGCAGACCCGGCGGTGCGGGTGCTGCTGGACCTGTCGCCGATGGACGCGGTCGGCTATGACACCGGCCGGCGGGCGTTCGCGGTGCAGCCCGGAGCCACGCTCGGTCACGTGTACCGGACGCTGCTCACCGGCTGGGGCGTGACGATCCCCGGGGGCAGCTGCCCGGAGGTGGGCGCCGGCGGGCACTTCGCGGGCGGCGGGTACGGGGCGCTGTCCCGGCGCTACGGCTCGGTGGTGGATCACCTGTACGCCGTGGAGGTCGTGGTGGTCGACCGCGACGGCACCGCCCGCGCGGTGGTCGCCACCCGGGAGCCGGACGACCCGAACCGTGACCTGTGGTGGGCGCACACCGGCGGTGGCGGCGGCAACTTCGGCGTGGTCACCCGGTACTGGCTGCGCTCGCCCGGGGCCGCCGGGACCGACCCGTCCCGGCTGCTGCCCCCCGCGCCCCGGCGGATGGTGCAGCACGTGGTCATCTGGTCCTGGGAGCACATGACCGAGCAGGCGCTCACCGGGCTGATGCGTAACTTCGGCACCTGGCACGAGCGCAACAGCGCGCCCGGCTCCCCGTACGCCGGGCTGTACGGCCTCCTCCAGCCGTCGCACCGCGCCGGCGGGACCGTCATGCTGGTCGCGCAGATCGACGCGGACCTCCCCGGCGCCGACGGCCTGGTGACCGGCTTCGTGTCGGCGGTGACGGACGGCGTCGATCTCACCCCGGCGTACGACCAGCGGCGGACGATGCCGTGGCTGCACCGGATGACCTGGCCGGGCAGCGGCGAGCCGGGCGACGTGCTCACCCGGCGGTACAAGATCAAGGCCGGCTACCTGCGCCGCTCGTTCACCGAGACCCAGCTCGCGGCCGTCTACCGCAACCTGAACAACGGGACCGGCGGGCCGGGCGCCGGCATGCTGCTGGTCGGCTACGGCGGCCAGGTCCGCGCGGTGGCGCCCGGGGCCACCGCGATCGCCCAGCGGGACGTGGTCATGAAGGCGGTCTACCAGACGATCTGGGAGGAGGAGAAACATGACGCGGCCAACCTCGCCTGGGTCCGCGAGCTCTACCGCGACGTGTACGCCGGCACCGGCGGCGTGCCCGTGCCCGGCGAGGTCGACGACGGCTCCTACATCAACTACCCGGACGCCGACCTGGCCGATCCCGCGTGGAACACCTCGGGCGTCCCCGCGCACACGCTCTACTACAAGGACAACTACCCGCGCCTGCAGCGGGTGAAGGCCCGGTGGGATCCGCGCAACGTCTTCCGGCACGCCCTGGCCGTCGAACCGGCATCGGGATGAGCCGGGGCGGAGACTAGATTGTCCGCTGGGGGCGAGCACCGGGGAGGAGGACACGGATGAGTGAGCCGGTGGCCCGGTGGCCCGTGTCGCTGATCGTCGGGCCGTACGCGCTGCTGGCGCTCCTGGCCGGTGTCACCGTGGCAGAAAAGGGCTCGGCGGGCGCGTCCCTGGTCGTCGACCTGGTCCTGTGCGCGCTGGTGGCGGCGTGGATGCTGGGCGTCTTCACCCTCCGTCCCGCCTGGCGCGGGCGGCCGCCGGTGATGGCCGTGTTCTTCACCGTGCTGATCCTGCTCACGGCGATCCTGGTGATCAGGGACCCGTGGTTCGGCTTCTTCACCCCCGTGGGGTACGTCTACGCCTTCCGGGTGCTGCCCTGGCCGTGGGAGGCGGTCGGCGTGGGCGCGGTGGGGGTGGTCGCGGGCACGGCCCAGGCGTACGGCGTGGACAAGTCCACGGTCGCCGGCCTGCTCACCTACGGCGCCGTCGTGGTCGCGAACGTCGTCCCCATGTGCGCCTTCGCCTGGTTCGCCCGGCGCGCCGCCCGCCAGAACGAGGAGCGGGAGCGCGCGCTCCACGAGGCCCGCGAGGCGAACCGCAGGCTGGCGGCGTCGCTGGCGGAGAACGCCGCCCTGCACGAGCGGCTGCTGGCCCAGGCGCGCGACGCCGGCGTGCGGGACGAGCGGCAGCGCATGGCGCGGGAGATCCACGACACCCTGGCACAGGGGCTGACCGGCATCGTCAGCCAGCTGCGCGCGGCCGAGCACGCCGGCGACGATCCGGCGGCCTGGCGCCGGCACGTCGCCGCCGCGACCAAGCTGGCCAGGGAGAGCCTGTCGGAGGCGCGGCGCTCGGTGCACGCGCTGCGCCCCGAGCCGCTGAGCTCGGCCATGCTGAGCGAGGCGCTGGCGGGCGTCGCCGAGCGCTGGTCGGCGCTGCACGACATTCCGGTCCAGGTCACGACGACCGGTACGGCCCGGCCGATCCGGCCGGAGGCGGAGGCCGCGTTGCTCAGGATCGCGCAGGAAGCCCTGGCCAACGTGGCCAAGCACGCGCGGGCGACCAGGGTGGGGGTGACGCTGTCGTACCTGGAGAACGAGGCCGCCCTCGACGTCCGCGACGACGGCGGCGGCTTCGACCCGGCCCGGCTCAATGACCCGCTCGGCCCCGACCCGCTCGGCCCCGACCCGCTCGGCCCCGACGCGCTCGGCCCCGATGCGAGCGACGCCGCCGCGATCGATTCGCGGGCCGATCGCGGCGGGTTCGGCCTGATCGCGATGCGGGAGCGGATGGAGAGCCTGTCCGGCACGCTGCAGGTCGAGTCGGAGCCGGGCGCCGGCACGGGCATCTCGGCCCGCGTCCCCGCCGAGCGGGCGGAGGCGGGCGCGTGAGCCGCCCCGCCGGCCCGATCGGGCTGCTGATCGTGGACGATCATCCGGTGGTCAGGGACGGGCTGAGCAGCATGTTCGCCCGCGACCCGGAGTTCGAGGTGCTCGGGGAGGCCGCCGACGGGGCCGAGGCGGTCCGGCTGGCCCAGACCCTGCGCCCGGACGTGATCCTCATGGACCTGCGGATGCCGGGCATGGACGGGGTGAGCGCGATCAGGGAGCTCGCCGAGCTGGGGATCGGGGCCCGCGTGCTGGTGCTGACCACGTACGACACCGACAGCCACGTGCTGCCCGCGATCGAGGCCGGCGCCACCGGATACCTCCTCAAGGACGCGCCCCGCGACGAGCTGCTCCGCGCGGTCCGGGCGGCGGCCCGGGGCGAGGCGGTGCTCGCGCCGTCTGTGGCGGCCCTGCTGATGAGCCGGGTACGCCGGCCCGCCCCGGGCCCGCTCAGCCCGCGCGAGGTCGAGGTGCTTCAACTGGTGGCGGCCGGCGCCACGAACCGGGAGGCGGCGGCCCGGCTGTTCCTCACCGAGGCCACCGTCAAGTCCCACCTGCTGAACATCTACGCCAAACTCGGAGTGAACGACCGCGCCGCCGCTGTCACCGAGGCGTTCAACCGGGGGCTGCTCGTCCCGCGAACGCCTGAACCGCCCTGAACCCGCGGCGCGATTTCCGGTCTTGGCGGGTCATCGCCCGATACGGTCTGTTCATGCGCGTTCATCGACCTGGACTCGTGGCACTCACCATGCTGGCCGCGCTGTCCGGTGGGTGCGGCGGCGCCGCGCCTGGCCAGGGCCAGCCGGGCCTGACCGTGCCGTCCCCCACGAAAAGGGGACCGCTGGCGGGCAAGGTCGTGGTGCTCGATCCCGGGCACAACGGCGGGAACGCCACGCATCCCAACGAGATCAACCGCCAGGTCGACATCATCACCAAGAGCAAAGCCTGCAACGCCGTCGGTTTCGAGACCCCCGACGGCTATCAGGAGAACGCCTTCGCCTGGAGCGTCACCCAGCATCTCAGGCCGCGCCTGGAGGAGATGGGCGCCAGGGTCGTGCTGACCCGGACCAACGACGACGGCGTCGGCCCCTGCGTCACCGAGCGGGCGGCCATCGCGAACGAGGCCAGGGCGGACGCGGTGGTGTCCATCCACGGTGACAGCGGCAGGGCGAGCGGGCACGGGTTCCACGTGGTCACCCCCGGGCTGATCTCCGGGCGCAACGACGAGGTCATCGAGCCGTCCCGCAAGCTCGGGCTGGCGATCCGCGACGCGTACGAGGCCGGCACGGGCATGCCGTACGCGAACTACCGGGGCGAGGACGGCCTGCGGTCCCGCACCGACCTGGGCGGGCTCAACCTGTCGACGCGGCCGGTCGTGTTCATCGAGTGCGGCAACATGCGCAACCCGGGCGACGCGGCCAAGATGACCGACGTCGCCTTCCGCAAGCGCATCGCCGGCGCGCTCGCGGAAGGCATCAAGAACTACCTCACCGGCACCTGACCGAGCCGCGCGCGGGCACGCGCCCGAGCCGGTCAGTACGTGGCGGGCATCTGGGTGGTCAGGCCGGCGGTCACGGCGAACGCGGCGGACGTGACGCTCGCCGTGGCGGCGGTCAGGCCGGTGGCGGTGGCGCGCAAGGTGATGGTCCCGGGCGTGCGGGCGGCCCGGACGAAGACGCGGTTCACGCCCGCCTCGGTGTCCAGGTAGGGCTTGTGGACGCTGCCCGGCTTGCCCGGGTTGAAGCCGCCCAGGAAGGCGGCAGGGCCGGTGAGGGTGAAGTCGACGCGGGCCTGGTGGGTGGGCATCCGGCGGCCCTGCGCGTCCACGGCCTCGACGTCGAAGAAGGCGATGTCGCTGCCGTCCGCGCGGAGTCCGCCGGGCGCGGTGCGCGGGGTCAGCCGGAGCGCGGTGGCGGCCCCGGTGGTGGTCTTGGAGGTGCGGACGACCTCCTGACCTGCGGCGTCGTAGCCGACGGCGGTGATCGTGCCGGACTGCCAGCGGACGCCGGCGAAGGAGTACAGGAAGTCCTGGGTCGCGGCGGTGTCGTCGCCCACCTGGGCGCCGTTGACGAGCAGCAGCACGCGGCGGACGTGGGAGGAGGCCATGACGTACGCGGTCTTGGCGGTGCCGGCCGGGTAGGTCCAGTGCCCGATGATGTGGAGGTCAGGGGTGGGGCTCTGCATGACGCGGAAGGAGTGCAGCGACTCCTTGGGGATGCGGACCGCGTCGACCCGGCCGGACAGCCGGGCGCACTCCCAGTTGTACTGGCGGCCGTGCTGGTTGGAGTCGGCCCAGATGAGGGCGGCGGCGCCGGAGTAGCGGCGCTCGCCGGGGCCCTGGATCCGCTGCCCCCAGAACTCGTAGCGGGTCGCGGCGGCGTGCGGGCCGGCGAAGTCCTCCGAGGTCAGGTGGTACGTGACGTCCGGGCCTGTCACATAGCCGAAGTCCGGGGGAGAGTAGTCGTCCCAGACCCGCCGCGGCGCCTCGTCCCGCGTGTACTCGCACTCGATGATGGGCTTGCGGTCGCGGGCGTAGGCCGAATAGTGGCGGTTGAGCATGGTGCCGACGTATTCGGCGGCGTCCACCGCCGCGGTCCCGCCGTACGCGGAGTCGTCGGAGATGGCGCGGCAGCCCATCGCCCGGCCGCCGTTCGGGTCCCAGGTCTTGCGCAGGTCGGTCATCTGGCGCATGTGCGCGGCGGTGATCCAGTTGTTGCCGGCCTCCCAGAACAGGATGCTGGGGCTGTTGCGGAAGTAGATGAGCACGTCGCGCATGAGCTCGACCCGCTGGTCCCACTGCCGCCCGGTGGCGTCGGACTCCTTGTCGCCCGCGGGCTGGACGGACACGATGCCGTACCGGTCGGTCATGCGGATGTTCGCGGGCGAGGTGGCGACGTGCATCCAGCGGATCAGGTTGGCGTTGCTGTCGCGGATCATCTCGCCGTCGAAGTGCGTCATCCACTCCGGCACGGCCGCGCCGACGGCGGCCCACTCGTTGGTGGCGCGCACGGCGTAGCCGGTGAGGAAGACGTGGTTGTCGTTGAGGTAGACGCCGCCGCCGCTCGTCCCGCCCTTGAACTCCGCCTTGCGGAACCCGGTGACGATCGGGTACGCGTCCAGCACCGTACCGCCCTCCGACAGGACCACCTCCACGGTGTAGAGGTACGGCCGGCCGGGCTCCCAGAAGCGCAGCCCGCTGATCCGCTGCGACAGCTTGACGATCTGCGTCTGCCCGGCGGCCAGCGTGACCGGCGACCCGGTGATGGTGGCGCGGACCTGCCCGTCCGCCTGGACGACGTCGGCGGAGACGGTGACGGTGCGGGCGGTGCTCTGCTCGTTGCGGACCTGGGCCTCGACGTTGATCGTCGCCGTCGCGCCGGAGACGTTGACGACGCTCGGGTAGACGTACGTGCCGACGGTCCGCAGGTTGGTGTAGAGCGGCAGCGTGAAGTACGTCCTGGGCAGCACGTACATGCGCACGTTGCGGGTCAGCCCGCCGTAGGTGGGGTTGAAGTCGCGGGTGTCCCACTGGAACGCCGTGCCGGTGGCCTGCTCGGGCCGCCACTTGGTGTTGTCGGCCTTGACCGCGATCACGTTCTCGGCGCCGAAGCGCACCTGGTCGGTGATGTCGAAGCCGAACGGCGTGACGCCGTACTCGTACAGGCCCACCTGGGTGCCGTTGACATAGACGGTGGCCGCCTGCCGGACGCCCTCGAACTCCAGCAGCACCTTCTGTCCGGCGGGGGCGGCCGGGAGGGTGAACCGCTTGCGGTACCAGACCGGCTGCATCGCGACGGCGGACTCCCCGGAGCTGGTGATGTAGCCGTCGAAGGAGTCCACGTCGTTGAAGGTGTGCGGGACGCTCACGGCCGCCCACGCCGAGTCGTCGAACGAGGGCGCCTGCGCGTTCGCCACGTCCTGCTTGATGAAGCGCCAGTCCGGGTTGAGGTTGTAGACCACCCGGCTGCTCGCGGTCGCGGCGGTTGCCTCGCCGGCCCGGGTCAGGCCGGCGGCGCCGAGCGCGAGGGCGCCGGCGGCGGCCAGCACCGTTCTCCTCGGTACGCCGGCGGCCGGTTCGATCGCTTGTCCCATGGTCCTCTCCTGACGGTCAGACGTTGAGGAATCCGTCCATGGCGGCGGTGGGCCGCAGGGTGGCGGGATCCCACGCCCCGCTGCCGTAGGTCGCGAACGGCGAGTAGACCTCGGGCTCCCAGTAGAAGGTGCCGAGGCCGCCGAAGCTCTTCAGCCCGGTGACGAAGGCCCGGAGCGAGTCGCGCACCTGGGTGGGCTTGTTCAGCGGCCCGCCGTACTCGACGTGCATGACCGGTTTGCCGTACGTGGTCTGGATGGCGTGCATGTTGTCCAGCACCGGGGCCACGTTGCCGCCCTGGGCGTAGGAGGACAGCCCGGTGATGTCCCACCGGCCGCCGTTGTCCCGGTAGGCGTTGAGGAAGTTCTGGACGCCGGCGAGGTTCTGCGGCTGGGCCAGGTGGACCAGCACGGGCGTGGCCGGGAAGACCTGCTTGACCATGTCGTACGCGGCGTTGAGCAGGCCGGTCATCTGGGCGGGGCGGCTGAGGCTCCCCACCGGCTTGCAGATGCCCGAGTTGGTCTCGTTGCCGATCTGCACCCATGCGGGCGTGACCTTGTTGTACTTGATCACGTTCATGGTGTGGTAGACGTAGTCGTACATCGCGTCCAGCATCTGGCTGTAGCTCATCGAGGCCCAGGCGGCGGGCGGGTTCTGCACCCCGACCGAGTTCCAGGTGTCGCCGAAGTGATAGTCGATGAGCACCGACAGCCCGGCGTTCTTGCAGCGTACGGCCATCGCGGCGGTCTCCTCGACGGCGCAGTGGCCGTGCACCGGGTCGCTGGAGGGGTTGACCCAGGTGCGCAGGCGGATCGCGGTGACGCCGTACGCCTTGAGGATCGTGAACAGGTCCTGCTGGGCCCCGGCGCCGTTGCGCCAGATCCGGCCCTGCGCCTCCATCTGCGGCATCCAGCTGAGGTCGGCGCCCTTGACGAAGGTCGCCGCCTGAGCCTCCGGCGTTCCCGCTGCCGTGCCCGCGCCCAGCGCCAGCGCGCCGGCGCCGAGGAGGACCGCGCGCCTGCTCAGCTCGGTGGGTACGGACGTGCGTATGTCTGCCATGACCGGGTTCCCTTCGCTGTTAGCGATAACAGGGGCGGTTAAAACGGTTAAACCGTAGGAACGGGGTTCGGCACCGTCAAGGCCCGCCGCCGATGACGTGGTGAGCATCGCGTAACCGGCCTGCTGGGCCGGGGAATGCTCGCTGAAAATTTCAGGCGGCGCGAAAGCGGTTACGCGGCCGGGCGCTCAAAGGGCGCGGACGCGGACGTCCCGGAGCGCGCTCCGCACGAAGCTCTCGTCACCCGACGCGGCCAGGTAGAAGCCGTTACGGCAGGCGCTGCCCGAGATGGCGTGGCGCGGGTCGAGGGCGACGGACGCCCTGCCCAGCCGCCCGCAGTCCGGGACCGGGACCAGCACCAGCATCCGGCGGCTCAGCCCGCCGAGCCACAGCTGCGGCCCGACGAGCACGCCGTCGCGGACCTCGCCGGGGCGGGAGAGCCGCAGCGGCCCGCCGGCCGACAGGGTGAGGAAGCCGTCGGGGGTGAGCGTGCCGCGCAGGTTCTCCGCCCAGGCCAGCCGCTGTTCGAAGGTCATCCCGGCCCGCTCGTCCTGCAGCGCGAGCCGCCAGTCGCCGAACGCGAAGAGCAGGACCGAGCCGGCGCCGTCCACTCCGAGCGGCCCGGGCCACAGCGTGACGCCGCCGGTGAGACGGCGGATCATCGGGCGGCCGGCGGCGATCTCGGCCTCGCCGTACAGCGGGGCGGTCAGGACGCGGAACTCCCCGGCGCTCCCGTCGCCGGTGGGGGAGTGGGGCCCTTTCGTCGGCTCGTCGGCGGTGGGGGAGTGGGGCCCCTCCGCCGTCCCGTCGCCGGTGAGCCTGCCGGCGGCGTACGGCCGTACCCCCAGCGAGTCCAGGCTCAGGCCGGCCGGGTAGGTCAGCTTCGCCCGCGACCCGTCGGGGAACGTGACCCGCAGCGTCCTGGTCGCGCCCGCGCCGTCCGCCGCCGGATAGACGGCGTTGGATCTCACGCTGACCGCGTCGCGCACCGGCACAGGCGTCGGCTCCGGCACCGGCGTTGGTTCCGGCACAGGCTCGGGCGAGGGGCGGCTCGCGAGAATCCCGATGAGCGGCACGGCCGCGAGGGCGACCAGCACCGCGATCCCTGCCCGGCGGGGCCCGCGCGGCCCCTGCTCGACGATATCCACCCGGCCGGTGGTCATCGGCCTTCCCCTGTCGTGCGGCTGTCCCACCCAGTTCAGCCCATCGACGGCATCGACGTCACGCCCGGCACGGGAATGTGATGTACCGCACTATTGCCGTTAACTTCTCTGACGGGCGAATGTCGGTCTGATCGACATACTGTCGGCGAGGCCGCACCCCCTTCAAGGAGGTTTCGTCGATGGAACGCCGCAATTTCCTGCGTGCCACCGTGCTCGGCGCGAGCACGGTCGCCTTCTCCGGCAGTCTCTGGCAGGGCGCCGCGCTGGCCGCGCCGGCGCAGAACGCCCCCGGCCCCTACGGCTCGCTGCAGGCCGCCGACGCCAACGGCATCCAACTGCCGGCCGGCTTCACCAGCCAAGTGATCGCCCGCTCCGGTCAGTCCGTCCCTGGCACGTCCTACACCTGGCACAACGCCCCTGACGGAGGCGCGTGCTTCGCCGACGGCAGCGGCTGGATCTACGTCTCCAACTCCGAGATCAACCCCGGCGGCGGCGCCTCGGCCGTCCGGTTCGACTCCAGCGGCGCCGTCGTCTCGGCGAACCGCATCCTGTCCGGCACCCGGCAGAACTGCGCGGGTGGGAAGACGCCCTGGAACACGTGGCTGTCGTGCGAGGAGGTCAGCCTGGGCTTCGTCTACGAGACCTACCCGTTCGGCGGCACCGCCGTGCAGCGTCCCGCGATGGGCCGCTTCAAGCACGAGGCCGCCGCCGCCGACCCCGTACGGCAGGTGATCTACCTCACCGAGGACGAGACCAACGGGCGTTTCTACCGGTTCGTCCCCACCACGTGGGGCGACCTGTCCGCCGGCACCCTCCAGGTGCTGGTGGCCGGATCCGCCACGTCGGGCTCGTTCACCTGGGCGAACGTCCCGGACCCGGACGGCTCGCCGACCGCGACGCGCAGCCAGGTGTCCGGCTCCAAGTCGTTCAACGGCGGCGAGGGCTGCCACTACGCCGACGACACGGTCTGGTTCACCACAAAGGGCGACAACCGGGTCTGGCAGGTCAACCTGACCTCCAACACCTACGAGCTCGCCTACGACGACAGCCTGGTCAGCCCCGGCACCGCGCCGCTGACCGGCGTCGACAACGTCACCGGCTCCACCTTCGGCGACCTGTACGTGGCCGAGGACGGCGGAAACATGGAGATCTGCCTGATCACGCCCGACGACAAGATCTCCCCGTTCCTGCGGATCAACGGCCAGAGCTCGTCGGAGATCACCGGGCCGGCCTTCAACCCCGCCGGCAACCGGCTGTACTTCTCCTCCCAGCGCGGCACCTCGGGGTCGTCGTCCGGCGGCATCACCTACTGCGTGACCGGGCCGTTCCGGACCTGATCCGGGAAAGGCGGAAGGGGTCGCCGGAATGATCCGGCGACCCCTTCGTGTCACAGCCTGCGGCGGGCCGCTCAGCCGCGCGGGTTCCAGCCGGTGACGTCGACGTCCAGCCCGAGGCGGCGAGCGATGTCGTCCCACTTCACATACTTGAAGTTGGTGTTCTCGCGCACCTCGCCCTCCGGATCCGTCGCCTCGGGGGTGTTGGCGCCGTCGTGGGTGACGAACAGGCCCTTGGGGAACCGGCGGCCGAGCGGCACGTTGATCACCATCGTCCCGTCGCTGCCCTGCACCCCGTCGATGCCGCCGGCGTCGCCGACGCGGAAGGAGCCGAGGTAGGCGTTCTCACCTCTGCGGTCATAGACGGCGAAGGTGTCGCTGCCCTGGCTGGAGGCGATCAGGTAGCCCTTGCCGTCCTTGCCGTAATAGATGGTCAGGCCCTCGGCGTCCGCCGTCAGGTTGTCGCCGCCGTATCCGGGGTCGGCTCCGGCGGCACACTCCTCGGTGGCGGGGTCGTAGGTGGCCGGTACGCCGTACTCGCGGACCCGGTCGACCAGCTCAGGTGAGCCAGTGAGATCACCGGAGATGCGCCAGATGCCGACGTCCTCCTGGGCCGCGTAGAGCGTGCCGGTCTGGGCATCGACCACCATGCCTTCGATCTGCGGGCCCACGCCCGGCTCGTCGCATGGGCTCCAGCTCTGGCCGTTCGGGAGGGTGAAACTCGACGGGAGGTCGATGGTCCGGAGCGTCGTGTAGCCGATCTTGCCGCCGGGGGCGTCGGTGAGCTTCAGCAGCGCGAGCCGCGTGGTGTGCCGGCGGCTGACCAGGACGTAGGTGCCCGAGCCCCGCTTCCACGTGGCGAGGCCGTACACGGTCTCGGCGTCGTTCACCTCCGCCTGGGTCGCGTTGAAGATGAACGGCGCGGCGGGGTCGGTGATGTCGGTGAGCGGCTGCCGGTTCTGGCCCGCCTTCGCCGGATTGATCCGGTAGATGCGCAGCTTGTCGGAGCCACGGTCGGAGGCGACGAAGACGTCCGACCGGCCCGCCTTGGACGCGTGCCCGTAGACGACGTCCACGTTGTTCAGCCGGCCGGGCTCGTCGTCCTGACCCGGCGCGGCCGGTGCGGGCAGGTGCTGGAGTTGCCTGCCGTCCAGGTCGTAGAGGTACAGGCCGCCCTCCTTGGCGGTGGTCGCGATCAGGCTCTCCGCCGGAGAGGTGGGGTGGACCCAGATCGCCGGGTCATCGCCGTTGGCGTTGCCGCCGGCCTCGTCGTCGAACAGGGGCGGGGTCTCGACCCGCGGCTCGACGGCGGGCAGGTCTTGCGCGGTCGCCGGTGGGACCAGGGCACCGAACAGGCCGATCGTCAGCGCTGCGGACGCCAGCGAGGTGAGGGGGCGCATCGACTTCTCCTCATTGGGGAACCTTGCAGCCTTGATCCTCATGAGCGAAGCCGACCGGACCATGAACCGAACCGGAACTTCCGCCCAAATCAAGTCGCAGGGTCGTTCGTCACGGCTCGCGCGTGACGGGCGCCAGCCACATTCCGACGAGCGCGTCGATCAGCCCGGTCGCGGCGTCGTGCCAGGTGGCTCGGGGTGTGGGGGCGCCTTCGGCGAGCGCGCGCTCGCGGTCGGCGCACGTGAGCACGATCAGCTGGCGGGCCATGTCGCCGCGCTCGGCGCGCACCTCGGCGGGCAGCTCGGGCAGGCACCGGTTGAACCCCTCGACGGTCCGCCGCAGCGAGGAGGAGGAGCGGGTCTCGTCGGCCATGATCGCGCGGAGCGCGGGGTCGGTCACCACCTGGGCGACGAAACGGGCGTACCAGGTGGGGGAGCCGAGGTCCGACAGGTGCTCGGTGACCGGGCGCACCATGCAGGCGACCCAGTCGCGCACGTCGGCGGAGTCGGCGAGCTCGGCCACCATCGACTCGCGGATCCGCTCGATCGGCTCGGCGTGTTTGCGGGCGATCGCGCGTACGAGGTGGGTCTTGGTGCCGAAGTGGTAGCCGACGGCGGCGTTGTTGCCCTGCCCGGCGGCCTCGCTCACCTGACGGTTGGACACGGCGAGCACCCCGTGCTCGGCGAACAGCCGCTCCGCCGCCGCGAGAATGCGCTCGCGGGTCACTTCGGCACGCTCGGCGCGTATGGTCTTGCCGGTCATCGGCACCACCGTACCGGAACGTCACGCCTGCTCACGAGGGCCTCCTTCGAGCCTGACCTGCGTTGTGCCCAGTAAAACCACGCTGTTAGTCTTAAGTCAAGCGACTGATTTACTAATGCCTCGTCGTTTGCCTCCCCCAACCCCCTTACGGAGACCTCGCATGGCCAACATCCCCGCCCGCCGCGCCCACGCGGCCGATCCCCCGCGGTCGAGCACCTTCGTGGTGGTGCTCGCCTTCGCCGGGATCGTGGTGTCGTTGATGCAGACCCTGGTGATCCCGCTGGTTCCCGAGCTGCCCAAGCTCCTGGGAGCCCCGGCGTCCGACACCACCTGGGCGATCACCGCAACCCTGCTCGCCAGCGCGGTCGCCACGCCGGTGGTGGGACGGCTGGGCGACATGTTCGGCAAGCGGCGCATGCTGCTGTTCAGCCTGATCCTGCTGGTCGCCGGGTCGATCGTGTGCGCACTCAGCGACTCCCTGACGCCCATGATCGTCGGGCGGGCCCTGCAGGGCCTGGCCTCCGGCGTCATCCCGCTCGGCATCAGCATCATGCGCGACGAGCTGCCCGTCGAACGGCTCGGCTCCGCGACCGCGCTCATGAGCGCCTCGCTCGGCGTGGGCGGCGCCCTGGGCCTGCCCGCCGCCGCCCTCATCGCCGAGAACGCCGACTGGCACGCGCTGTTCTGGACCGCGGCCGGGCTCGGCGTCGTGGCCCTGGTCCTGGTGCTGGCCCTCGTGCCCGAGTCCGCGGTGCGCAGCGGTGGGCGCTTCGACCTGGTCGGCGCCGTCGGGCTGTCGGCCGCGCTGGTGTGCCTGCTCCTGGCGATCTCCAAGGGTGCCGGCTGGGGCTGGGGCGACCCGCTCACGATCGGCCTGTTCGCCGCGGCGGTCGTGGTGCTGCTGCTGTGGGGCTGGTGGGAGCTGAGCACCCGGGAGCCGATGGTGGACCTGCGCACCACCGCGCGGCGTCAGGTGCTGTTCACCAACCTCGCCTCCACCATGATGGGCTTCTCGATGTTCGCCATGTCCCTGGTGCTGCCGCAGCTGCTGCAGCTGCCGGAGGCCACCGGCTACGGACTGGGCCAGTCGATGCTGGCGGTGGGCCTGGTGATGGCGCCGTCCGGCCTGGTGATGATGGTGCTGGCGCCGCTGTCGGCCCGCCTGTCCGCGGCCAAGGGGCCCAAGGTCACCCTGATGATCGGTGCCGTCATCGTCGCCGCCGGTTACGCTCTCAACATCGGGCTGATGTCCGAGATCTGGCACCTCGTCCTGGTCTCCTGCATCATCGGGGCCGGCATCGGATTCGCCTACGCCTCCATGCCCGCCCTCGTCATGGGGGCCGTGCCGGTGTCCGAGACGGCCGCCGCCAACAGCCTCAACACCCTCATGCGCGCCGTCGGCACCTCCGTCTCCAGCGCCGTGGCGGGCGTCGTCCTGTCCCAGATGACCACCACGCTCGGGCCCGTCACCCTCCCCTCCGAGGACGGCTTCCGCGTCGTCATGGGCATCGGCGCCGGCGCCGCCCTCCTCGCCTTCGTCCTGGCCGCCTTCCTCCCGCGCCGGAGCGCCGCCGCCCCCACCACGGCGCACGCCGCCGCCCCGGCCGCGCACGGGTCCGCGCACGGGTCCACGCACGGGTCCACGCACGGGTCCACGCACGGGTCCACGCACGGGGACGAGCTCGCGTACGCGCCGGTGGGCACCGCCTGGACGGACGCGGCGGACGGCGGCGTCGAGATCCGCGGCATCGTCAGCGGCGACGACGGCCACGCGGTCGGCCACGCCACGCTGACGCTGATCGACTCGCGTGGCCACCAGCTCTCCCGGGCCGTGACCCTGGCCGACGGCGGGTACGCCATCTGGACGCCCGGCATGGGCACCTATGTCCTGATCGCGTCGGCCACCGAACGCGACCCCCAGGTGGCCACCCTCGTCGTGGGCGACCGGCCGGTCGACTTCAACCTGATCCTCACCGGCTCGAACAAGCTGACCGGGGTGGTGCGCGACCTGGAGGGCAAGCCGGTGCCCGGGGCGGTCGTCGTGCTGACCGACGTCCGCGGCGAGGTACTCACCACGGGCACGACCGACGCGGACGGCGCCTACAGCCTGTCCGGCGTGACCTCGGGCGGCTACACGCTCGCGGTCAGCGCGGACTCCTTCCGCCCGGCCGCCGTCCCGGTCGAGGTCGCCGGCACCGGCCAGACCAGGCAGGACGTCGAGCTGCGGCCCGGCTCCCGGATCCGCGGCACCGTACGGGTGCGCGACGGCGGCCCGCTGACCGACGCGCGGGTGACGCTGCTGGACGCGGCCGGGAACGTGGTCGGCACCACGACGACCGGCGAGGACGGCGCGTACGCCTTCGCCGACCTGACCGGCGGCCAGTACACGCTCATCGCCACCGGATACCCGCCCGTGGCCGACACCGTGAGCATCGACGGCCGCGACGACGACCTCGACCTGTGGCTGGCCCACGCCGAGTGACGACACCTGACAGCGCGACGACTGCTCCGAAGGGACGAGCACCATGTACACCAGCCAAGAGCAGGCCGGCCGGAGCGCCCCGGCGAGCCGGCACACCGAGCGGAGCGCCCCGGCGAGCCCGCAGACCGGGCGGAGCGCACCGGTGAGCGAGCAGGGCGCACCGGCGAGCCCGCAGGCCCGGCGGAGCGCGCCGGCCGGCCGCCGGGGCGTGCACGCCCTGATCCGCACCAAGGACGGGTGGGCCGTGCCGCACGCGATCGTCACGGTGACCGACCTGACCGGGCAGCAGGTCGCGCGGGCCGAGGCCGACGCCGAGGGCGCCGTGTCGACCGGCCCGCTGGCGCCCGGCGCCTACACGGCCGTCGCCACCGCGGCCGGATACACGCCCGCCGCGATGACGGCCATCGCCACCGCGTCCGGCGCCGCCGAGCTGGGCACGGTGGTGCTTGCCCGGCAGGGCGGCGCCGAGCTTCCCCCGCCCGGGATCTGGACGCTCGACCCCGCCCACTGCACGATCGCGGCCACGGCCCAGCACCTGGGGCTCAGCACCGTGCGGGGACGGTTCACCCAGTTCGCCGGGCGGATCGAGATCGGCACGGACCCGGAGACCTCGTCGGTGGCCGCCGACATCGTGGCCGCCTCGATCGAGACGGGGAACGGCACCCGCGACGACCATCTCCGTTCGGCCGACTTCCTGAACGCCGCCGCGTACCGGATGATCTCCTACCGCAGCACCGGGCTCACGCCCGCGGGCCCCGACCGGTGGATCGTGCACGGGACGCTGACGCTCGCCGGGGTGCAGCGGCCCGTCGACCTCGACCTGGCCTACCTCGGGACCGGGCCGGACCCGTGGGGCGGCCTGCGGGCGGCGTTCCGGGCCGGGACGGAGCTGCGCCGCGAGGACTTCGCGATGACGTACAACCAGATCGTGCGGGCCGGGGTCAACCTCATCGGGTCGACGCTGAAGGTGGAGCTGGACATCCAGGCCGTGCAGGGCGCGTCGCCGCCCTAGCGGAGTCCCACGAGCAGCGTCCACAGGGGGAGCATCGTCCAGACGACGGCGCCCGGGATCCCGCCGGCGGCCCAGGCCCAGGACACACCGGCCACGACCGTGACGAGGAAGCCGACGCCGAACGCGACGACGGCGACCGGCAGCCCGATCACGATGGCGCGCCCGAGGCGGGTCACGGCCGCGGGCAGGGCGCCGCTGCGCGCCCCCGCCGCGCTGATCGCGCCGGCCCAGCACATGGCGGCCACGCCGCTCAGGCTCACCGGGACGACCTGGTACGCGAACGGCAGCACCCCCGTGAGCAGCAGCGCCTGCAGCACGACGACCAGGACGGCGGCGACGAGGCCGATCCTGGTCCACCCGCGCGCGCGGGCGTCACCGGCCATGAGACGTCCCAGCCCGAGGACCACCGGCACGAGCGCGAGGTACTGGAGCAGGACGAGGACGTCGTTGGCCGGGCCGAGCCAGCTGTCGCCCGGATCGTCGCCCCAGGGCCGCGCGACGACGTAGAACAGGACCAGGAACACGTCCGCGACCAGGCCCGCGACGCCGCCGGCCACCGCCTGCAGCCGCAGGGACGGGGGCAGCCGGAGGGGATCTGTCCTCACTGATGCTCTCCTTCATTCTCGCGAGTTGTCCGCCGGGCCGCCGATGAGGAACGGGGTCGTGACGTTCTCGTACATGAGGTGGACGAGCAGCCCCTCGCGCGCGTGCGGCAGGTTGTGGCAGTGGTCGACCCAGATGCCGGGGTTGTCGGCGAGGAAGGCGATGTCGTAGGACTCGCCGTCCTCGACGTTCAGGGAGTCGACCCACCAGGGGCTCCCGGTGGCGGGCACGCCGTCGCGGGCGAGCACCACCGCGCGATGGCCGTGCAGGTGCATGGGGTGCACCTCGCCGCTGTCGTTGACGATCGTCATGCGGACGACGTCGCCGTCGGCGACCGTGAACATCGGCACGTCCGGGTACATGTGGCCGTTGACGGTCCAGTAGAGGCCGGGGACGCCGTCGAGGAAGCCCGGCCGGCGGCCCATCTCGTAGCGGAAGGCGCGGTCGGGGTGCGCCGGGTCGAAGCCGAGGGGCGCGGGGGTGCCGTAGGTCAGCAGGTCCAGGGTGGCGGCCGGCCGGGCGCTCGGCGGCACGCCGGCGGAGCCGCCGAGCACCACCGACAGCGGCCCGCCGATCTGCACCCGTACGGAGCCGCCGCCGGGCGGCACGGTCACCTCGAGGTCGGCCCGGCCGCCGGCCGTCACGAGGACGGCGGTGCGCTCGACGGCCGTGGGGCCGTGCAGATCGGTGCCGTCCACGGCGGCCAGGCGCCACGCGGCGCCGGTGACCCAGACCGGGGTGGGGCCGTTGTCGGTGTTGATCACGCGGACCCGCGCCGTCGTGCCGGGCGGCGCCGGTACGGTGACGTCGGTCTCGGACCCGTTGAGGGTGCGGACGCCGTGGTAGAGGTGTGCCAGGGCGACGACGTCGAGGGCGGCGGGCGGGCGCGCGGGCCGGACGACCAGCGCGCCGAAGAGGCCCCCGGCGACCTGCTCGTGCGACAGCTGGTGGGAGTGGTACCAGAACGTCCCGGCCCGCCGGACGACGAACCGGTAGACGAAATCCCGGCCGATCCGGACCGCGTCCTGGGTGACCCCGGCGACGCCGTCCTCGCCGCCCGGGACGTCCACGCCGTGCCAGTGCAGGGTGACGCCGTCCGGCACCGACTCGTTGACCAGCCGCACCTGTACGAGCTGGCCCGCCACGGCGGTGATCTGGGGGCCGGGGGAGCGGCCGTTGAAGGTGTACCCGTCGACCTCGCGGCCCGACGCCAGCCGGACCCGCTGCTTGCGCGCGACCAGCGTCACCGCGACGTCCGGCCGGCGCGCCGGGTCGGCGACCAGGGAGGTGATGTCGCGGGTGGCCCCACTCCGATGGTCCCCGTGGTGCTGCCGGCCGCCGTCGGCGTACCCCATGTCCATGACCGAGTACGCCGGCGGCAGCCGGCTGGCCTGCCACAGCCAGCCCAGCGGGACGACGACGGCCAGCGTCGCGGCGCAGGCCACGACGAGCCGCACCCGACGGGCGAGGACCATGACCCTCACACCGCCGCCGAGGCGGGCGCCTCGGTGGCGACGGGCCGCGCGCGCCGGGCCGCGTGCAGGGCGACCGCGAACAGCGCCATCGCGTTGAGCCCGTGCAGCCCGCCCACCCACGGCAGGTCGTGGCCCGCGTAGCCGAGCGTCGCCTGGACGGCGACGAGGAGCAGCACGAACGCGGCGAACTTCACCCCGCCGGGGATCCGGGCGAAGAACGAGACGATCAGGAGGAGGAGGGCGACGACGGGGATGACGAGCCCGCCGTTGATGCCGTGCACGATGAGGCCGACGACCTCCGGGAAGGCCAGGTCGTCGCTCTCCATGACGGCCTTGTCGAACACGTTGCCGGCCGAGACCCACTTGCCGAGCCCCGCGATGGCCAGGACGATCGCCGCCGCCTGGACGGCGACCTCGACGGCGACGGCGTATGCCAGGACCTTGTAGACGATTCTCATGGTGCCTGTCCTTTCGACGGGGAGCGGAGCGCCTTGACGAGCAGGGCGGCGCCGAGCGGGCCGGCGCCGAGGAGGTAGGGGATCGCGAGGTCGGCGGTGAGCGCGCCCAGCAGCGCGGCCACCGTCGCGATCCCGCCGATGACCGGGTGAGCCAGCCCGGCCCGGCCCGCCACGTACGACAGGCCCGCGATGCCCGAGGCCGCGGCGACGGACAGGGCGGGCGGCAGGATCGGGCCGGCGACGTGCAGCGCCGCCTCGACCGTCGCCGCCGAGGCGACCACGCCCAGCAGCGCCAGGACCACGGCGGCCGGCGCGCGGCCGGCGTGGCGGGGTCCCCACGCGGACAGGTCTCGGTACACCAGCGAGACGGCCACGACGGCGAGCCACGCACCGGTGCTCCGGACGAGCCCGAGGCCCGGCTCGCCGGCCGGGCACAGGGCCGGTTCTCCCGCCAGGCGTCCGGCCAGGCAGAGCGCCGACGACGCCATCAGGCACAGCCCGCCGGCCACCCGCGTCCTCATGACCGCCAGCGTGGGCGCCGCCGCGTCCCGGCGTCACGGGGCAGCTGTCCCTCCCGGACCGGGAGCCCGCGCCGGGAGCCGGGGCGGCACTCAGCCGGGAACCCTCACCGGGAACTGCGCCGGGCTGCCTCCGAGCCGGGCTGCCTCAGGGCCGGGTTAGCGTGGTTCGCCGCCGAGTCCCGCCTCGCGGGCCCGGACGATGGCCGCCGACCGGTCGGTGACGTGCAGCTTGGTCAGGACGTTCGAGACGTAGTTGCGCACGGTCTTGCCGCTCACGCCGAGCCGCTGGGCGATCGCCGTGTTGTCCAGGCCGCGCGCGACGAGCCCGAGCACCTCGTGCTCGCGCTCGGTGAGCTGCGGGAACGGCGACGCCGCCGCGGCGCGGGCGAAGTGGGCCAGGATGCGCGCGGCCACGCCGGCGCCGAAGACCGCCTCGCCCCGGGCGACCGCGCGCACCGCGGCCACGATCTCCTCGGGGCCGGCGCCCTTGAGGGCGTACCCGTGGGCGCCCGCGCGCAGGGCGGCCAGCACGTTCTCGTCGTCGTCGTACATGGTCAGGATCAGCGAGCGGGTGGGCAGGCCGGCGGTGCGCATCCGCGCGGTGACCGTGAGGCCGTCGCCGGCGGGCATGTTCACGTCGAGCACGGCGACGTCGGGCCGGTGCTCGACGGCCAGGCGCAGGGCGTCCGCGCCGGTGGCGGCGACGGCCAGCACGGTCATGCCGGTCTCGGCGTCGAGCAGGGCCCGCAGGCCCGACACGAAGACAGGGTGGTCATCGGCGAGGATCAGCCTGATCATGGTCCCCTCCCAGGCTCGTCGGCAGAAAGGCGCGGATGTGGGTGCCGCCGCCCGGCGGGGAGCGCATCGACCAGACCCCGCCCACCTCGGCGGCCCGTTCCCGCATGGAGCGGATCCCCACCCCGGCCGTCCGGCCGGGGTCGAGCCCGCGGCCGTCGTCCCGCACCGTCACCTCCACGCCGCCGTCCGACGGCGTGAGCGTCGCGGTGCAGCGGGTCGCGCCGCTGTGGCGGACCGCGTTCGTGATCGCCTCGACGGCGATCCGGTAGGCGGCGGTCTCGACCGCGGCCGGCAGCGTCGGCAGCGGCTCCGCGCCGATGACCTCGATGGACATGGCGCCCGACAGAGCCGCCGCCCGCGCCCTGACGGCGCCGACGACGCCGAGTTCGTCCAGCGCGGGCGGGCGCAGCGCCTCGACCAGGCGCCGCACGTCGGTCAGCGACGCCGCCGCCTCCGCGGAGATCTCGTCGAGCAGCGGGCGCGCCGCCGAGCCGGGCGGTACGTCCCGCGCGGCGAGGCCCGCCTTGAGCCGGATCGCGGCCAGGGTCGGGCCCAGCCCGTCGTGCAGGTCGCGGCGTAACCGGCGGCGCTCGTCCTCGCGCGAGGCCACGACCTCGGCGCGGGACCTGACCAGGTCGTCGTGCAGCCGCACCGCCTGCACCGCGGTGCCCACCTGCTGGGCCAGCGAGGCGATCAGGCCGAGGTCGACGGGGTCGAGCGGATCGTCGCCGCCGCGCGCCGAGACGCGCAGGTGCCCGATGAGCGTCCCGTGGTAGCGCAGCGGTTCGACGTGCACCTCGCCGACGGGCACGCCGTACTGCGCGGCCCGGTGACCGGTGCCCGAGCCGTCCACCAGGTCGATCGCCGCGTGCGGGACGCGCAGCGAGCGGGCCACGGTCTCGACGATCGCGGGTAGCACGTCGGCGGGCAGCAGCACCGCCTGTAACCGGGTGCCGAGGCGGGTCAGCGCCGCGGACGGGTCGTGGCGGTCGCCGTACATCACCCGGTTGACCGTGCTCTGCGCCAGCGCGCGCAGCGGCGCCAGCGCGAGCGCCGCCCCGGCCGCGGTGAGCGCGGCGGCCACCGGCTGCGACAGCCCCAGCCCGCTGACCAGCAGCGCCACGACGGCGGCGTACCCGGCGACCAGGATCGCGACCACGCCGGCGTACACCAGCGACCGGTTGGCCAGCCGCTCGATGTCGAACAGGCGATGGCGGCGCAGCGCGATCCCGATCCCGGCCACGAACGGCAGCCCCGACAACCCCAGAGCGCCCGGCGGCAGGGGGCGCGCCGCGGCGAGCAGTTCGGGGAGGTGCCAGCCGGCCAGGCTCAGCAGGGTCGCGCCCGCGCCCCCGGCCAGCAGCCAGCGCATCCTGCCGCGCATCAGCGGGTCGGGGTTGCGGCGGTAGCCGATGAAGCCCCACGCCGTGCTGGTGATCAGGCTGGCCGCCACGACCGCCGTCTGGCCGCCGTGCACCAGTCCGAGCCGGCCGAGCGCGTTGGGGGCCGACAGCGCGGCGATCGCGCACCAGAGCGCCATCGCGGCCGGCGGCGCGGCGTACGCGACGGCCATCGCCCGGCGGCTGCGCGCCGGCAGCGGCCGGGGGGCGGTGAACGCGACCGTGAAGGCCAGCAGGCCGCCCCAGGAGATCGAGTACGCCACGATCGCGTTGAGGTGGAACAGCCACAGCTGGGCGCCGCCGGTGGCCAGGGCGAGGGCGGGCAGCCCGGCCGTGACGGTCAGCGTGCTGCCCAGCAGTCCCGACGCGAGCACGAGCAGCGGAGCCGTCGAGGGCTCCTCGGGCCGCCGCAGATACAGCGCGACGGCCAGCCCGGCCAGCGCGAGGACGAAGACGAGATCGCCCCAGCCCGCCACGAGCAGCGGGTACGGATCGGGGCGGCCGGCCCGGATCGGCACCGTCGTCGTCGCCCGCTCGCGGACCACGTCGTAGACCAGGGTCGTGCCCGGCCGCGGGCGGGGGACGGCGCCCAGGCCGTCGGCGAGCCGGTGCCCGGACACGCCGGTCACCAGGTCACCGGTGCGCAGCCCCGGCCCGCCGGGCGGCCCCGGGACGTCCACCACCACGCCGTCGGCGCGCCAGCCCAGCGGCACGACGCCGCCGTCCGACGGGGAGTCCAGCCCGACGGCGGTCGCCACCACGCCCAGCACCACGAGGGCGATCGCCGCCCCCGCCGGGATCCGGCGCGACCACCCCGCCGGCCGCAGCGTCGACCAGAGCGCCCGCCAGAGCGCCGGCCGCAGTGCCGACGAGAGCGCCGGCCACAGTCGCCACATGGACACGCACACATCGTGACCGACACCCGGGCGGGAAAACCATCACCCGGACGCCTACGGTTTGGACGGGAAAGCGTGTCAACGGGCCTCAGCCCGACTTGCCGGACAACGTGAGCGCCCAGGCGAGCAGGCCGAACGCGGTCGTGGAGGCGACCACGCGGACGAGGTTCCAGCCGCGCCAGCGCATCTCGCCGAACGCCTCGCGGACCGCGGCGACGTCGATGCGGTCGGGGCTGCCCGCCGCCTTGATCGCGTCGTTGAGCGGCACGTTGACCGCCAGGGTGATGACTACGGTGATCGCGTACAGGACGAGCGCGGCGACGATCCACGGCAGGGCCGGGCGGCCGATGTAGGCCAGCGCGGCGAGGACCGTGAACAGGAGGGCGCCCAGGAAGCCGCCCGCCATGAACCACGGGTTGATGATCGCCCGGTCGATGGACTGGAACGCGCCGACGAAGGTGCGGTCGTCGGTCCGCGCCAGGCCCGGCATGATCGTGTGCGCGTACAGGCCGAAAACCCCCGCCACCAGGCCCATCGAGAGCGTGGCGGCCATCAGCGCCGTGATCCGCATGCCTTCCACAGAGTCCTCCAGCGGGCTCGGCGACGTCGTCCGGGCCTCACGATCGCATCAGGTCCTTTCGCGAACCTGTCGTGAGCCTGTCGCGCGTGCGGCACCCGTCCCGGCCGTCCCGCCGAAACGCGCGGTCCGCGCGACGCAAGGTTTGTGCAAGAACGGCGACATCGCCGGTGGCTACCGTAGTTCGTGCGGAGAAAGGTCCGCGTGCCGGCGTCGGAACGGCCGCGGATGTCTCGTCTGCCCCCACATGCCTCTGATGGATGCGAAGGAGGTCGATGTGATTGTTTTCAGGGTGCTCGGCGCATTAGAGGTGGAGCGCGACGGAAGGGCGCTTCCGATCAGCGCGGGAAAACAGCGGATCGCGCTGGCGACGCTGCTGCTGCACGTGAACCGGCACGTGTCGATGGACCGCCTGATCGACCGGCTGTGGCACGACGACGCTCCACTCGACCCGCGGGCCGCGGTGCACACGCATATGACCCGGCTCCGGTCCGTCCTCAACGGGGGCCAGGACAGATCGGAGCCGATCGAGACCGGTGGCGGCGGCTACCTCCTGCGCGCGGATCCGGAGTCGGTGGATCTGCTCAGGTTCCGGCGGCTGGTGGCCGGGGCGGCGGATGGGGACGAGGAGGGGAAGGGCCTCCTGCTCCGGCGGGCGCTCGGGCTGTGGCGGGGGCCGATGCTCTCCGACGTGCCGTCGGACGTGCTGCACCGCGACGACGTGCCGTCCGTGCTGGCGGAGCGGACGCACGCCCAGGAGGAGTGGTTCGAGCTCGCGTGGCGCGCCGGTCAGGGCCCGCAGGTCATCGGCGAGCTGCGGGCGGCGCTGGCCGGCTCCCCGCTGAGCGAGCGGCTGGGCACCCGGCTCATGCTCTGCCTCTACCAGGCCGGACGCCAGGCGGAGGCGCTGGAGGTCTACGAGACGGTGCGCAGGGGACTCCGGGACGCGTTCGGCCTGGAGCCGGGCCCGGAGCTGCGGCGGGTTCAGGTGCTCGTCCTGCGCCAGGAGCCGCTGGAGGCTGCTGCCCCGCCGCCACCGGCCGGGCCCGAGCCCGCCGGCCGGCTGCCCGCGCGGGCGAGGTCCGAGGTCGTCGCGGCCCCCACGCCACGGGAGAGGTCCGAGGCCGGCGCGGCGCCGGTCATCGGCCGGCTGCCGGCGGACGTGCGGGTCTTCACCGGGCGGGCGGAGCAGGTGGAGTCCCTGACGGCGACGCTGGAGCGGGCGGGGGCGGCGGCGATCGCCGGACCCGGCGGGATCGGGAAGTCCGCGCTGGCCATCCACGTCGCCCATCGGGTCGCCGGCCGCTTCCCCGACGGGCAGCTGTACGTCAACCTGCAGGGCGCCACCCCCGACGTGCCCCCGCTGGGGCCGCGCGAGGCGCTGGGGCGCGTCCTGCACGCGATGGGCGTGCCGGCCTCCGCGGTGCCCGACGACGTGGAGGCGGCGGCGAGCCTGTTCCGCTCGATGACGGGGACCAGGCGGCTGCTCATGGTGCTGGACAACGCGCGCGACGCCGGGCAGGTGCGTCCGCTGCTGCCCGGCGGCAGGGGGTGCGGCGTGCTGGTGACCAGCCGCCGGATGCTCACCTCGCTCGACGGGGTCCAGCACCTGCAGCTGGACGTGCTGCCGGAGGCCGACGCCCACGCGCTGCTCGGCCGGCTCGTCGGCGCCGGGCGGCTCGCGGCCGAGCCCGACGCGTGCGCGGAGGTCGTACGGCGCTGCGGCGGCCTGCCGCTGGCGCTGTCCATCACGGCCGCGCGGCTGGCCCGGCGGCCGGACTGGCCGGTCGCGGCCATGGCCGCCCGCATGCGGCGGGCCGAACAGCCGCCGGACGGCGCGCTGGAGGCGGACGACCGGGCCATCCGCGCCAGCTTCATGGTGAGTCACGAGGATCTGCTGTCCTTCCCGGCCGGTAAGGCGGCCGCGCGCATGTTCCGGCTGCTCGGGCTCTTCGACGGCCACGACATCGGCGTGCCGACCGCCGCCGCGCTCGCCGACGTGCCCGCCGAGCAGGCGGAACGGCTGCTGGAGCTGCTGGTGGACGCGCAGCTGGTGCAGACGTACGCGCCGGGCCGGTATCGCATGCACGACCTGCTGCGCCTGTTCGCCCGCGAACGTCCGGCGGAGGACGGCGACGCGGCCCGCGCGGTGCGGCGGATGCTGCACTTCTACCTGGCCACCGCGCGCCGGGCCGTGGGCCTGCTCAGCCCGTCGCAACTGTGGCGGGCCGAGGTGGGTCCGGCCCTTCCCGCGGGCAGCGGTCTCCTGCTGGAGACCCGCGAGGAGACGCTGGCCTGGGCCGACGACGAGGCGTACAACGCGGTGGCCGTGGTGCGGCAGGCCGCCGGGGGAGAGGACGACGGCCTGACCGTGGGGCTGGCCACGGCGCTGTCGTACGTGCTGTTCACCCGCGGCCGGTGGCGGCAGGAGCTGCAGATCTGCGAGACCGCGATCGTCGCGGCCACCCGGTCGCGCAACCCGCTCTACCGGGCGATCATCCACCAGAACCTGGGCACCGCGCTGTCGGCCCGGGAGCGGGTGGCCGACGCCGTGCCCCACCTGGAGCAGGCGCTGCGGGCCTACCAGGAGGTGGGCGTGACCCGCCACGAGGCGACCCTGCTCGACGACCTGGGCAGCGCCAACTGCCGCGAGGGCCGTTACGGCGAGAGCGTCGACTATCACCGCCAGGCGCTGAAGGTCCACCGAAGCCTGGGCAACCGGCTCGGCGAGGGGATCACGCTGTCCAACCTCGGGCTCGCCCACCAGCGGATGGAGCGTTACCAGGAGGCCTTCCACCTGCACGGCAAGGCCATCGCCATCTTCAGCTCCAGCGGCAACGGGCGGCTCCACGCCGCCGCGCTGGGCAACCTCGCCGAGGCCTGCCGCCTTTCCGGCCGGGCGGAACGTGCCATCCGCCACTTCGAGCAGGCCCTCGACATCGACCGCCGCGCCGGGTTCGGCGGCTCGTACGGGCACGCCGAACGCCTGTGGGGACTGGGCAGGGCCCTGCACGACCTGGGCAAGTCGTGCGACGCCCGCCTGTGCTGGGACGAGGCGGCCACGATCCTGCACGACCTCGACCTCATCTCCGCGGGCGAGAAGCGCCACATCCAGACGAGCACGACCCCCGAAACCCCGGAGGTCATCCAGCGACAGCTATGACCTGCCGGATGCGCCACGGACCCCGGAAAGGGCTGCATGGAACTCGACGACGCGCTGCGTTTCCGCGTGCTCGGCCAACTGGAGGTCGTCAGGCGGGGGAGCCCGGTCACCGTCGCGGCCGCCAAGCAGCGGGTCGCCCTGGCGACCCTGCTGCTCCAGGCCAATCACCTGGTCACCAGGGACGAGCTGATCGAGCGGCTCTGGGGGAGCGAACCGCCCGCCAACCCGTTCGCCTCCCTGCACACACACATGGCCCGGCTGCGGCGCACCCTGCGCGGCGGCCGGGAGCTGATCAAGACGCACGACCTGGGCTATTCCCTCCGGACCACCCCGAAGACGCTCGACATCCTGGAGTTCCGCCGCCTCACGGAGCTGGCGGCCGAGGCGCGGGCGCGCGACGACGCCGCGCGGGAGGGGCGGCTGCTGCGCGAGGCCCTGGCGATGTGGCGCGGGCCCGTGCTCGCCGACGTCGCGTCGGCGTCCCTGCACCGCGACGTCGTGCCGATCCTGGAGGAGGAGCGGCTGCGGGCGCAGGAACGCTGGTTCGAGGTGTCGATCAGCCGGGGGGAGCCCGCCGAGGTGATCCCCGACCTGCAGGCGGCCGTGGACGCGCACCCGTCGCACGAACGCTTCTGGGCCCAGCTGATGACCGCCCTGTCGCGGGCAGGCCGCCAGTCGGAGGCGCTGCAGACGTACCGGAGGGTCCGCGATCTGCTGGGCGAGCTCGGCCTGGACCCCGGCCCGAAGATCCAGCAGGCGCGCCGGGACATCACCGCGCAGGCCGGGGCCGCCGAGCCGCCGCCGCGAGACTCCCCGCTTGTATCCGCGCCCGCCGAGTTGCCCGCCGACAACGGCGCGTTCACCGGGCGGGGCGCCGAGGTGGAGTTCCTGTGCGATCACATGACGGCCGGCCGCCGGCGCCCGGCGATCGTCGCGGTCACCGGCGCGGGCGGCGTGGGGAAGTCGGCGCTGGCCGTCCACGTCGCCCACCGCGTGGCCGGGCACTTCCCTGACGGCCAGCTGTACGCGGACCTGCACGGCGCCACGACCGACGGCGAGCCGGCGCGGCCCGCCGACGTGCTGCGCCGGTTCCTGCGCTCCCTGGGCCTGGCGGAGCCGGCCGTCCCGGCCTCGGTCGAGGAGGCGACGGCCCGGTACCGATCGCTGACCAGCGGCAGGCGCATCCTGGTCGTCCTGGACAACGCCCGCGACGCGGACCAGGTACGCCCGCTCGTCCCCGGCGGGCTCGGCTGCGGCGTCGTCATCACGTCCCGGCGGCTGCTCGCGCCCATCGGCGGGGTCGTCCACCGCGACCTCGACGTCCTGCCCGACGAGGACGCGGGCCTCCTGCTGTCGCGGCTGGCCGGCCAGGAGCGCATCGAGGCGGAGCCGCAGGCGGTGGCCGACGTGGTACGGCTGTGCGGCGGCCTGCCCCTGGCCCTGGGCATCGTCGCCGCGCGCCTGGCCGCCCGGCCGGCCTGGACGGTGTCCGCGATGCGGGACCGGCTCGCGACCGAGCGGCGACGGCTGGCCGAGCTGCAGGTGGACGGCAGGGCGGTCCGGGCCGGGTTCGAGGCGGGCTACCGGGAGCTCGCGAGCGGCGGTGGCGGCGCGGCCGCGCGGCTGTTCCGGCTGCTGGGCGTGCTCGGCTGCGCGGACGTCGGCACCGAGGCCGCCGCGGCCCTGGCCGACCTGCCCGCCGGCCGCGCCGACGAGCTCCTGGAGACCCTGGTCGAGTACCGGCTGGCCGACAGCCCCGCCCCCGGCCGCTACCGCATTCACGACCTGCTCCGCCTGTACGCCAGGGAGCTCGCGGAGGCGGGTGACCCCGGCCAGGTCGTCGACGCGGCCGTGCGCCGGGCCCTGCACTGCTACCTGGCGACCGGACGCGGCGCGACGCTGCTGCTCGACCCGGCGGCCAGGTGGCGCGTCACCCTGGGGTCCGTGCCCGACGGCGACCGCAGGATGGCCCTGACCGGCCGGCGGGACGCGCACGCCTGGGTGGACGCGGAGGCGGCCAACCTGGTCACCGTCGTCCGGCAGGCGGCCGGCCGGGACGACGACCTGGCCGTGGCGCTGGTCGCCGCGCTCGCCCACCCACTCCACGTACGCGGCCACTGGCACCAGGAACTGCTGATCGCCCAGACAGGCGTGCAGAGCGCGGAACGCATGGGGAACGTGGCCTACCGGGCGTTCGCGTACACCGGCCTGGGCACCGCCAGGTCCCAGCTGGGCTTCCTGGCGGAGGCGGATCAGTGCTTCGAGCGGGCTCTCGGCGACTGCCGCCGCATCGGCGACGCCCGGCGCGCGGCGGTCGTGCTCGACCACGCCGGGACCGTGTGCCGGCGCATGGGGAGGTTCGAGCGGGCCGTCGGCCGCCACCTGGAGGCACTGCGCCTGCACCGCGCCCACGCCGACCGCCGCCACGAGGGCGTCACCCTGACGAACCTCGGCCTGGCCCATCAGCGGGCCGAGCGGTTCGGGGAGGCGTTCGACGCCCATCGGCAGGCCGTGGCCGCCCTCCGGACCGGCGACTCCCCGCTGCCCCTCGCCGGCGCCATCGGGCACCTGGCCGAGGCGCACCGGCTCGTGGGGGAACCGGGCACGGCGGTGGAGCGGTTCAGGGAGGCACTGGCGCTCGACGGCACGGGCGGGCACGGCGGCTCCTACGGCGAGGCCGAACGCCTGTGGGGGCTGGGCCGGGCCTACCACGACCTGCGCCGGGCGGACGAGGCCCGCAGGTGCTGGCACGAGTCCGCGCAGGCGCTGCGGCGCCTCGGCCTCATCTCGGCCGCGGAGCAGGCCGCCGTCCACGCGAGCACCGTCCCCCGCACGCCTGACGTCATCGAACGCCACCTTTGAGCTGCCGCGTGGGGGATCGGCCCGCATAGGATGGGTGGTGATCCAAGGCGCGACGGGGGAAACGCCGCCTCCCCACCCGCCCGTGCTGTCGTCCAACACGCGCGACGTCAGGATGAATGTGGATATAAGGTCAGATGTCGGGTTCCGGTTCGGGGTTCTGGGACCGCTCGAAATCCTGCGTGACGGCCGGCCGATCTCGCTGCCGGCGGCCAAGCAGCGGATCGTGCTCGCCACGCTGCTGCTGCGCGCCAACCACCACGTCTCACCGGACGAGCTGATCGAGCGGGTCTGGGCCGACGCCGTCCCCAACAGCGCCCGCAGCGCGCTGCACACGCATGTCGCGCGGTTACGGCGGGCGCTGGGCGAGGACCCGGGCGGTGACGGCGCCCGGCGGCTGATCCGCACGTCCAACGACGGCTACGTCATCGACCTGCCGCCCGAGGGGCTGGACCTGTCGCGGTTCCGGGAGCTGGTCGCGCGGGCCGGCGCGAGCTCGGACGCCGCCGGCGAGGCGGATCTCCTCGGCGGCGCGCTGGGGCTGTGGCGCGGCCCCATGCTGGCCGGGGTTCCGTCGGAGTCGTTGCACCGCGACGAGGTGCCGCTGGTCGTGGAGGAGCGGTTGCGGGCCGTCGACCGGTGGTTCCAGCTCGGCCTGCGGCTCGGCCGCGACGACGAGATGGTCAGAGTCCTCAAGGAGGCGACCGCGGAGCATCCGTTCCACGAGCGGCTGTGGGCCCAGCTGCTGGTGGCGCTGCACCGGTCCGGCCGCCGGGCGGAGGCGCTGGAGACCTACCGCAGCGTCGCCGTGCTGCTGCGCGAGGAGCTGGGCATCGACCCCGGCCAGGAGCTGGTCCGCGTGCACTCCGCCATTCTGGCCGGCGACCCCGAGCCCGCCCGCGGGCTCGCCGAGCCACCGGCCCGCGCCGAGCCGCCCGCCTGGCAGGGCCTCGACGAGGAGGAGGACGACCCGCCCGCGAGCCTGGTACGCCCGCAGCAACTGCCCTCCGACCTCGCCTCCTTCACCGGGCGCCGGCGCGAGCTCGCGGCCTTGGACGCGCTCCTCGTCCGCGAGCACGCTCAGGCGTCGCCGCCCATCGTCATCGCCGCCATCAGCGGGATGGGCGGCGTGGGCAAGACGGCGCTGGCCGTGCACTGGGCGCACTCGGTCGTCGACCGTTTCCCCGACGGGGTGCTCTACCTCAACCTGCGCGGCTTCGGGCCCGGCGCGCCCGTCGAACCCCATGCCGCGCTGGAGCTGCTGCTCAACGCGCTGGGCGTGGTCGGGCAGCGCGTTCCCAAGGAGAGCGACGCGCGCTCGGCGCTGCTGCGCAGCGTGCTGGCCGGGCGGCGGGTCCTGATCTTGCTCGACAACGCCCGTGACGCGGCCCAGGTGCGTCCGCTGCTGCCGGGCTCGCACTCGTTCGTGCTGGTCACCAGCCGCAACCAGCTGCGCGGGCTGGCCGTGCGCGAGGGGGCGCGGCTTCTGCTGCTCGGCCAGTTCTCGCCCGGCGAGTCGGCCGCCCTGCTGGCCGCGATCCTCGGCCAGGAACGCATCGGCGCCAGGCCGTGGGCCGCGGCCGAGCTGGCCCGGTTGTGCGTCCACCTGCCGCTGGCGCTGACGATCGCGGCCGAGCACGCGATGTCCCGCCCCGACAGCCCGCTGAACAGCCTGGCCGAGGAGGTGCGGGCCCAGCGGACCCGGCTGGACGCGCTAAACACCTCCGACGACCACGAGGCGAGCGTGCGGGCGGTGCTCTCCTGGTCGTACCGTGCGCTGGAGCCGCCGGCGGCCCGCATGTTCCGCCTGCTGAGCCTGCATCCCGGCCCCGACGTCGGCCCGGGGGCGGCGGCCGCGCTGGCCGGCGTCGCGGTCGCCGAGGCGCGGCGGCTGCTCGACGTCCTGGCCGACCGGTCGCTGCTGGAGAGACCCGGACAGGACCGGCACCGCTTCCACGACCTGCTCCACGCGTACGCCGCCGAGCAGAGCGCCCTCACGGACGGCCCGGACGAACGGACGGCCGCGCTCCGCCGCGTACTGAACTGGTACCTCCACACCGCCGGCCGCGCCGCGGACCTCGTCGAACCCACCAGGAGGCGCTTCCCCGACGCGAGCGACCGCGCCCCCGCCGAGCCGCCCGCGCTGGACGGCCCGGACGACGCGCTGGCGTGGGTGGAGGACGAACGGGCCGGCCTCGTCGCGGCCGTCGTGCTGTCGGCCGAGCGCGGATGGGACGACTTCACCTGGCGGCTGGCGCACGCGCTCTGGCGGTTCTTCCTCATCCGCGGGCACGTACGCGACTGGATCGACACGCATCTGCGGGCCCTGGACGCCGCGCGGGACACCGGTGACCCCCGCGTCCTGGCCGAGACGATGAAGAACCTCGGCTTCGCGTACTGGCGGGCCGGGCACCTCTCCGAGGCGCTGGACTACCACGGCCGGGCGCTCGTCCTGGACCAGGAGAGCGGAGACGGCTGGGGCGAGGCCAAGACCCGCAACCATCTGGGGTTCATCCACGACCGCGCGGGTCACTTTGCCGAGGCGCTGCGCCAGCATCAGCGCTCCCTCGCCCGTTACCGGGAGGCGGGCGACCTGTGCGGCCAGGGCCGCGCGCTCGTCGGCATCGGCACCGCCTACCGCCGGCTCGGGCATCACCGCGCGAGCATGGTCCACCTCAAGAGGGCGCTCAGCGTCACCTGCGCGGTCGGCGACCGCTGGAGCGAGAGCCTGGCCCTCGTCGCCGTCGGCTTCACCTGCCTGAGCGCCGGCGGCGGCGCGGAAGCCACCGGTCCCCTCCACCGGGCGCTCACCATCTCCCGCGAGATCGGCGACCGCTGGGGGGAGAGCCTGGCCCTCATCGTGATCGGCCTCGGCCGGCTGATCACCGGCGACCTCGGGGACGCGACCCATCCGCTCTGCCAGGCGCTGACCATCTCCCGCGAGATCGGCGACCGCTGGAGCGAGAGCCTCGCGCTCACCGCGATGGGATTCGCCAGCCTGGCCTCGGGACGGAACGCGGAGACGACGCGTTACCTGCGGCGCGCGCTCACCGTCAGCCACGAGATCAGATGCATCTCCGGCGCCGACGACCTGCTCCACGAGGCGTTCCGCACCGCCCTGCCGGCCGGCGGCCACCAGGCGCTCGTCTCCACGCTGTCCTTCCACACCCGCCTGCAGCTGAGGCTGGCCGCCGCGCACGCCCCTCGCGCGCTCGGCCCCTAGGGTGTCGTCTCGGCCTGCCACTCCCGGTAGGCGGCGACCGCGGTCGGGAGGGTGGGGAAGATCCGGTCCTCGCCGACCGCCGCGGTCAGGCCGTAGGCGTCCAGGTACGTGCGCAGGTCCTGCTTGACCCTGGCCATGGCGAAGACGATGCCGCGCCGGTCCAGCTCCTGGCGCAGGGAGTCGACGGCGTCCAGGGCGGTGATGTCCACCTCGACGTTGGCCTCGGTGTTCAGGACGAACCAGTGGACGGGGTCGGCCTGCTGGTCGACGGCGGCCAGGGCGCGGCGGTGGAAGTCCTGGGCGTTGGCGAAGAACAGCGGCGAGTCGTAGCGGTAGATCACCAGGCCGGGGATGGTGCGGGCGGCCGGGTAGTCGTCGACGTCGTGCATGCCCGCCAGGCCCGGCACCAGGCCCTGGACGGCGTCGTGGGGGCGGGCCACCCGGGAGAGCATCTCGGCGACGGACAACGCCACGGCGAGCAGGATGCCGTACAGGATGTCGAAGATCAGGACGCCGGCGAAGGCGCCGAGGGCGAGCAGGAGCTCGGTGCGGCGGAAGCGGGCCAGCCGCACGAAATCGGGCAGCGAGACGAGCCGGGTGGCGGCGTAGACGACGATCGCGCCGAGGGCGGCGGTGGGGAAGTCGGCCAGCAGCGGCCCCGCGAACATGAGCACGGCTGCCACGGCGACCAGGCACGTGAGCGAGTACAGCTGCGTGCGGGCGCCGGCGGCGTCGGCGAGCGCGGTGCGGCTGCCGCTGCTGCTGACCGGGAAGCCGTGCAGCACGCCCGCGCCCAGGTTGGCCACGCCGAGGGCGAGGAGCTCCTGGTTGGCGTCGATGTCCTGATGGTGGCGGGCGGCGAAGGAGCGGGCGGTGAGCATGTTGTCGCTGTAGCCGACGAGAAAGACGCCGACGGCGGGCAGCAGGAGGTTCTCCAGCGGGGGCAGCGCGGGGGAGGGCAGCCCGGCCGGGATCTCGCCGACCACCTTGATGCCCCGGGCCTCCAGGTGGAACACCGTCACGCTCAGCGTCGCCAGCAGCACCGCGAGCAGCGGCGCGGGGACCGCGGGCAGCCGCCACTGCAGCAGGAACAGGAAGGCCAGCACGGCGGCCGCCATGAGGACGGTGCCGAGATGGGCGTGGGGCGTCTGGCGGGCGAACGACGACACCTGCTCGATGAGGGACTCGCCCGACACCGGGACGCCGGTGAGCTTGCCGAGCTGGCCCACGATCATGATGACGGCCACGCCGGCGAGGTAGCCGACCAGGATCGGCCTGGACAGCAGATCCGAGACGAAGCCCAGCCGCAGCAGCCGGCAGCCCACGCAGAGCAGCCCGACCGTGACGGCCAGCGTGGCGGCCAGGGCGGCGTACCCGGCGGAGTTCCCGGCGGCCAGGGGGCCGATGGCGGTGGCGGTCATCAGCGCGGTGGTCGACTCGGGCCCGACCGACAGCTGGCGGGAGGAGCCCAGCAGGGCGTACAGGGCCAGCGGCGCCAGGATCGCCCACAGCCCGGCCACCGGCGGCAGGCCGGCCACGGTGGCGTACGCCATGACCTGGGGAACGAGGTAGGCGGCGACGGTCAGCCCGGCGAGCAGGTCACCACGCAGCCATTCGCGCCGGTAGGCCGTCAGACTGGCCAGGCCAGGCAGAAAACGGAGCACGCCCGAGGATGGCGCATGATGGCACGCGGGCGCCAGCACCGCGCGCCCTTGTCGGTGGAAGGAGTCTGATCGCGTGAGCTCTGACAGGTTGCGGCGCAAGCCTTACGAGAAGCGGCTGCTTGAGCTGCAGGCGGAGCTGGTGAAGCTGCAGGAGTGGGTGAAGGCGGAGGGGCAGCGGGTGGTCGTGGTCTTCGAGGGGAGGGACGCGGCGGGCAAAGGGGGCACGATCAAGCGGGTCGCCGAATACCTCAACCCGCGCGTGGCCAGGATCGCGGCGCTGCCCGCGCCCACCGAGCGGGAGCGGACGCAGTGGTATTTCCAGCGGTACGTGGAGCACCTGCCGGCCGCGGGGCAGATCGTGCTGTTCGACCGGAGCTGGTACAACCGGGCCGGGGTCGAGCGGGTCATGGGGTTCTGCACGCAGGAGGAGTACACCCGCTTCCTGCACCAGTGCCCGACCTTCGAGCGGTTGCTGGTGGAGGACGGGATCCTGCTGCGCAAATACTGGTTCTCGGTGAGCGACGGCGAGCAGGAGCGGCGGTTCCGGGCGCGGCTGGAGGATCCGATGCGGCGGTGGAAGCTGTCGGAGATGGACCTGGAGTCGATCACGCGGTGGGAGGAGTACTCGCGGGCCAAGGACGAGATGATGATCTACACGCACATCCCGGAGGCGCCTTGGTACGAGGTGGAGAGCGAGGACAAGCGGCGGGCCAGGATCAACATGATCTCCCATCTGCTGTCCACGATCCCGTACGAGGAGGTGCGGCGGGCGCCCCTGGAGATCCCGGACCGGCCCGCCCCGAGCGGCTACCGGCGGCTGCCGCGGGTGGAGACGCCGGTCCCGGACGTGACCGCGGAGCTCACCTGACTCCGGCCCGCCGACCGAGGCCGCGCCGGAGCGCCGTGGCTCCTCCGGACCCGCGTCCGCTCAGCGGCCCGGTGTGCGCGTGCCCGCTCAGGGGCGTGGCTCGCGTCCGGTCGCCCTGGAACGGAAGCGCGACGGCGAGACGCCGGCCCACGCCACGAACGCCTGCCGCAAGGACTCGGCGGAGGTGAACCCGCACCGGCGGGCGATGGCCGCGACCGGCTCGCGCGATCCGGCGAGCAACTGGGAGGCCGCCTCCAGCCGCGCGTCGCGGACCAGCCGCGACGGGGTCCGCCCGACGTGTTCGACGAACAGCCTGCTCAGATGCCGCTCGCTCACCCCGGCGAGCGCGGCCAGCCGGGGGACGCTGAGATCGCCGTCGAGGTTGCTGATCACGTGGTCGACGACCCGCCGGACCAGGGCCTGGTCGGAGCGCGGGATCCGGTTGAACAGGCTCACCTGCGCCTGGTTCCCGGGACGCTTGAGGTAGGCGACCATGCCCATGGCCACGCGGCGGGCGAGCTCGGCCCCGTGGTCCTCCTCGATGAAGGCCAGCGTGAGGTCCAGCGCGGCGGTGACCCCGCCCGACGTCGCCACGTCGCCGTCCCGGATGAAGATCGGCGCCGGGTCGACGTTCACCTGCGGGTAGCGCGCGGCCAACTGCCCGGCGTAGTGCCAGTGCGTGGTGGCCCGGCGGTTGTCGAGCAGCCCGGCGGCGGCCAGCACGGTCGCCCCGGTGCACACCGACGCGACCCGCCGCGACAGCCCGGCCAGCCGCGCGACCTGGCTGACGAACCGGGGGTTGGCGGCGGCGGCCGCGTGCCCCCGGCCGCCGGAGACGACCAGGGTGTCGATCGGGCCGTTCATCCGGTCGACCCGGTGCTGCGCGGACAGCTCCAGCCCGGAGTCGCACCGCACGGGCCGGCCCATCGGGGTCACGAACAGGACCTCGTACGCCGGGTCGGCACCCTGCTGGTTGGCGTGGTCGAACCCGGTCGTCACGGACGCCACGTCCACGAGCTCGATGCCGTCGTAACCGATCACGACGATCAGCCGCATGGCCACATCGTACGGGTGCGCCGCGCCCCGCCGCGATTCTGATCTTCCGCAGCGCCGCCGCCCACTACGATGATCCATAATTGTGGTCGTCACCTGGGGGCGGGGTAGAAGTTGTCCGGGCCAGAACGCGTTCGTGCCGTCCTGGAGAGCAAGCTCGCGCAGCGGGCCGTCATCGCCGTGATCGTCGTCAACGCGATCACCATCGGCTGCGAGACGAGCGCGTACCTGATGGAGCAGGCCGGCGGGCTGCTGCACGCCGTCGACCGGATCGCGCTGGCGATCTTCACGGTCGAGATCGCCGCCCGCCTGTACGCCTACCGCAAGTCGTTCTTCGCCGACCCGTGGAACTGGTTCGACACCGCCATCGTGGCCGTCGCGCTCGTCCCGGCCTCCGGGCCCACGTCGGTGCTGCGGTCCCTGCGCATCCTGCGGGCGCTGCGGCTGGTCTCGGCGGTGCCCAGCATGCGGCGCGTGGTGGGCGCGCTGCTGACCGCCCTGCCCGGGATGGCCTCCATCATCGGCCTGCTGGTGCTGATGATCTACATCGCGGCGGTGATCTCCACGAAGCTGTTCGGGGACCTCGTGCCCGAACGCTTCGAGGACCTGCCGCGCTCGCTGTTCACCCTGTTCCAGATCATGACCGGCGACGACTGGGGCAACGTCGCGCAAGAGGTGATGCAGCACAAGCCGTGGGCGTGGGTCTTCTTCATCGTCTACATCCTGATGTCGACCTTCGTCGCGCTGAATCTGTTCATCGCGGTGGTGGTCAACGCCATGCACGAGACGGAGCCGTCCCCGGCGGAGACCCGCGCGCAGACGGAGCTGGAGGAGGTCAAGCAGGAGCTTGCGGCGGTCAACGCCAAGCTCGACCAGCTGCTGACGCGCGAGCCCGCGCCCGCGACCGGCAAGGGGCCCTGACGGCCCCGGGCCGCCGCTACCCTCGGCGCTGTCCCCGCCGCTTGCCGCCGTAGAGGCCGACCGTCAGCGAGACGCCGAGGGCCGCCAGGGCGACCTGGATGGCGAGCTCGATCCAGTCGACGCCTCCGGTGTCGGCCACGCCCAGAACGGTGGCGATCGCGGTGCCGACCATCGCCGCGACGACGCCGATCACGATCGTGAGCCAGATCGGGATGCGCTGCCGCCCCGGGATGACCAGCCGCCCGAGGGCGCCGATCACGATGCCGATGATGAGTCCGGAAATGATGCCGGTGATCGCCATGCTGAACTCCCCGACGCTCGGTGGTCCGTCTGCCCCGCACAACGAACGCCTGCCAAGCACGGTTCCTGACATCCCCCAACGAACGCACCGCCCCTCCGCCCCGCGCACCGGCCCCCTGGCACCGGCCCCCGCCTTCCGCCTTCCGCCTTCCCCGCGCGGGTTGAGGGTGCCCGTTTCCGGGGCGTCGGGAACGGAGTGTGGATCTCGTACGGTAGCAACGGGTGCTCCCGGGGAACATATGGCCAGGTCAGCCTCGTGTAGACGGGGTGTGCTGACGTGCTGAAATCGGGGGGTTCAGCGGCCATGACCACAAAACCAGCGGCTGTGCACGGCGTCTCACTGGCGACGGCCTTGGCGGTGGGGGCGTTCGTCCTCACTGCCTGCGGCGGTAATTCGACGCGTCCGGCGGGGCGGGACACGACCATGATGTCCGGGCGCGTGCCGGTCGCGACGGCGAGCGCTCAGTCGAAACCGGCTTTCGACGACGCCGACGTGATGTTCGCGCAGATGATGATCGCGCACCACCAGGAAGCCATCGAACTGGCAGAGCTGGCCACGACACGGGCAGCGACCGAGGAGGTCAAGGAACTGGCGGAGAAGATCAAGGACAACCAGCAACCGCAGATCGAGACCATGCAGGGCTGGCTGAAGGAGTGGGGCAAGGCGACGCCGGTCGGCGACGCGGCGAATGACGTGCCGGCCGGCATGACCGACGCGAACATCAAGACCCTGCTGGACTCCCGGGGCACCGGCTTCGACAAGGGGTTCCTCACGATGATGATCGATCATCACCAGGAGGCGATCGCCATGGCCCGCGTCGAGCGCAAGCACGGGAAGAACTCCCAGGCGAAGCGGCTGGCCGACCGGATCATCAAGGACCAGCAGGCCCAGGTGACGCAGATGCAGAAGCTCCTCGCCCGGATTCGATGACGCGAGGGCTCGGCCGGGCGGCGGATGCTGACATGTCCGAATATGGCCAGACCTGATCCCGTAATGTGGAGCATCCTTTGACGACGCGCGGTGCGGTGAAGTCGCGTACCGCGCCCTGGAAGGAGATCGGCATGACGCCAACCACAGACACGCGGGCCGCCCGGTTCAGAGCCCTGCATCAGGGCACGGTCCTCGTGCTCCCCAACGCCTGGGACGCCGCCTCGGCGGCCTTGATCGAGGCCGCGGGCGCGCAGGCCGTCGCGACGACGAGCGCCGGCGTGTCCTGGGCGAACGGGGCGCCGGACGCCCAGGGGCTCGGCAGGGAGCGGATGGTCGCGGCCGTGGCCGTCATCGTGGCGGCCGTGACGGTGCCGGTCACCGCCGACATCGAGAGCGGGTACGGCGACGTCGCGGGCACCGTTCGCGCGGTGATCGAGGCCGGCGCGGTCGGCGTCAACCTGGAGGATTCCCCCGGCCTCGACGGCGCGCCGCTGCTGTCGCGCGGGGACCAGGCCCGGCGCATCGCCGAGGCGCGGGCGGCGGCCGACGCCGCGGGGGTCGACCTGTTCGTCAACGCCCGCACCGACGTCTACCTGGCCGGCGTGCTGGGGGACCGGCTCGCCGAGGTCGAGGAGCGGGCGCGGGTCTACGCCGAGGCCGGGGCCGACGGGCTGTTCGTGCCGGGCCTGCTGGACCTGGACGCGATCGCCCGCCTGGCCGGCGGCCCGCTGCCGCTGAACGTGATGGCCGGGCCCGGCGCTCCGCCGGTGGAGCGGCTGGCGGAGGCGGGCGTGGCGCGGGTCAGCGTCGGCTCGGCGATCGCGCAGGCCGCGTACGCGTGCGCCGCGCGGGCGGCCGGCGAGCTGCTCGGCGGCGGCACGTACGAGACGCTCGCCGGCGGCCTCGACTACGGCAGGCTCAACTCCCTCCTCGGATGACGGCCTTGAGCGTCACTTCTCGCAGGTGAGACGGGGTTCGGGGTCGTAGACGGTGTGGAAGCGCTGCTTGCGCACGACCTTGCCGTCCTTCTTGAAGGTGCGCCACACGTCGATGGCGAACCCCTCCGAGCCCTCCATCGGGATGCACTCGGACCCGGTCTCGGTCAGGGTCTCGACGGGTTTGACGTTGTAGCGCTCCGAGCTCGTCGATTCGATGTCGTAGCGCTTGGTGCTCCAGAACTGCACGGTGACCGAGGTGTTCGTGTACGAGGCCTTGATCAGGACGCCGTAGCTGGAGTCGTTGCGCCAGCGGAAGTCCGGCTGCGGGTAGGAGACCGTGGACTCGCGCCCGGCCGGGTAGCGGGAGATGTAGTACTGGTGGGCCCGGTGCTGGACGTCCTGGAAGCCGCCGAAGAACACGGCGTTGAACATGGTGGTGGCGAACTGCGAGACCCCGCCGCCGACGTCGTTGACGAACCGGTTGTTGAGGATCATCGGCGCCTCGACGAAGCCGCGGGCGGTGTCGCGCTTGCCGACCACGTCGTTGAGCGAGAACGTCTCCCCTGGACGCACCACGTAGCCGTCCACGATGTCGGCGATGGTGTGGATGTTGGTCACCCGGGGCGCGCAGCACGGGTGCTGGGTGGTGAACGAGCTGACCTGCTCCTTGACGCCGAGCTTCGCCGCCGCCGCCGTGCTCACCCGGGGCTGCCGCGCCGTGGCGGGCAGGTCGACGCGGCGGCTGCCCGCCGCCACGGCCTTGGCGATGGCCGGGCCGAGCGTCTTGATGTCGGCGCCGTGGCCGGGCCGGGACGGGACGACCTTCGGCTTGCCCTTGACGATCTTGAAGGAGGCGTCCTTGGCCGGCGTGATCAGCAGGGCCTTGGCCATGTCCGCGGCGATCTTGTCGGCGTCGTACGACGGACGCAGGCCGCCCTGGCCGTCGGAGACGAAGCGGAGACCGGCGGCCAGCTGCACCCTGGACACGGTGGCCTGCTTGCCGCCGCTGGCCAGCGTGAGCGGGGACGCGACCGCCGTGCGCGCGGTGGAGGCGGCGATCTCCTTGACCTTGGCCTCGGTGAGCGCGGGCGGCGTCACCTGGACCTTCAGCTCGACGGTAGGGCGCGCGGCCGCGAAGGCCGCCCGCACCGCCTGGGCCGCCGCGTCGCGGTCCAGCGCGCGTCCGGGCTTGGGCAGGACCGTACGCGGCTCCAGCCCCTGATACCGGACGCCGCCCTGCACCGGCTTGGTGTCCACGCGCTTGGCCAGGCCGGCGAGCCCGGCGGCGAGCCGCTGCTCGTCCACGAGGACCCGAGGCGGGAGCCGGCGGCTGCCGAAGAGCGAGCGGGCGATGCCGGTCGGGGTGGTGGCCCCGGCCATCGCGGTCTCGATCGTGGCCCGGGCGTCGAAGTCCAGGCCCAGCTCGGCGGGCGTGAGCTGGACCCGCTTGCCGCCCGCGATCAGCGTCATCGGCTGGCGTACGCGCTGGGCGAGCTGCCGGTCGAGGTGGGAACGGGCGGCCTCGGGTGCGAGACCGCCGATGTCGACGCCGTCCACGACCGTGCCCGGCGGGACCTTCCCGGCGAGCGAGATGGCGGGCACGGCGTAGCCGAGCACCGCCACCAGGATGACGACGGCGACGACGACGAGCGTGCGCCGCGAGCGGAGGGCGCTCACGACGGCACCAGCGTGAAGGTACGGGCCGGGTGAGGGCCGGCGGCGAGGTGACCGCCGGCCGGGGAGGTCCCGGACCCGGTAACTGTGATGTCCATTTGGTCTTGGATACGGCTGGCGACCCGTTCAGAGTTCTCCGCCGACCTGACCTGGAGTGATGCCCGGGGGTCGCGCATGGTGACGGATTCTACTAGCAGATGTAGTAGGCCAGTCACCAAAACGGCTGGTCACGGCTCCGCCGCCCGCGGGACGGCGGTTGTCGAGCCGGGGTCAGGGTCGCGCTACGGGGTCCATCTGATGCCGGGATTGACGCCGCCGGTCCAGTTGAAGGTGGCCATGTTGTCCCACTGGTCGCCGGTGCCGTTGATGTTGGCCGGGTCCCAGCCGTTGCCGGCGATGGCGTACCAGGTCGGCTCCCAGTAGAAGACACCGATCGCCCCGGCGCTGCGCGCGGTGTTCTGGACGGCGGTGAAGTTGCTCGCCTGCCCCGCCCAGGTGGCCGGGTAGCCGGAGCACGGCGCCGAGCCGTTGATCGCGTTCGGCTCGCTGTCGGCGTTGTTCGCGGTGAACGGGTAGGCGGTCTCCGCGACGATGACGGGCTTGCCGTAACGGGTGCGCACGTCGCTGATCACGCTGGACAGGGTGGACAGCGAGCCGTGCCACATGCAGTAGTACGACAGGGCGGTGATGTCCCAGGGCACGCCCTTGGCGCGGATCCCGTCGTAGAACCAGCGCGCGTTCGCCAGGCTGTCGGCGTCCGCGGTGTGGATGATCACCTGGGTACCGCTGTTGCACGCCTTGGTCGCGTTGTAGCCGGCTTTCAGCAGCAGGCTCAGGTTGGTGAAGTCGTTGTTGACGACCTTGCCGTCGTTCCAGAGCATGCCGACGTTGATCTCGTTGCCGATCTGCACGCTGTCCGGGGTGGTGCCCTGCGCCTTCAGACTGGTGCAGATGTCGTACGTGTAGTTGTACACATCCGTCTGGAGCTGCGCGATGCCGTGACTGGCCCACGCCGCCGGCTTGAACTGCTTGCCCGGGTCCGCCCAGGTGTCCGAATAGTGGAAGTCGATCATCAGGCCGAGGCCCTTGGCCTTGACCGTCCTGGCGTAGGCCAGCACCTTCGCCTTGTTGTTGTAGCCGCTCGCCGGGGTGTTCCAGATGCGCAGCCGGGCGTAGTTGACCCCGGCGCCGGTGAGGATGTCCAGCGGGTCGGCGGCCGTACCGGCTGCGTTGTAGTACTTGGCCCCCAGGTCCAGGCTCCGCTGGAGCGAGGAGACGTCGGCGCCGCGCATGGAGAGGGTGGCGGCCTGGGCGGGCGTCGCCGGCGCGAGGGCGATCAGCGCCGCGAGTGTCAGCAGGAGGGTGACCCGGATCCTTCGTAAGTGGTACGTGGTCATGATCGGTCCCGTTGGTAGAGCCGAAATCCGGACTGTGTGCACGTTCACGGACGCGTGGGGCGGCGAGCTACCTGAAAAATCCACATTTAGGGGGTGAAATCGGCCTTCTGCGTACTGTGAACGTTCACAGACTGCTTGAGCATGAGGATAAAGAAGAATCCGGCACTGGGGAAGAGCGGGTTTCGCCGGTGTTTCCGCACATTCGTTTTCCGGCATCCGGAAATCGTTGTTCCGCGGCCCAGGTGACCGAGGTCACCATCGTTCACACCGGCCGCCGCACCATGAAGGAGTCGCCGTGTCGAGCATCCCCCGCGATCAGTGGTACGTCGCCGCGTACGGGCGCGAGATCGGCCAGGAGCTGTTCTCCCGCACCATATGCGGCGAGTCCATCCTGTTCTGGCGCACCCGCGCCGGGACCGTCACCGCCATGTCCGACCGCTGCGTGCACCGCCGGTTCCCGCTGTCGCAGCCGCCCAGCCGGCTCGTCGACGACCAGGTGGTCTGCGGCTACCACGGCTTCACCTACGGCGCCGACGGCGGCTGCGTCGCCGTCCCCGGCCAGACCCGGGTGCCGCGGACCGCCCGGCTGAAGAGCTACCCGGTCGTCGAACGGGACTCCTTCGTCTGGGTCTGGATCGGCGACCCGGCCGGGGCCGACGAGTCCCGGATCCCGCGCGCGCCCTGGCTGGACTCGCCCGCGTACACGACGGTGTCGGGCATGGAGCCGCTCCAGGCGCGGTTCGGGCTGCTGGTGGACAACCTGCTGGACCTGTCGCACGAGACGTACCTGCACGGCGGCTACATCGGCACCCCCGAGGTGGCGGCCACCCCGATCACCACCGCCGTGGACGAGGAGGCCGGGATCGTCCACGTCAGCCGCCACATGGACGACGCCGAATGCCCGCCGTTCTACGCTAAGTCCACCGGGCTGACCGGCCGCATCATGCGCTGGCAGGACATCGAGTACACCCCGCCGTGCCTGTACAAGCTGCACTCGCGCATCGCCCCGCTCGGCGTGCTGCCGAACGCCGACGGCAGCGACCCGGACGCCTTCCACGTCGAGGTGGTGTACGCGATCACGCCCGAGACCGAGCACTCCACGCACGACTTCTGGGCGGTGGCCCGCGACTTCGCCCTGGACGACCAGGCCGTGTCCGACTTCCTGGCCGAGCAGAACCGCACGGTGGTGCTGCAGGACGTGGCCGCGCTCGACGTGCTGGAACAGGTGATCGCGACCGAGCCGGCCGGCTACCAGGAGCTGTCGATCAACATCGACACGGGCGGGCTGGCGGCCCGGCGCCTGCTGGCCGGGCTGGCCGGGCAGGGCGCCCAGGCCGGGCGGGCGTGACGGGCATGGAGCCCGTCCCCGCCGGGCGCGGGCTGCTCCGCGTGGTGTGGCTGCCGGGGAGCGACCTGCTCCAGGGCACCTGCCACTGCGGCGCCGCGCACGTCGCCGACGGGCCCGTCGAGGTCTGGGAATGGCTCCTCGGCCACCCGACCGGCCACGCCGCCCCCACGATCCCGCCCTCACCCGACACCCCCAGCGGGACGGCGCGGCCGGACGTCCCGTCAGGTGCGGGAGGCGTCCGATGAGCGGCGGGCGCGCGCCCGGCCCGGACCCCGGCGGTCCGGCGGGCATCGAGCGCAAGCTGGTCGTGCACGCTCGCGAGCCGCTCGCCGACGGGGTCGTCGCCCTCGACCTGCGCGACCCGGCGAACGCCGAGCTGCCCGCCTGGGAGCCCGGCGCGCACATCGACCTCGTGCTCGGCGGCGACCGCGTCCGCCAGTACTCGCTGTGCGGCGACCCGGCCGACCGCACGACCTGGCGCGTCGCCGTCCTGCGCGAGCCGGACGGCCGGGGCGGCTCGGCGTACGCGCACGAGGAGCTCCACCCCGGCACGGCGGTCCTCGTGCGGGGCCCGCGCAACCACTTCCCGCTCCACCCGGCGGCCCGCTACCTGTTCGTCGCCGGAGGGATCGGCATCACCCCCATACTGCCCATGGTGCGCGCCGCGGAAGCCGCCCGCGCCCAGTGGCACCTCGTCTACGGCGGCCGTACGGCGGGCTCGATGGCGTTCGCCCGCGACCTCGAAGCCGCGCACGGAGGCCGGGTGGAGCTGCGCCCGCAGGACGAGCACGGCCTGCTCGACCTGGACGCCCTCCTGGCGCGGGCCACGCCGGACACCCTCGTGTACTGCTGCGGCCCCGCCCCGCTGCTGGAGGCCGTCGAGCGCCGCTGCGCGGACCGGCCGCCGGGAACGCTGCGCATGGAGCGCTTCGCGCCCAAGCAGGCGACCGCCCCGGCGCGGACGGGGTCCTTCGAGATCGAACTGGCCGTCTCGGGCGTCACCCTCACCGTGCCCCCGGACCGGTCGATCCTCGACGTCGTGCAGGAGGCCGGCGTACAGGTCCTATCCTCGTGCCATGAGGGGACCTGCGGCACCTGTGAGACCGCGGTGCTGGCCGGCGCGGTCGATCACCGCGACTCGCTCCTCACCTCCGAGGAGCGGGCGGTGAACGACACCATGTTCATCTGCGTCTCCCGCGCCGCCTGCCCCAAGCTGGTCCTCGAACTCTGACCAGGGAGCCGCCGATGCCGATCCCCGCCCCCAGGCAGACGGCCGAGCGTACCGGCCCGGTCGTGGCCCGCGCGCTGCAGATCCTCGGCGCGTTCACGCCCGACCGGCGCTCGCTCACCCTCAGCGAGCTGTCCCGGCACGCCCGCCTGCCGGTCTCCACGGTGCACCGGCTGGTCGCGGAGCTGCTGGCCTGGGGCGCGCTCGAACGGGACCCGGCCGGGTGCTACCACATCGGCCTGCGCCTGTGGGAGCTCGGCTCGCTCGCCCCCCGCGGCCTGGGCCTGCGCGAGGCCGCCCTGCCGTACCTGGAGGACCTGTCCCAGGTCACCCGCGAGAACGTGCAGCTGGCCGTGCGGGAGGGCACCGAGGTGGTGTTCGTGGAGCGGATCGCCGGGAGCAAAGCCGTCCCCGTGCTGACGCGGGTCGGCGGCCGCTTCGCGCTCACGGCCACGGGCGTGGGGCTCGTGCTGCTCGCGTACGCCCCCGCCGAGGTGCAGGAGCGGGTCGTGTCCGGCCCCTTCACCCGCTACACCGAACGCACCATGACCACCCCGCAGCAGATCCGCGCCGCGCTCGCCGACACCCGCGCCCGCGGCTACGCCGTCAGCGACCGGCAGGTCACCATGGACGCCCTGTCGGTCGCCGCGCCGATCCACGACGCCCAGGGCGAGGTGGTGGCCGCGGTGTCCCTCGTGGTCCACCACGGCAGCTCCTCACCCCTCGCGCTCGCCCCGCTCCTGCGCACCAGCGCCCGGGCCATCTCCCGGGCGCTGCCGCCGCCCACCGCGAGAACGTGACTGGCCCCGGTCAGCCGAGCCGGGCCAGCTCCTCCGCGCTGAGCTCCAGGTCGGCCGCGGCGGCGGAGTTGATGATCGTCTCCGGCCGGCTGGCGCCGGGGATGGGGATGACGACCGGGCTGCGGGCCAGCTCCCAGGCGAGGCAGACCTGCTGGGGGGACACGCCGCGCGCCTCGGCGATCTCGATGAAGGCGTCCCGCTGGCTCAGCTCCCCGGTGCGGCCGATGCCGCCCAGCGGCGACCAGGGCAGGAACGCCAGGCCGAGCTCGGCGCAGACGTCGACCTCGGGCTCGCTGGAGCGGAAGCGCGGGGAGTACTCGTTCTGCACGCTCACCAGGCGGTCGCCGAGGATGCCGTGGGCGAGCCTGATCTGCCCGGGGTCGGCGTTCGAGATGCCGGCCATCTGGATCTTGCCGGCGTCGTGCAGGTCCTTCAGCGCGCCGATGGTCTCCTCGTACGGCACCTGCGGGTCAGGACGGTGGTGCTGGTAGAGGCCGATGCTCTCCACGCCGAGGGCCTTGAGGGAGCGGTCGCAGGCCTCCTTGAGGTAGGCCGGGCTGCCGTTCACGGACCAGCCGCCGCCGGGTACGCGGGTGTGGCCGCCCTTGGTCGCGACGAGCACGGAGTCGGCGTCGCCGCTCCAGCGGGCCAGGGCGCGGGCGACCAGGCGCTCGTTGTGGCCGACGTCGTCATGCGAAGGCGTGTAGGCGTCAGCCGTGTCGATCAGGGTGACGCCGGCGTCCAAGGCCGCGAGAATGGTACGGATCGACTGGTCCTCGTCGGGCATGTGCCCGGCCACCGACATGGGCATGGCACCGAGCCCGATGGCCCCGACGTGGCGGTTTCCGATGGTGCGCGTTCTCATGGCGTTGTGCATGGGTCCACCCTGCCTGCTGGAGCGCACTCCAGGTCAATTCGCCGGCCCGGGCGGCGCGAGCCAGTGGCGGGCGAGGTCGCGGATGGTCTCCAGCCAGCGTCGCCGGTCCTCGCCGGCGGCGATCGCGTCTCCGGCGGCGTGCACGACGGTGAACAGGATCCGGGCCGCGATGTGCGGGTCGACGGGGCGGAACGCGCCGTCGGCCATGCCGCGGCGCAGCGCCGCGGCCAGAGCGGCGATCATGTCCAGCTCCTCGTCCATGGGCGCGAGCGCGACGTTGGAGTGGAGGACGGCGTCGTGGATCCCGCCGGGCCGGGCGATGGTGTCGACGCCCGCCGCGCATTCGGCGTCGAGGGCTGCCCACCAGTCGACCGGCCCGGTGGACTCGGCGAGCTGCCGGTATCGGTCCACGTAGCCCCGCAGCACGCGGTCGCGCACCGCGACGAGCATCTCCTCCCAGGAGGAGAAGTAGACGTAGAACGTGCCCTTGGCGGAGTCGGCCTCGGCGGTGACGGCCTGCACCCAGTTGGTCACCTCCTGCCCGGACTCCAGGAGCCGGATGGCGGCGTCGATGAGCTCGTTGCGCCTGGCCTCGGGGGAGAGGCGCCGGCGGCTCCTGGAGGTGGCCATCGCATCAGGCTAGTGCTCCGGCGGGCCGATCCTCACCGGATCACCCCCGCGTGGGCGACGCGGAGCTCGCTGACGCCGCGCAGGTTGATGTGCTCCCGGTACGGCGGGTCGGCGACGAGCCTGGGCTCCCGGACCCGCCGCGCGAACGCGGTCAGCGCCAGCCGCCCTTCGAGCCTGGCCAGCGGCGCGCCGAGGCAGAAGTGCGGGCCGAAGCTGAACCCCAGGTGCCGCAGCTGCTCGCGACGCGGGTCGAACAGGTCCGGGTCCGGGTTCGCCTCCGGGTCCCGGTGAGCCGCGGCCAGCAGGAGGATGACCAGGCTGCCGGCGGGCGCCTGCGCCGCCCCGACGCGCAGGTCCTGGTCGGCGACGCGGGCGGTGAGGTGGACGGGCGGGTCGTAGCGCAGGGTCTCCTCGACGACCGCGGGCGCCAGACCGGGGTCGTCGCGCAGGGCGGCGAGGTGGCCCGGGTGCCGCAGCAGGGCGAGCACGCCGTTGGCGATCAGGTTGACCGTCGTCTCGTGCCCCGCCACCAGCAGCAGCACGATCGTGGAGACCAGCTCGTCATGGCTGAGCGCGTCGCCGCCGTCCTCCGCGGCGAGCAGCTCGGAGATCAGGTCGTCCTGGCGCGGGCTCCGGCGCCGGCCGGCGACGAGCTCGTTGACGTAGCGGTGCATCTCGACCATGCCGCCCACCCACTCCGGGGTTTCGCCGTCCCCCTCGTCGGGGTTGGAGAAGCCGTCGAGCAGCCGGGTGAGCTGGGCGGACCAGCGGTGGAACAGCCGCTCGTCGGCCGCAGGGATGCCCAGCATGCGGCAGATGACCGTCACCGGCAGGGTGTAGGCGAGGCCGGACAGCACGTCGAACGTCTCGCCCTCGGCCTCCCGGTCGAGGGACTCGTCGACCAGCCGCGCGATGGAGCCCTCCATCCGGGCGACGGTCCTGGCGGTGAACGCGCTGCTGACCAGGCGCCGCAGCCGGGTGTGGTCCGGCGGGTCCTGGGAGAGGAACCACGGCTGCCGGACCGAGGACGGCGCGTCCGGGGGATACGGGTCGGCCGTCCGGCCGGCGTTGAAGAACCGCCCGCGCTCGGCGCTGAGCCGCGGGTCGCGCAGCAGCGTCTCGCAGTCGTGGTACTTCGCCACCACTAACGAGGACATCTCCTCGATCCAGACCGGGCCGCGGGCGCGGAACTCGGCGTAGATCGGATAGGGGTCGGCCCGCGACGCGGGATCGAGCAGCCTGCCGACCAGCTGGAGACCGGACGTCTCCGTCGCCATGGACATCTTCGCACTCCTCAGACTCTAATGACCTTAGGTCATTAATATTGACCTGAGGTCACTATGTCAACCGGTCCAGGTCAGAGCGTGCGACGGGCCTCAGGGCGTCCAGCGCATGGCCAGGAGCAGGGTGTCGTCGCTGTGCAGCACCGTGCGGTGCATCACCCGGACGAGGGTGTCGGTCAGCTCGTCCACCGGCAGGTCCCGGTGCCGCCCCGCCAGCTCGGCCAGCTCGTCCAGCCCCGCGTTGAGGTCGCGCCGGGCCTCCACCAGCCCGTCGGTGTAGAAGAGCACCAGCGTGCCGGGCGCCAGCCGCCGCTCGGCCACGTGGTCGCTGCCCGGATCGGGGTAGCCCAGGCCGCGCCCCCACGCCTCCAGGTACGTCGCCGGCTCGCCGGGCGGCACGATCAGCGGCGGCAGGTGCCCGCCGGTGGCCACCCGGAGGGCTCCCGTGCCCGGGTCGAAGCGGGCCACCAGCACGGTCCCGGCCAGGTCGGGGTAGACCGGCTGCAGGATGGCCGCGGCCCGCTCCACCACGTTCTCCAGCGGCAGCCCGGCCAGGGAGAGCACGCGGACGGCGTGGATGATGTTGAGCGCGGCACGGGTGCTGGCCACGCCGTGGCCGGCCGCGTCCACCACGACGACGTGCAGCTCGCCGCTCGGCATGACCACCACGTCGTAGAGGTCGCCGCCGGTGGGCGCGTCGTCCTCGGAGGAGGAGTAGTAGACCGCGAGCCGGGCCTGCTCCACGCGCGGGATCGGCGGGCGCAGGGCGTCCTCCAGCTCGCGGAAGATCGCCCGGTGCGCCCGCCGGAGCCGCTCGTCGCGCTCCTCCAGCTCCGCGACCAGGGCCAGCACGTCCTGCTTGGCGTCGGCGAGCTGCTCTTCCAGCCTGCGGATCCGCCGCAGGGGCCCGTCGGGGATGGACATCGCGCCGCCCCCTCCCCGTCCCCGGCAGTCGCGGACCACCGTGCCGAGCTTAGTCGGAGGACCAGGTCAAAGCCGGTTTCCCAGGGTCGCGGGCGCGTACGGCGTGCCGCGCCGGCGGTACCCCGTCACACTGGGGGCATGTCATCACGTCGATTACTCGCGCTGCTGGCCCTGTCGACACTGGCCGCCATGTCGGCGGGCTGCGGCTCGGGGACCGCGCTGAGCCAGGCGGCCATGGACCAGGCCCGGCGGCAGGGCGCGGCTCCCGATCTGATGTACGTGGTCGACCTGCCCGGGTTCGAACTGGTCGAGCAGTCGGTGGGCGGGGTCAACGAGGAGGGTTTCGGGGCGTTCTACACCGCGCCCGACGGCAGGCGCGTGGAGATGCGGATCGACCGCGGGCCGTACAAGTGCGTGGGCACGTGCGAGCGTGACGGCGGCGGCTGGTACACCGTGAACGAGGGCAACCAGGAGTACATCGCCGTGCGCAAGGACCACTACATCCGGCTGATCTGCCCGGTCGGCCAGGTGGACCGGGCGGTGCTGAAGCAGGCCGCGCAGAGCGCCCGCCCCGCGGTCGCCACGGGCTCGCCCGCTCCCGCGCCGCCGGCCCCGGTGGAGCGCGGCGACCTGCCCTCGAACGGCGACGGCGCCCCCATCCAGCCGACCGGACCCGGCGGCTGAGTCCTCGGACACGACGCCGGCGGGGGCGGTGTCCTGCCCCCGCCGGCCGTGTTCACTTCACGAGGTAGGCGTCGGCGAGGGTCTGCTGGACGGAGTTGCCGTCCTTGTCCTGCGCCTCGACCTTGATCGAGATGCTGCCGGGGCCCTTGGGGTTGAGCGCCAGCACCTTGCCGCCGGGCAGCACCGTGGCCCGCGTCCAGTGCGCGCCGTTGTCGGCGGAGATCCAGACTCCCCGCAGCGACGCCGACCGGCCGCCCTCCGCCTTGACGGTGAAGGCGAACGGCCTGCCGCCCTGGACGGTGTCGTTCTCCGGCAGCCCGAGCTCGTAGCGCAGCCGGATCATCGGCACCTGGGCGCAGGGCTGCTTGTCCTCCCACAGCGCGGTGTCCAGGCAGGTGTAGGGCGTGCTGTCACCCGTCGGGCGGGCGGAGCGGAACGTCCAGGCGGTTTCGACGCCGGCGCCGGCGTGCTTGCCGGGGAACGCGTCCTTCCACGAGCTCGTCACCCGGTACGTGCCGGCCCCGGCGGGGACGGTGTAGTAGGGCACGCCCAGGTCGTCGTACTGCGGTTCGACCTCGGCGGCGCCGTTGAACAGGCGGATCTCCTCGGTCCCCGGCGCGCCCTGGTACATGTGGGCCGGGTCGGAGGCGTCGGAGTAGTAGCCGAAGCCGATCGGGCTGAGCGCGCGCAGCCGCAGCCGGTCGCCCTGGCGGCAGCCGTCGCAGTAGATGGCCTGGCTGACCCAGTCCGGCAGGCCGGAGCCGGTCGCGAACTGCACGGGCATGATGGCCTCGTTCCAGTCCTCCCGCTCCTGGCCGGCCCGGGTGAAGCCGCGCGTGGAGGAGGCGAAGCGCGCGCCGCCCGAGCCGGGGTCGAGGAAGGTGTAGTCGCGCTCCCACAGGATGTCCCGGCCGGGGGAGTTGTAGTACTCGGTCCTCGTCGCGGGCCCGGTGAAGGAGTGCGAGCCGCGGATGCTGAAGCGCTGCTCGGGCGAGTAGGTGTGGTTGACCTCGGTGAAGTCCGCGTACGGCCCCCACGTGCCCGTCTGCGGGGCGAACCGGGCGTGGTAGGTGGTGTCGATCTCGGTGAGGTCGCGGGCCTTGGGCGCGAAGTTCAGGCGGCCCGCCGTGGTCCCCTTCAGGTAGTAGGCCAGCTTGTACTCGAACGGGGTGGTCGGCGTGGTGCGCAGCGCGGCGCTCGGGTACGGCTTGCGGGACAGGGCCTTGCCGAGCCGGTCGGCCTCGCCGCTGTCGAGGTACAGCACCGGGATCTTGTTCTGGGCGGTGTACGCCGAGGCGGTGAGCAGCCAGGCGAACCGGTCGCCGGTGACCACGCCCGCGGCCCCCGCCTTGATGGCCAGGTCCAGGTCGGCCAGGAAGAGATCGAGGGAGTCCCTGGCCGGGAGGTGGACGAGCTTGCCGCGCACGTTCGCGCCGCCGCGCATGTCGTCGCCCGTGGTCAGGCTCAGGCGCTGGTCGGCGGCGAACTTCGGCACCTGCGCGTCGTGCTCGCCGACGTAGTGGGGGGTGAGCCGGAGCCCGGGCACGCTGAGCTCGACCTCGGGGGCGCGGCGGACCTGGTCGAACAGCACCGTGGAGGTGCCCACCGTGGGCGCCTTCCGCGTCGGCGTGACCCAGAACCGGCCTCTGGTGACCGGCTCGTAGCTGAGCAGCGAGGCGCCCCCGTACATCTGGCCGGAGGCCGTCGTGCGGGCGACCATCACGTTCATGAACACCGGCTCCGAGGTGCGCGGCGTGCTCACCTGGATCGGTTCGAGGTCGGTGGCGTCCAGGGTCACCGTGGTGTCGCCGTCGAGCTTGATCTCGGGGGCGAGCAGCGCGGCGTACTGGATCTGCCGGTCGGGCTTGGTGTACCACCAGGGCATGTCGCCGATGGAGTAGACGCCGCCGTGGGCGAGCTTGAGCTCCGTCTCCAGCGTGCCGGGCGTGTCGGTGGTGCGCCAGCTCTCGGTGGCCGTGGTCATCGGCTCCCCCTGGAGGAGCGGGTCGGTGTCGCTGACCCGGAGGGCGGACACGGCGCCCGGGTTCAGCGTCCATTCCGGTTTGCCGACGAGCCTGACGCGCACGGTGTCCATCTCGGCGCCCTTGTGGAAGGCGATCGGCGCCGTCAGCCGGGCCGTGCCGGCGGTGGCCGTCAGGCGGCCCTCGTACCAGCCGGGGTCGCCGAGCGTGGGCTCGACGGTGAGGTCCGCGCTCGCGGTGCCGCCCGCGGGGACGGTCAGCGACGACGGGGTGAGCGTGGCCATCCCGGCGGGCGGCTGGGCGTCATCGCGCTTCAGCGTCATCGACAGGGCCAGCGTGACGGGCTCCTTGCCGGCGTTGCGGAAGGTCACCTTCCTGGTCAGCGTCTGGCCGTCGTACGGGTCGGTGAACCCCGCGTGCACCGTCGCCAGGTCGTCGAAGACCTGCTGGGTGACGGCCCGCCCGAGGTCCAGGCGGCCCGAGCCCTGCTCGTAGACCGGTGCGTCGCCCGGCTTCGCGGTGCCCGTCAGCGCGGTCTTGAGCTGGCCGGCCGTCCAGTCGGGGTGCTGGGCGGCCAGGACGCCGGCGGAGGCGGCCACGTGCGGGGCGGCCATCGAGGTGCCGGACGCCGCGGTGTAGTTGTCGTCGATCGGCCCGCCGCCCGGGACGCTGCTGCCCGCGCCCAGCGAGGTGCCCGCCGCGCGCGCGGCGACGATGTTCACGCCGGGCGCGGTGATCTCCGGCTTGATCGCGAAGTCCGCGCCCAGGCGCGGGCCGCGGCTGGAGAACGAGGCGATCTTGTCGGCCGAGTCGACCGCGCCGACGGTGAGCGCCGAGGCCGCCGCGCCGGGGGAGGCGATGGTGTACCGGCCGGGGCCCGAGTTGCCCGCCGCGACCACGAACAGCGTGCCGTACTGGGCGGTCAGCTCGTCGGCCGCCTGGCTCAGCGGGTCGGTGCCGTCGGTCGGGTTCTGGCTGCCCAGGCTCATGTTGACCACCCGGGCGTGCTCGGTGGCCGCCTGCCACTGCATCGCCGCGATGATCTCGGAGTTGTTGCCGCCGCCCGTGTCGTCCAGGGCCTTGGCGATGGTCAGCCGGGCGCCGGGGGCGACGCCCTTGTATTTGCCGTTCGAGGCGGCGCCGCTGCCCGCGATGATGGACGCCACGTGGGTGCCGTGACCGTGCCGGTCGGTGACCTCCTCGGGGTTGCCGCCGCCAGGCCTGCCGGCGGGGACGAAGCTGCGGGCCGCGACGACCTTGCCCTGCAGGTCGGGATGGGCCAGGTCGATGCCGCTGTCGATGACGCCCACCGTGGCGCCCGTGCCGTCGTACCCGGCCGCCCAGGCGGCGGGGGCGCCGATCTGCGGGTTGCTGACGTCGTCGAGCGCCTTGACCTTGCCGTCGAGCCACACCTTGCGCAGGCCGCTCGTCAGGGCCTTGACGTCGTTCCGGCCCCCTCCCAGAGACTGCCAGAACGCGGGCGCCTGCTTCTTGTCCACCTTGATCGCGGCGCCGTCGATGCTCTCCAGCACCATCGGCTCCGTGCCGCCCTTCAGCGACCTGGCCTTGCCCGCCAGGTCGGCGGCCTTGGTCTGCGGCTGGTACTGGACGATGAGCGGGAGCTGCGCGCTCTTGGCGTCGCCGTAGCCGTTGGCCGCCAGGTAGTCGACGTTGAACAGCTCCTTGTCCAGCAGTCCCTTGTCGACGTAAGGCGCGGCGTCAGCGGGGATCACGTAGTAGCCGTGGTCGTCCTGCCGGGCCTGGTACGTGCGCGCCTCCTGGCCCTCGACGGGCTCCAGCGTGGCCGAGGCGCGGCCCGCGCCGTCCTTCGCGTACGTGACGGTGTCCCCGGTGATCAGCGTGATCCTGACCGGAGCCAGGCCGGCTGCCTGCGCGTTCGCCCCGGTGACCGGCGCCGTCCCGGTCGTCGCGGCGGCCGTCCCCGGGACCGCGGCGAGCGGGACGGCCAGTAAGGACGCGAATGACGCGAATAAGGCCACGAGGCCGCGGCGCCGGGGGGTGGACAGCATACGCATACCTTTCTCCAGACCTGAGAAAACGCCGGCCATTCGTCGCTCGCGCGCGATGGAGATCGTTTCCTCGCTGACCTAATCTGGGAATCAGTCAGGGCACAAGCCCGCCGAACGGGCCAAAACCCGCCAGATGGCGGTAACCCGCCATTCCCGTCACCGGGAGGAAGGGTGTCGATGCTCGAAGCGATTGGCCTGTCACCGGCCGAGAGCCGCCTGTACGCGACGCTCGTCGAGAACCCGCGGTCGTCCGCCGCCGAACTCGCCACGCATTGCGGCGTCTCGACGCTCCTGGCGGCCCGCACGCTGGCGGCCTTCGCGCGGCGCGGCCTGGCCAGCAGGCTGCCGGGCCGCCGCGCCCGTTACGTCGCCGTCGCCCCCGACGTCGCCTTCCGGCCGCTGCTCACCCGCCAGGAGGAGGAGCTCCACCAGGTGCGCACGGCCATCCACGAGCTCACCACGTCGTTCCACCTGGCCTCCCGCTACGCGGCGCACCCGGCCGAGCAGGTCGAGGTCGTCACGGGGACCGACAACATCATCAGCAGGGCGTACGCGCTGCAGGACAGCGCGCAGACCATGTTCCGCAACATCGACAAGCCCCCGTACGTCATGCGCGGCCACGCCGACAACGTCGAGCGGGAGCGGCGGATGCTCAAGTCGGGCATCGACTACCGCAGCGTGTACGACCTGGAGTCCGTGGCGCTGCCCGGCAAGTTACGGCTCATCCAGGACTCCGTCGCGCGGGGCGAGAAGGCCCGCGTGGTGGCCGACGCGGCGGCCAAGATGTGGATCGCCGACGACGCGCTCGCGCTGATCCCCATCCGCAACGGGGCGTACGCCATCGACGCGGCGTTCATCCTGCACCAGTCCGCCCTGCTCGACGCGCTGATCGCGCTGTTCGAGCTCGAATGGCGGCGGGGGTTCCCGCTGCGCGCGGCGCCCCGGCCCACGACGGCCGCCGACGAGCCCGACGAGCTGACCAGGGATCTGCTCGCGCTGCTCGCGGGCGGCCTGACGGACGAGGCCATCGCGCGGGCGCTGGGCCTCGGGCTGCGCACGGTGCAGCGCCGCATCCACACCGTCATGCAGGACCTGAACGCCGTCACCCGCTTCCAGGCGGGGCTGGCGGCCAGGGAACGCGGCTGGATCTAGCCGGTCACGGCACGTCCGCCCGCCGGGTGTCCGCTATCGGGCCGCGCACACGTCCTGGTACGGCACGTCCTCCAGGTAGCGGTCCCATTCGGCGGGCGTGAGCGTGCGACCGGCCCGCGCGCACACCTTCCCGACCACCAGCGCGTCCCCGACGGGCACCTCGCGCACGGCCCCGGCCGTCAGGCCGTCCTGCATGCCGACGTACAGGACGTTCCCGTCGGCGCCGAAGGCCATGGACGAGGGGTCGAACTCCCCGACCCGGTACGAGCTGCCGAGCCGGCGCCTGGAAGGGACGTCCCAGAGCTCGAGCACGCCCTGGTCGGTGGCCGTGGCGAGGGTTCTGCCGTCCGGCGAGAAGACCGCGCTGGAGCTGGTGCCGGCGGCGCGGGGCAGGGCGGGGCGCAGCGGGGTGGGCCCCTTGACGTCCCACAGCGCGATCCGGTGGGTGGCGGGTTCCTGGACGGCCAGGAGCCCGTCACGGCTGATGGCCAGCGCGCCGGAGTCGCCGAACCCGGAGCCGGTGGCCTTGCCGGTCATCACGTCGACGAGCCGGCCGTCGCCCGAGACGAACACCTGCCCTCCCGGAAGGAAGGGGCCGACGCTGAGCCGGGTCTGGTACGAGGCCACCACGCGGCCGTCGGCGGCGTCCAGCACGACCTCGCTCGCCAACGGGCTCTCCCCCAGCAGGAGGGTGATGGCGATCCTGCGCCCGTCGGGGGTGAAATGGAGGTACGCCGGCTGGTAGTCGCCCTCCCCCACCCGCTTGGACCAGAGCTTCTTCCTGGTCGCCAGGTCCCACAGGGTGACCGTGCGGTCCATGTCGGCGAGGGCCAGCCTGGTGCCGGCGTCGTCCATGCCCTGGGTGGGCCCTTCCTCCCTGAGGGGTATGCGGCCTGCCTCCTTGCGCGTCCGCAGGTCGAACACGCTCAGCTCGGTGCCGCTCGTCGCGGACACCGCCCAGCGGGCGTCGCCGCTGAGCAGCGGCGTGTCGGGCACGGCGACGGACGGGGTGCGCGGCGCGAGGTCCACGCTGATGACGGTGTCGTCGACGAGGTAGCGCAGCGTCCTGCCGTCGGGGTCGAAGCGGACGTCGCCGAAGTCGCCCTCGGCGCGGTAGCGCAGGACGGTCCGCTGGTCGGCGATGCGCATGACCTCCAGGTCGCGGCCGTAGAAGCCGGCGATGTAGCGCCCGTCGGCGCTGAACCGGAGCCGCGCGGAGTCGTGGCAGATCCCACAGTTCAGCGTCTCCTTCAGCTCGCGCTTCCGACCGGTGACGGCGTCCACGAGGACGATGTCGCCCGCGACGTCGGAGCAGGCCAGGGTCTTGCCGTCCGCGCTGTAGGCCGCCAGCACATGGTTCCGCACGCAGGCGGGGAAAGGGCGCTCGGCGGTCCAGCCGGGCAGGGCGATCTGGTCGAACCGGTGGCCGGGCAGCAGCAGATGTCTCCCCGTCGGGTCGACGAGCGGCGCGGGAGTCTGCGCCATCGTCCGGTTCGCGTAGACCAGCCGGCCGAACTGCCTGCCGGTGGTCACATCGACGAGGAAGGGGACGTCGTCGGCCATGGTGACCACGAGCGTCGTCTCGTGCTCGCCGAACACGACGCCGTAGCCGCCGTTCCCGGTCGGCGGGAGCGATTTGCGCACCAGCGTCCTGCCGGTCTTCAGGTCCCAGACGCCGAGCTCGTCCGAGGTGGTCTGGGCGAGCAGACGTCCGCTGCGGCTGAGCGCGGGGTCCTGGATGATCGTCCCGCGCAGGGTCATGCCGGGCCGGCTCGCCGTCCGCCTGCCGGTGCGCACGTCGTAGACGTTGACGCCGCCCTCGCTGAAGCTGACCAGCGTGCGCCCGTCGCGGCTCAGCGTCCGCCGGCCCATGCCCTTGACCGGCGGGTCGCGGAAGGCGGCCGTCTCCTGCTGCTGGAGCGAGCCCATCAGGCTGGAGCGGGCCTCCGGCTGCGGCGACACCCGGTACGCGGCCACGCTGAGCAGCATCGCGAGCCCCGGATCGGTCGTGCGCATGCGGTCGGCCTCGGCCGCGACCTGCTTGGCGGTCAGGATGTCGAGCCGCTCGACGGCCTGCCGGCGCTGCCACACGGCCAGCCCGCCCGCCACCAGGGCCACCGCCAGCAGCCCCGCCAGCGCCGTCGTGACCAGCGTCCTGCGCCGGGCGCGCCTCCTGGTCAGCTCCGTGCCCGCACGCAGGAAGTCGCGCTCGAACGGGGTCAGCGTCAGGTGCCTTCGGCCGGTCGCCGCCCAGCTCAGCGCCCGCTCCAGGCGGCTGCCCTGCAGCACGTCGCCGTCGCGACGGCCGTGCTCCTCCCAGTGCCGGGCCGCCGCGTTGATCTGGTCCAGCATCGCCAGCCCGGCGCGCTCGGCGTCCATCCACGTGCGCAGGCGCGGCCAGGCCCGCAGCAGGCCGGGACGCGCCAGCGCCACCGAGCCGTCCCTGGCGGTGAGCACGTACGAGAACGCCTCCAGGATCCGCCGGACGGCCGCCGCCTCGTGGTCGGGACGGCCGCCGAACAGCTCCTCGCGGGCGGCCCGGCGCAGCGTCTCCTGGCCGTCGTCGCCGACGGCGACCAGCCGCAGGAACACCTCGGCCGCCAGGTCGCGCGCCTCCGGGCCGAGCGCGCCGTAGGCGTCCTCGGCGATCGCGCCCAGCGCGGGGTCGTCCCGGTCGGACGCCCGCATCCCCCCGGCGCGGCGGCTTCCGGCCGCCAGCAGCCCGCCCACGTCGGTCCCGTCGCCGCTGACCAGCGCCAGCAGCAGGTCGCGGGCGGACGGCCGGGCCCGCGGATCCTTCTCCAGCGCGGCCTCGATCAGCGCGGCCAGCGCCGGGGGCAGCGCGCTCACGTCCGGGTGGTGCGTCAGCACGCGGTGCATGACGCCGCCCAGGTTCTCCCCGCCGAACGGGTCCTGGCCGGTGGCCGCGAACACCATGATCGCGCCCCACGCGAAGACGTCGGCCGCCGTGCCCGCCCGCTGCCCGGTCAGCACCTCGGGCGCCATGTAGCTGGGCGTGCCCGCCAGCTCGCCGGTGTTGGTCAGCGACATCTCCGCCGTCCTGGCGATGCCGAAGTCGATCACGCGTGGCCCGTCGGGGCCGAGCAGCACGTTGTCCGGCTTCAGGTCGCGGTGGACGACGCCGGCCTCGTGGATCGCGGTGAGCGCCGTGGCCACCGCCGTCGCCAGCCGGTGCAGGTCGTCGCCGGTGAAGCGCCGCCCGTCCCGCACGGCCTCGCGCAGGCTCGGACCCGGCACGTACTCCGAGACCAGGAACGGTTTGCCGCCGTCGAGATCGGCCGCCAGCAGCCGGGCGGTGCAGAACGAGGCCACCCGCTCCGCCGCGGCCGCCTCCTTGGCGAACCGCCCGCGCCCTCCCGCCGCGTGCAGCACCTTCACCGCCACCCGCCGGCCCTCGGGGTCATAGGCGTCGTACACGACGCCCTGCCCTCCCGAGCCGAGCCGCCCGGCCAGCCAGTAGTCCCCGATCCGCTGCGGATCTCCCGCGGTCAACGCCTCCACGGCGGGTTAGATGCCCACCGGTGCGCCGAAGTTGCGGCGGATCCTGACCCGAGGTTGCGCGTATCGTCGGGTCGGTGAGCTTGATGTGGGTCGCCGACGCCGTGCCGGCGCTGGCCGCGCTCTCATTGGCGGGGCTCGCGCCGTTCCGCCCGCGGCTCCGGGCGCGCCTGCCCGCGCTGACCCTCCTGGCCGCGGCCCTCTCCCTGGCCGTCACGCTGGCCCACGTCGTGGGCGCGGCGGAGGCGGTGCCGGGCGCCGACGCGCTGGGCCTGGCCGAGGGCCTGGCGCTCGCGGTGCTGGCCGGCCTGGTCGTCCGCTACGCGCCGCCCCGGCAGGCGGCTCCGGCCGCGTCGGCGGCGGGCCTGGCCGGGGCGGTCTGGCTGCTGCGGTTCTTCTTCCCGGTCTCGCCGCTGGAGGCGGTGGGCGCGTGCGCGTTCTGGGGGCTGGGCGCGCTCCTGGCCGCCGCCGTGGGCGGCTACCTGCGCTTCCTCGACGTACGGCAGGAGCGCGCGGCGGCCGACGCCCGGACCGCGCTGCGGCTGCGGCTGGCCAGGGACCTGCACGACTTCGTCGCCCACGACATCAGCGAGATGGTGGCGCACGCCCAGGCGGGCATGGTGGCGGGCGATCCGCTGCGCGCCCTCGAACGCGTCGAGGCGGCCGGCCAGCGCGCCATGTCGATGCTGGACCGGACCCTGGACACGCTGCACCACGACCGCCCGCTCGCCCCCGCGGGCGACCTCGACGGCATCCGGGCCGCCGCCGAGCGCTTCTCCGCGGCGGGCCCGGCCGAGGTCCGCCTGCGCGTGGACCCGCTGCCGGAGGTGCCCCCGGACGTCGGGGCCCTGGCCTACCGGATCGTGATCGAGGGGCTGACCAACGTGCGGCGGCACGCCCCGGGGGCGGCCCGGGTCGACCTCGCCGTGACCGGCGGGTCCGGCGCGCTCGAGATCACCATGACCAACGACGGCGTGGCGCGGGCGCGGGGCGGCCGGCGCGGCGGGTCCGGCCTGCCCGGCCTGGCCGCACTCGTCCGGGAGCAGGGCGGCGACCTGGTGGCGGAGGCCGTGGCGGACGGGTGGTCGCTGGTCGCCCGGCTGCCGCTGGCACAATCGCCGGGGTGGCCATCCGCATCCTCATCGCCGACGACCAGGAAGGCATCCGCGCCGCCTTCCGGCTCATCCTCGACGCCCAGCCCGACATGACGGTCGTGGCCGAGGCCGCCGACGGCCGGGCCGCGATCGAGACCGCCGGGGCGATCGGGCCCGACGTCGTGCTCGCCGACATCCGCATGCCGGGGGCCGACGGCATCGAGGTGGCCCGCGCCCTGGCCGGCACCGGGATCCACGTCGTGATCGTCACCACGTTCGGGCTGGACGAGTACGTTCACGCGGCGCTGCGGAACGGCGCCTCCGGGTTCGTGCTCAAGCGCTCCGGCCCCGCGCTGCTGGTCGAGGCCGTCCGGGCCGCGATGAACGGCGACATGCTCATCAGCCCCCAGCTCACCGTCCGGCTGCTCCGGCAGCGCGGCCTGCCGCCCGAAGTGCCGCACGTCGTCCTCACCGGGCGCGAGGAGGAGATCGTGGCGATGGTGGCGCAGGGCAGGACCAACGCCGAGATCGCCACCGAGCTCTTCCTCGCGCCGGGCACGGTCAAGAACCACATCGCCGCGATCCAGCGCAAGATCGAGGCCAGGAACCGCGTCGGCATCGCCGCGTGGGCCTGGGCCACCGGCCGCGCCGAGCCGTGACCTCCGGGCGCGCGCTCAGCCGAGGCCGTGCCACTGCCGCAACGCGTCGAGGTGCTCCCGCCGGCCGACGGCGGCGAGGTTGGAGCGGTAGAGGCCGATCGCGCCCGGGTCGTCGAGGTCGGTCCGCGTGCACGGCCGCAGGGAGTTGTCCAGCTCGTCGATCACGAAGACCCAGGGGTAGCGGGCGAAGACGAGGTCGAGCAGCTCGCCCGCGGCGCAGCCGCAGTTCTCCTGGAGCTCGGGGTGCACCTCGAACAGCAGCGCCGGCAGGGCGGCCAGGCTCTCGGCCGCGCCCCGCAGCACGAAGCCCTCGTAGCCCTCGACGTCGATCTTGATGAGGTCGGGCGGGCCGAGTCCGCCGTCGGCGAGGTAGGAGTCGATCGAGGTCATGGGAATGGTGAGGGCGCCCGCGGCCGTGCCGACGTTCGCCGCCGCGGCCGAGTGCTTGCCCGTCTGCTCGCCCGACAGGTGCACGGTCAGCCGGCCCGGCGCCGCCCCCACCGCCAGGGGCTCGACGGTCACGCGGCCGGCGAGGTCGTTGCGCTCCACGTTGCGCCGCAGGTAGCCGAGGTTCTCCGGCACCGGCTCGAAGGCGATCAGGCTGCCGTCCCTGGGCAGGCGCGCCGCGCCCGTGCAGGTGTAGACGCCGATGTTCGCCCCTACGTCGAGGACGGAACGGCTGATCGAGGCCAGCCGCTCGAAGACGCCGACCTCGAACTCCTCGTAGTACCCCGCCGAGACCGACGGCATGATCGTCGCGTCCCAGGCCGGGCCGGTCAGCACGACGCCCCGGTAGCGGGCCTCGGCGTCGCGGTCCCCGGTGGCCACGCCCAGCCGGAACACCGCGTGGTAGAGCCGGTTGACCAGGGCGAAGCGCCGGATGCTGCGACCGTGTAAGAGCTTGCGGGCCAGGGGGCTGCGGTTCGCCGCCCTGGCCGCCCGCATCACCCGGATGGCGAGACCTTGCCGTAGTCGCTTGATCGAGGTGGCCATGAACGCATTTTGCTCGTAGTAAATGCTGATTGTCAGGGATGTGGGAGCAGAGTGCGGTATTCGTTGGGCAACTGGACCGTCACGTCGAAATACTCCTCACCGGCGATCGCCTCGCGCAACATGGCGAAGACCGCGCCGGCGTGCTCGCGCGCCTTCTCGGGGGAGACTCCCTCGCGCTCGGCGATCCGGCGGACGAACTCCTCCAGCGGCCTGCGGGCGGCGGCCGCGCCCACCCCGCGCTTCAGCGGCGCGTGCAGCGGGGCGGGCAGCTGGCTGACCAGGTTCTCGACCTCGCCAGGGGCGACGCTCTCTGCGAGCGTCTCCAGCGCCGCCTCGGTGGCCCGGCGCGCGCCCTCGGGGTCGAGCCCGGCCCGTTCCGCGACCCCGGCCAGGAACTCCCTGGCCGGCACGATCTCGACGTAGCGGCGCTCGGCCTCCGTGATCAGCGGCTCGAAGTCGTGCGGGAGGTCGGCGGTCATGTCGGCGAACTCCTCGGGGCTCACGGCCTGCCCCATCGCCCAGAAGACCGCGCGGGCGTGCCGCCCGGCCGTCTCGGCGTCGACGCCGGCGCGCTCGGCCACCCGCCGGAGGAACTCGCCGACGCCGAAGGTCTCGGGGTCGCGTTCGGTGTAGAGCCAGGGCATCGCCTCCGGGGGCAGTTCCCTGAGCAGATCCCGGCTCTCCACCTTCGAGAGCCGCTCGGAGAGCGTGCGGAACGTGGCCTGCACGGCGCGTTCCGCGGCCCGGGGCCCCGCCCCGGCCTGCTGCTCCACGATCTTGAGGAACTGATCGTAATTCATGCCTGCTCCCAGGGCCGGACTGTCGCGTTCGGGCCGTCAGCTACCCCGGAAAGGGACGCCGTCACAGGTCAGGGGACCAGCCGGCCGAGCACCGGGGCCGACTGCAGGAACACCAGGACGCAGAGGACGAGCAGCAGCACCGAGCTCCACCCGATGACCCGGCGGAACAGGTTGCCCTCCTCGATCGTCGGCACCACGCCCACCTTCTCGGCCGGCCGCCGAGACCGCACGCGAGGTGTCCCGCACGCTGGGGGCGCCGATGGAGCCCCTCACCTCACATCGGTGACGGGACCTCCGTCAGGGCACCGCGGCGCAGTAACTCCTTGGAGTCGTGTTCCACCAGCACCGGGATGAAATCGCGGACCGGGCTGTTCGCGAAGCGGTCATACGCCTCCCGCACGGCCGCCTCGACCTGCTCGGCCGAGCGCGTGCCGGTGTATCTGGCGATCAGCCGGTTGACCACGTCCTGGATCGCCTCACGTTCGAGGCGCTCGTCGTACGCCATGAATTCGTCATAGCACGTTCCATCGCCCGCCGCATAGAGGACTTTTTCTGTATAAATCAGTCACCTAGGGCGGATGGCCCATGGCCGATATCAGGCGACCTCCGACGCGTGCGCCTTGATCGCCACGCTGGTCAGCGCCAGCAGCAGGTCGAGGTCGGGCTCGGCCTCCAGTCTCAGGGCCACCCACGCCGGGTCGGCGCACGTCTGTACCTGCTCGCAGTCTCGCAGGTACGGCTCCAGCCGGCCGATCGCGGGCTCCGTCAGGCGCAGACGCACCTCGTCCGCGCCGGTCAGGCGCAGGATCTCGATGCCGCGGACGGCGAAGGCCACTCCACGCCTGGTGTCGCTCAGCTCCAGGGCCGGCCAGGACAGCAGCTGGGTCACCGCGCGGGCCACGTACGGCCCCCGGCGCCCGGTCGATCGCCGCCTGGCGGAAATGACTGTCACGTTTCCATGCTGATGCACCGGACCGCCGACCCGCCATCGTCCGTTCTTCAACTGTTATCCGCGTCGTGAGAAAGCCGAACCCCGCCGAGCCGTTCGAGGTGACGGGTGCGGGCCGGTTGTTCAACCGGCGTTCATGATGCGGACAGCGGGCGGCGCGGCGGCCGTCTCCGTGGCATCGTTGGGTCGGCTGGTGTAAAAGCGTCAGACGCTAGAGGAGATGTCCCGTGTCCTCACCTGATTCCCCTCGTCCCATCGCGCGCCGTTCCTTCCTCGGCCGCACCGCCGCCGGAAGCCTCGGCATCGCGTTAGCCGGCAGCTACGAGGCCATCGCAGGCCCGGCCGCGATCGCCGCCACCCGGCCCCCGCAGGGCTACGGCCCGCTGGTCCCCGACCCGGCCGGGATCCTGGCCCTGCCGGCCGGGTTCACGTACCGCATCGTCGCGGAGGCGGGGGTGACCCTGCTGGAGAGCGGCGAGCCGACCCCGAGCGACGCCGACGGCACCGCGAGCTTCTCGCACGGGCGGGGCGGCACGCTGGTCAACAACCACGAGATCGGCGGCAGCGAGCCCTACCGGGTGCCGGCGCTGCCCGGCCTCACCTACGACCCGGGAGCCGGCGGCGGCACCACGAACATCGACGTCGACGCCCGCGGCGAGCGGATCCGCGAATACGTCAGCCTGGCCGGCACCCACAACAACTGCGCCGGCGGCAAGACCCCCTGGAACACCTGGCTGACCTGCGAGGAGACCGAGCAGCGCGCCGGCGGGGCCTACCAGAAGGACCACGGTTACGTGTTCGAGGTCGACCCGTTCGACCGCGAGGCCAACCATGACCCGGTGCCGCTGAAGTTCCTCGGCCGCTACGCCCACGAGGCCGTCGCCGTCGACCCGAGGACGTCGGCGATCTACCTGACCGAGGACGCCGGCGGCCCGAACGGGCTGTACTACCGGTGGACCCCGCCGAGGCGCTTCCACGGCCGCAAGGGCGCGCTGCGCGCGCTGGCGCTGTCCGAGGGCGGCGACACCGCGGGCAAGCTGGAGGCGCTGAGCTGCTACCGGGACGACACGCACATCGCCGACCTGTCGGAGGCGACCGAGCCGGGCACGCGCTTCAAGGCCCGCTGGGTCGAGGTGCCCGACCGCGACGCGAAGACCCAGTCGGTACGCCTGCAGTTCGCCAACGACCAGGTCACCCGCAGCCGCAAGCTGGAGGGCGCCTGGTGGGGCGACGGGGGCGCGTACTTCGTGGCCAGCTTCGCCCGTCACACCGACGGCAGCGTCAACGAGCACGACGGCCAGGTGTGGTTCTACGACCCGCGCACCGAGACGGTCACCCTCAAGGTCATCTTCGGCGTCAACCCCGACCCCAGCCAGGACACCGACTATGACGGGCCCGACAACATCACGGTCTCCCCGTACGGCGGGGTGATCCTCGCGGAGGACGGCGAGGGCATCCAGCACCTGATCGGCGTCAGCACGCAGGGCAAGTCGTACCCGATGGCCCGCAACGACCTCAACGACAGCGAGTTCACCGGCCCGGCCTTCAGCGCCGACGGCCGCATCCTGTTCGCCAACATCCAGTCGCCCGGCCACGTCTTCGCCATCACCGGCCCGTGGCGGAGCCACGGGCACGCCGACGACTGACGCGGATCCGCCCTCCCGGCCGCCGGACAAACCGTTCGACGGCCAGGGGCGGCATCCGTCACCATGGTCGTGATGTACCGAGCGTAGAAGCACCTCGATCACAGCAGGCGATGGTCCCGGAGCGACCGTCGCCTGTGTTCAGGCTGTCCGTCATCCGGCGGCGCGCCCCGCGCGCCGCCCACCGCCACATGTGATCGAGGTTGCGGGCGTCGAGGACGCCCAGAAAGAGGCTCTCCATGGAGCTCCATGAATACGCGCGGTACGACGCCGTCGGGATCAGGGATCTGATCAGGTCGGGCGAGGTCACCGCCGGCGAGGTCGAGGCCACCGCCAGGCGGGCCCTGGCGATCGCGGACGCCCAGGTGAACGGCCTGGCCCTGCCGGTGTTCAGCCCGGCGCTGGACCACGCCGGGGACGGGCCGTTCGCCGGGGTGCCGTTCCTGATCAAGGATCACGGGCCGGTGGCCGAGGGGGTGCCGTTCACCCTCGGCAGCCGGGCCCTGCCGGGCGTCGTCCCCACGCACGACACCGCCCTGATGGCCCGGTTCCGGGCCGCCGGCCTGGTCACGCTGGGCCTGACCACCGTCCCGGAGCTGTGCGTCAGCTTCGCCACCGAATCGCTCAGGTACGGCCCCACCCGCAACCCCTGGGACCCGGACAGGGGCGTGGGCGGGTCGAGCGGCGGCGCGGCCGCCCTGGTCGCCGCCGGCGCCGTGCCCGTCGCGCACGCCAGCGACGGGGCCGGGTCCATCCGCGTCCCGGCCTCCTGCTGCGGGCTGGTCGGGCTCAAGCCGAGCCGCGGCCGGATCACCTGCGGTCCCGACGCGGGCGAGGCCATGCTCGGCATGTCGTACGAGTTCGCGCTCACGCGGACCGTCCGCGACGCCGCGCACCTCCTGGACGCCGTCCAGGGGCCCGGCATCGGCGACAAGTACACCGCGCCGCCCCCGCGGGGCAGGTACGCCGACGAGGCGGGGGCCGACCCCGGCCGGCTGAGGGTGGCGGTGACCACCGAAGCCTGGTCGGGGACGGCGGTGGACGCCCGGGTGGCCGAGGCGGCGGTCCTGGTGGGCCAGGCGCTGGAGCGGGCCGGGCACGGGGTCACCGAGGCGAGCCCGGCCGTGGACTGGGAGGCGGTGATGCGGAGCCTGGCGGCCGAGTGCGTGGCGATCGCCTCCACGCTGCTCATGGCCCCCAGGCAGCCCGACCCGGCCCGGATGGAGGCCGTCTCCCGGCGGTTCCTGCGGGCGGCGCGGGAGTACACCGGGCTGGACCTGCTGGCCGCACTCGACGCCCAGAACCGGGTGACCCGCTCGGTGGCCGCGTTCTTCACCGAGTACGACCTGCTCGTCACCCCCACGCTGGCCCGTCCGCCCGCGCCGCACGGCACGCTGCGCTACGACGACCCCGGCCACACGATGACGAGCTGGCTGGAGTCGCTGACCGACTACGGGCCGTTCACGATGGTGTTCAACGTCACCGGGCAGCCCGCGATCAGCCTGCCGCTCGGCCACGCCGGCGGGCTGCCCGTCGGCGTGCAGATCGTCGCCCCCTACGGGCGCGAGGACCTGCTGTTCCGGATCGCCGCCCACCTGGAACAGGCGATGCCATGGAAGGGGCGCACCCCTCCGGTCTTCGCCGGAAACCGTACCTGAGGTGCCGAACGGCATGCCCGCCGGCGTCGAGAGGTGCCGAACGGCATCTGGCCCGGCGAGGGGCCCGCCGGGAGGCTTGACCGCATGGAAACCCGCACTTCTGGCCGCCGCGCCCACGCGGCGGCGCTGTGGGCGCTGGGCTACGGCCTGCTCGGGGCGGCCTGGGCGCTGGGGGCGCCCGGCTTCCCCTGGGGCGCCTCGGACCCCGACCCGGACGGGGCGCTGTCCGTCCTGGCCGGGGTGACGCCGGGCTTCGGCTGGTGGATCGCCGCCTTCGCGCTGCTCACCCTGGCGACGGCGCTGGCGCTGAGCCGCGGGGGCGGCGGCCGCGCGCCGCTCTACCTGGCCTGGCCGATCGCCGTGCTCCTCGTCCTGGTCGTCCCCGACTCCCGGCTCATGATGGGCGTGGCCTACACGCCCCTCCTGCTGGTCGCGCCGCTCTTCGGCTGGAGCCTGGGCGGCGCGACCCTCGCCGACGCCTGGCCGTGGCCGGTGCTCAACCAGCTCGTCTGCGTGCTCGGCGGGCTGCTCCTGGCCGGCGCGGCGCTGGCGTACGGGCGCGACAGGGGCGTGGCGGGCTGGTTCACCCCCGAGCGGGGGCGCCGGGCCGTGTACGTGGCCGTCGCGGTGCCGCTGGTGTACTGCCTGACCCGGTGGGCGTGGGCGCTGGGCCTCCCGCTCGGCGTGAGCCCGGAGTTCCTCGCCCAGGGGGAGGACGGCCTGTGGCTGGCCGGCGCGTACCTGGCGACCTTCGGCGCGTTCGGCGGCGTGCTCACGCTCGGGCTGACCCAGCGGTGGGGTGAGGTCTTCCCGCGCTGGATCCCCGGCCTGCGCGGCAGGCGGGTGCCGCTGCTGCTGGCGGTCATCCCCGCCGGGTTCGTCTCGATCGTCGTCACCGTGGCCGGGCTGACCTACATCAGGGCGACGATCGCCGGCCGGTTCACCCTGGACGAATGGGGCGCCTGGCTGCCGGAGTGCTTCTGGCCGATCTGGGGCGCCGCCCTGGCCACGGCCACGACCTGCTACTTCCGGCGCCGCTCCTGACAACCCTCGGCCCGCGGGGTCACGGCGGCCAGGTGGCGGTGCGGGCGGTCAGGGCCGGGGCCTCCCGGTGGAGGAGCTCCAGGAAGGCGTCCGCCGGCTTGGTGGACACGCGTCCCGCCTTCCGGTAGACGCGGATCTCCCGGTGCCACAAGGGGGCCGGCAGCGGCCGGGTCACCACGTCGTCCCCGAACACCGCGACCTGGGCGGCGAACGCGCCCAGGATCGCCACCCCGAGGCCCGCCGCCACCATCGCCGAGATCGTGGTGGCCTGCGCGATCACCATGATCTCGACGGGGTCGGCGCCCACCCGGTCGAGCCGGTCGCGGTAGTCGGCCCAGCCGCCGTACGGGTCGCCGGTGACCAGGACGGTCTCGTCGGACAGCAGCCTGAGGTCCACCGGCGAGGCCGTGGCCAGCCGGTGGCCTCTCGGGGCCACCAGCACGATCTTCTCGTGGAACAGGTGCGCCGAGGGGACGGTGTGATACACCTGCGGCACGTCGGAGGTGCGCAGCGCGATGTCGAGCTCGCCGTGGGCGACGGCCTCCTCCAGCTGCAGCGGGTCGCCCTCGCGCAGCACCACCGTGACCCCGGGGTGCAGCCGCCGGAACCGCTGGATCAGCGGCGCCAGCAGCACGGCGCTCAGCCCCGGGTAGCCGCCCACCGTGACCCGGCCCTTGAGCTCGGCGCGCAGGGCGCGTACCTGGTCGACCCCCGTCTGGACCTCCGCCAGCGCCGCACGGGCCCTGGGCAGGAACCTGGCGCCGGCGGCGGTGAGCGTGACCTCCTTGCTGGTGCGGGTGAGCACCGTGTCGCCGAGCGCCTGCTCCAGGGCGGCGATGTGCGCGCTGACCCGGGGCTGCGAGCGGCCCAGCACGCGCCCGGCGGCGGTGAAGCCCCCGTGATCCACGACCGCCACGAAGGTGGCCAGCCAGCTCAGCTGCAGGTCCAGACGTTCGATCATCCGGAAAACGTATGGTTTTGAGTCGGGCTATGGCAATAGACGAATGGTTGCGCGTGTCCTAAATTCCCCGATATGACGAGCGAGATTGTGGAGTTCGATGCGGGACGCATGACCAGGGGTCAGCGCAGAATAGCGCTGACCGCCATCGGCGGCTACTACGTGGACGGCTACGACCTGCTGGTTCTGTCCGGCGCCCTGCTCGGCATCGTGCCCGAGCTCTCCCCGAACCCCGGCGTCCTCGGCCTGGTGGGCGCCTCCGCGTTCGTCGGCATGGCCCTCGGCTCCCTCCTGACCGGCCCGCTGACCGACCGCTTCGGCCGGCGGCCGGTGTTCTTCGCCTCGATGGCCGTCTTCGTGCTGGCCTCGCTCGGCTTCCTGTTCGTGGACGACGTGTGGCAGCTCATCGCGCTGCGGTTCTGCGTCGGGTTCGCGATCGGCGCGGACATGCCCGCCTCGGCCGCCCTGATCGCGGAGTTCATCCCGTCCAGGAGGCGCGGCACGTTCACCGGCCTGGGCGGGGTGGCCTGGATGCTGGGCGCGCTGACCGCCATCGCCGTCACGCTGCTGGTCTTCACGGCCTCCGGGGTGGAGCACTGGCGCTGGGTGATGGCGACCGGGGCCGTCGCGGCGGTGCTGCTGCTCTTCCTGCGCCGCCGCACGCCGGAGTCTCCGTACTGGCTGCGCGCCCACGGCCGCCACGAGGAGGCCCTGGCCGCCTGGCGGTACGCCACCTCCGGAGAGGCCGGCCCGGCCGAGCCCGCCGCGCCCGCGCCCGCGACCGAGCCCGCCGCGACGGGCGGCGGGCAGCCGGCCCCGCTGCGGCTGCTGTTCCGCCGGCCGCTGGCGATCATGATGGTCATGCTCTGCGTGTACTGGGGCTGCAACAACCTGTACGGCTCGGCCATCCTGCTCTACCAGCCCAGCCTGATCAAACGCATCGTCACGCCGAGCACGTTCACCTCGCTGCTGTTCACCGCGTCCACGACGGCGCTCGCCGTGATCCTGGGCCTGATCGTCTGCCTGTGGGTGATCGAGTCGATCGGCCGCCGCTTCATCGCGATCACCGGCACGGCGGTCGCCGCCGTGTGCACGTTCCTCATCTGGGCCGGATTCGGCACCTCGTGGCTCGTCCTGGTGGCCTTCGCCGTCACCATCGCGGTGATCAACGGCGGCACCTCGCTGGCCTTCTACTCCTGGGCGCCCGAGCTGTTCCCGGCGTCCGTGCGGGGACGCGCCGTCGGCATCGTGAACATGGTCGGCAAGACCGGCAGCGTGGTCGGCACGCTGGCGCTGCCCAGCATGTTCGAGGCGCTCGGCGCGGTCTCCTTCCTGATCATCTCGGCCCTGGCCGTGCTGAACGCCGTGGTGACCTTCAGACTGGCCCCGGAGACCCGCGGCCTGACCCTGCGCCAGCTCGAAGAAGGGAAATACTCGTGACCACCGGACACGTGGGCCGCACCTACCAGGACTCCACGCCGTGGTGGCCGGAGCCCCCCAGGCCCCGCGAGGGAGCGCCCGACGTGATCGTGGTCGTCCTCGACGACGTCGGGTTCGGCAGCCTCGGCTGCTACGGGTCCGAGATCGCCACCCCCACGATGGACGCCCTGGCCGCCGGCGGGCTGCGCTACACCAACTTCCACGTCACGCCGCTGTGCTCGCCCACCCGCGCCTCGCTGCTCACCGGCCGCAACCACCACGCCGTCGGTATGTCCCTGCTGTCCAACGCCGACAGCGGCTTCCCCGGCAAGCGCGGCACCGTGACCCACCGCGCGGCCACGATCGCCGAGGTGCTGCGCGACACCGGCTACAACACCTACGCCCTCGGCAAGTGGCACCTGGCGCCCATGGACCAGACCAGCGCGATCGGCCCCTACGACCAGTGGCCGCTGGGCCGGGGCTTCGACCGCTACTACGGCTTCCTCGAGGGCATCAGCGATCAGTACCATCCCGAGCTGGTCCAGGACAACCACCGGGTGGAGCCGCCCAGGACGCCGGAGGAGGGCTACCACCTCACCGAGGACCTCGTCGACCGGGCCATCGCCTGCGTCTCCGACCACAAGTCCGTGGGGCCCGACAAGCCGTACCTCCTCTACCTGGCCATGGGCGCGGGCCACGCGCCGCACCAGGCGCCCGAGGAGTATCTGCGGCGCTACCGGGGCCGCTACGACGAGGGCTGGGACGTGATCAGGCGGCGCCGCCACGCCCGGCAGGCCGAGCTCGGGATCATCCCGCCCGGCACGGCGCTGGCGCCCCGCAACGACGGCGTGCGGCCCTGGTCCGAGCTCCCCGAGGAGGAACGCGCGGTCGCCGCCCGGCTGCAGGAGGCGTTCGCCGCGATGATGGAGCACACCGACGCCCACCTCGCCCGGCTCGTCGCGCACCTGGAGCACATCGGCACCCGCGAGAACACGCTGATCGTGCTCCTGTCGGACAACGGCGCCAGCCAGGAGGGCGGCGCGCTCGGCAACACCAACTCGATCGCCTACGAGAACGGCGACGCCGTCTCCCACGCCGACAACCACGCCCGCCTCGACGAGATCGGCGGCCCCCGGTGCCACGGCAACTACCCCTGGGGCTGGGCGCAGGCGGGCAACACCCCGCTCAAGCGGTACAAGCAGAACACGCACGCGGGCGGCGTCCGGGCCCCGCTCATCGTCTCCTGGCCGGGGCGGGTCCCCGAGGGCGGCGTGCGGACGCAGTTCCACCACGTCATCGACGTGACCCCGACGATCCTGGACGTCGTCGGCACCGGGATGCCGGGGACGTACCGGGGGCTCGCGCAGCTGCCCGTGCACGGCGTGTCCATGCGCTACACGTTCGCCGACGGCGCGGCGCCGACCCGCCGCACCACCCAGTACTTCGAGATGTACGGACACCGCGCGATCTGGCACGAGGGGTGGAAGGCCGTGGCCTACCACGAGCGCGGCACCTCCTACGACGACGACCGGTGGGAGCTTTACCACCTGGACGACGACTTCTCCGAGTGCCACGATCTGGCGGCCGAGCGCCCCGACGTGCTCCATGAGCTGATCGGCCGCTGGTGGTCCGAGGCCGACCGCTACGACGTCTTCCCCCTGGACGACCGCAACTTCGCCGAACGGGCCGCGAAATACCACAGCGCGGCCTCGCCCAGGCGGCGGCGGAGCTTCGTGCTCTACCCGGAGATGAGCCGCATCCCGGGCGGCGTCACCCCGCTGATCTACGACCGCTCCTACCGCATCGACGCCGAGGTGCGGCTGCGGGAGGGCGACGAGGGCGTGCTGATCTCGCAGGGCGACGTGAACGGCGGTCACGTCCTGTACATAACCGGAGGCCGGCTCCACTACGAGTACAACCACCAGGGCACCCGCTACCGCGTGCGCGGCAACCGCCTCCTGCCGCCGGGCGAGCACGTCCTGTCGATGATCTTCACCAGGACCGGCCCCCTCCAGGGCGTGGCCTCCCTGGCGGTGGACGGCCGCCCCGACGGCGGGAAGGAGCCGCTCACGACCGCCCGCTACCTGATCGGCTGGCAGGGGCTGGTGCTGGGCCGTGACGCGCTGTCACCGGTGAGCTGGGACTATCCGCGCGGTTTCCCCTTCACCGGCACGATCGAGCGGGTACGCGTGGAGCTGGACGACGATGTCCCGGACACCGTCCACGAGACCTTCGACTGACGGGAGTAACCGGGCGCGCTCGTGACCCGCTCTTGGCGTCGATCTCAGTACGCTCCCGTGCGTGATGGATGACAAGAGCCGCGGCAGGCGGCGCATCAGCATCGACGGAGCAGGCATCGAGAGGCGCAGGACGGCGATCCAGGCGCTGGTGGATCAGGCGCCGCCGCCGGCGGCCGAGCGCGTCCCGATGCCGCGGCCCATCTTCAGCGTGCGCTCGGAGAGCTCGGAGGCGTCGCTTGCGCGCTCGGAGCCGCCGATGGCGCCACTGGCTCCGATGGCTGGGCGGGTCCGGGAAGGCTGACGTACTTGCCCAGGAACTTCCGCGCCGAGGCGGAGTCCAGGCGGTAGTCGTAGTTGGTCTTCTTGCAGGCGTCGTCGGCACCGGAGATCGTCGTGGCGATGAGGAGGTGCGAGGTGACTCCGCCCAGGAAGTTCGGGCCGCCCGAGTCGCCGAAGCAGGTGCTGCCGTCGCCCTTGGTGGACAGCGACAGGTTGAGCCATCTCCGGGTCATGCTCTTGAAGGAGATGGTCGCCTGGTGGCGTGTGTCGGTGTAATGAAAGCGCTGGTCACGCGGCCTCTTCATGGTGGGCTGGAGCGAGCCGTACCCGACGGGGGTGAATCGGGCGGACTCCAGCCTGTTCTCGGCCTCGAGGAGGTCGAGCAGGCCCGCGGGCGGCAGCTGGGCGGGCGTGATGCTCAGGATGGGCTTGTCGAACACGACGACGGCCATGTCGTGGAGCTCGGACTTCGCCGAGAAACGCGGATCCGGGATGTAACGGCCGGAGTAGAGCTGGGCCCCGCGTTTGTAGTGGCCGGCGAAGGAGACCTTGGCGGTCTTCTGCTTCGGCTCACCGCAGTGGGCGGCGGTGAGGAAGACTGTCGGTGAGATGAGCGTTCCCGTGCAGTACGCCCACGTACCGTCGGGATTCTGCTCATCGGAAATGAGAGCCCCTACTTCCGGGTGTGCGTCACCGTCGGCGGAGCCGTTGGTGATGGCCGCTGCGGGAGTCGCGGTGTACGCCACCGTGGCAGCGACAACCAGGACAAAAGGGACATAACGCATCCCCGAAGCTTAGGTGTCAGCGGGCACTGAATGATACGAATGAGGAAAAAGATCTACTCATATTCGCAGGCACGGCCAGTTTGGCCGTGCCTTTCCAGGGGCGGGAGCCCTTGCGCGGATAAGATCCCATTCGTGGATGCTCAGGCCCTGTCGCTCGGCGCGGTCGGGCCGCCGGACGGGTTACGAGAGCTGCGGCTGCGGGTCAGGCGCTTCCTCGAGGACGAGATCGCGGCCGGCGGCTTCGCCCGCGAGGCCGACGCCTGGATGTCCGGCGTCGACCCGGCCTTCAGCGCCCGCCTGGCCGCGCGCGGGTGGGTGGGGATGACGATCCCGGTCGCGTACGGCGGGCACGGCCGGACCCCGCTGGAGCGCTACGTGGTCACCGAGGAACTCCTGGCCGCCGGGGCACCGGTGGCCGCCCACTGGATCGCCGACCGGCAGATCGCCCCCAGCATCCTGCGTAACGGTACAGAGCACCAGAAACACACGTATCTCCCGAAAATCGCCCGAGCCCAGAGCTTCTTCGCGATCGGGATGTCCGAGCCCGACTCGGGCTCCGACCTGGCCTCGGTCCGGACCCGGGCCGCCGAGGTCGAGGACGGCTGGCGGCTGACGGGCACCAAGGTCTGGACCAGCGTGGCGCACCTCGCCACGGCGGTGGTCGTCCTGGCGCGCACGGACGACGCCGGCGACCGGCACGCCGGGCTCTCACAGTTCATCGTGGACCTGCCCCACCCGGCGGTCTCGATCCGGCCGATCATCACCATCGACGGGGCGCACCACTTCAACGAGGTCATCTTCGACGACGCGGTGATCCCGGCGGGCGCCCTGCTGGGCCGCCGGGGGGACGGCTGGCGCCAGGTCACCGCGGAGCTGGGCAACGAACGCTCCGGCCCCGAGCGCGTGCTCAGCACGCTGCCGCTGCTGCGGGAGTGGGCCCGGCCGGAGAACCTGGGGGACGACCCGGTCGCGCACGCCGAGCTGGGCCGGCTGGTCTCCCGGCTGGTGGCGCTGCGCCGGCTGTCCCTGTCGGTCGCCGAGCGGCTGTCCAGGGGAGAGAGCCCGGCCGTGGCGGCGGCGCTGGTCAAGGACCTGGGCACGGAGTTCGAGGGCGACGTCGTGGACGCCGTGCGGCGGCACGTCGGCCCCGAGCCGGGCGGACAGGGGCTCGCGGCCATGCTGGCCAAGGCCGTCCTGCACGTCCCGGCCTTCACCCTGCGCGGGGGCACCAACGAGATCCTGCGCTCGATCGTGGCCAAGGATCTGCTCCCATGACGGTCGATCATCTTCGCGTCCTGGTCAGGGAGCTGCTCCCGTGACCGGCGATCACCTGCGCGTCCTGGCTGAGGCGGTGCGGGCCCTGCTGGCCGCGGAGCCGCACGGCCCGGCGCTCTGGGCCCGGCTGGAGGAGCTCGGCTTCACCTCGCTCACCGTCCCCGAGCGCCAGGGCGGGAGTGGTGGCACGCTCGCGGACGCCGCCGTCGTGGTCCGCGAAGCCGCCACGGGCGGGGCGGCGCTGCCCCTGGCCGAGGCCCTGTTCGTCGCGGGCCCGCTGCTGGCCGCATCGGGGGCCGCCCTGCCGCCAGGGACGCTGACCGCGTACGCAGGCGAGCTGGTGGCCGAACCGGCCCCCGGCGGCCGGTGGACGGTCACCGGCCCGCTGACCCGCGTGCCCTGGCTGCGATCCGCCGACCACCTGGTCACCCTGGCCGACACCCCGGACGGACCGGCGACCGCCGTGCTGCGCGCCCCCGACCGGCCGTCACCCGGCGAGAACCTGGCGGGGGAGGAACGCGACAGCGCCGTGCTAGACGGGGCAGAGGCGGCGGTCACGCCCTTGCCGCCCGGCCCGTGGCGCCACGAGCTGGAGCTGCACGGGGCCACCGCCCGCGCGCTGCAGCTGGCCGGCGCCGCTCGCGCCGTCCTGACGCTCACCGCAGGGTACGTCGCCGAGCGGGTGCAGTTCGGCCGGCCGCTGGCCCGCTTCCAGGCGGTCCAGCACCGGCTCGCGCGGCTGGCGGCCGACGTGGTCACCGTCGAGGTGATGGCGGACGCGGCGGTCGCGGCGCTGCGGCACGGTGACCGGGATCGCGAGCTCATCGTGGCCTCCGCCAAGGCCGAGGCGTCCGCGCTGGCCCGGTCGGTGGCCGCCGCCGGGCACCAACTGCACGGCGCGATCGGGTTCACGATGGAGCACCGGCTCGGCGCCTGCACCAGGAGGTTGTGGGCGTGGCGCGAGGAACACGGCAACGAGCTTCACTGGCAGCGCAGGTGCGCCGACCTGGCGAGGAGGTCGGGCGACGTGTGGGAGCTCGTCACCGGCGGCCCGCCGTCAGCGCCCCTTTCGACGGGGCCCCGTTGAAGACAGGAGCAGCATCATGAACGCCGAACCGCCAGCCCTCACGACCGTCCGCGACGGGATCGCCAGGCTCACCCTGAACAACCCCCGGCGCAAGAACGCCATCACGCTGGAGATGGCCGCCCTCATCGGGGAGTTCTGCGCCCTCGTCCACGGCGACGACACCATCGGCGCCGTCCTCGTCGACGGCGCGGGCGGCTACTTCTGCAGCGGCGCCGACACCCGCGACCTGGCCGCCTCCTCCGCCGATCCCGCGGCGCCCGAGTCGGTCGCGCGGACCTCCGCCGTGTACGCGGCGTTCGTCGAGGTCGGGCGGCTCCCGGTGCCCAGCGTGTCGCTGGTTACCGGCGGCGCGGTCGGCGCCGGGCTCAACCTGGCCCTGGCCACCGACCTCATGCTGGTCAGCCATGACGCGGTGATCGACAGCGGGTTCGTGGCGCGCGGCATCCACCCGGGCGGCGGTCATCTGTCCCTGCTCGGCCGCGCGGCCGGATATCAGCACGCCATCGCGCTCGGGGTCCTGGGCGCTGCGCTGTCCGGGGCCGAGGCCGTGCGCCGCGGCCTGGCCTGGGACGTGGCCGAGCCCGACGCCATGTTGGACGCCGCCACCCGGCTCGTGGCCAAGGCCGCCGCCGACCCCCAGCTGGCCCGGCGGATCAAGCAGAGCGCCACCCTCGAGCTCGGCCCGCCCGCGGTGTCCTGGCCGTCGGCGCTGGAGATCGAACGCGGGATGCAGATGTGGTCGCTGGGGCGTAAGGGCAGCCAGGGGTGGGACCGGAAGCCGCCCAAGCCGAAGCCCTGATCGCCAGCCCTGACCGTCAGCTCTGCCCGAGCGAGCGGGCGGCCTTCCACTGCGGGCTGTCGAGGAAGTGGTTGTCGTAGAGCTCCTGCGAGTCGAGCAGTTCCTCCAGCGTGGCCGCGCCGGAACGCAGGCGGGCCAGCAGGCGGAAATACTCGAAGCGCTCGACGCCGGGCGTGATCACGATCAGCAGGTCGGCCTCGGAGCCGGGGGTGGCGGCGAAGGCGTGGGCGACGTTCGGCGGCACCACGGCCAGGTCGCCCTCCTCCAGCGTGAGCACCTCGTCGCCCGCCAGCACCTGGGCGGCGCCGCCGAGGACGTAGAACAGCTCGCTGGACGCGGTGTGCAGGTGGGGCACGGCGCCGTCGGCGCCCGGGGTGAGGGTCATGCGGAGGCTGCTCAGGGCGCCTCCGGTGGCGCTGGAGTCCAGCAGGAGCCGGCCGGTGGCGGGGGCGTCGCCGCCGCCGACGATCTCGGCGTCGGCCGCGCGTACGACTGCGGTGTCAGGCGTGATGAGCGACATGGGGATGGTCCTTCCTGGGGAGTTACAGGGCGCCGTCGAGGGCGGCGGCGACCAGGCGTTCGGCGTAGGCGCGATCCACGGGGCCGCCGGTGATCAGGACGCGGTAGTAGAGGGCCCCGGCGAGCTGCTCCAGCAGTGTCATGGGGTCGACGTCGGGGCGGAGGCGGCCCTCGTCGCGGGCGCGTTCGATGAGCCGGCAGGCCAGCGCGTTGCGGCGGGCGTAGACGGCGCGCTCCAGCTCGCCGACGTCGTCGTGGCGGGCGGCGGCGGCGACCAGCTCGGCCACCGTGCCCGCCGAGCGGCTCTCCTGGCCGGGCGGCAGGCCCGCGACCCGCATCCGGTTGAGCCCGGCGGCGACCTTCTCCATGTAGTCGGTGAGGTCGCGCCGGATGTCGCCGGTGTCGGTGATCTCGTCGTGGTCCTGCAACCTGGCCACCACGGCCAGGGCGAGGTGGTCCTTGGTGGGCCAGCGGCGGTACAGCGTGGTCTTGGCGATGCCGGCCCGCTCGGCCACCTCGTCGGTGGACAGGCCGCCGTATCCGCGCCGCAGCAGCAGCTCGGTGGCCGCCAGCAGAACCCGCTCGTCGACCTCGGTGTCACGCGGTCGCCCCCGTGGCCTCATGTGAATCCCTCCATTTCGCTACTGGGGTAGCGAAATTGAAGGTACACCCGGGCCGCCCATTTACGCAACAACGGTTTCGTATATGCCTTGAGTTGGCCCGGCCGCGCGCCGGCTGACACGATCTCGGTCATGCCGACCTTCTCCGCCTATGACGGGACAGAGCTCGCCTATCACGAGCACGGCCAGGGAACGCCGCTGGTCTGCCTGCCGGGCGGGCCGATGCAGGACTCCGCCTATCTGGGCGAGCTCGGCGGCCTGTCCGCGTACCGGCGGCTGATCATGCTGGACCCGCGGGGCACCGGCGGGTCGGCGGCACCCGCGGACCCCGCCTCCTACCGTTGTGACCGCCTCGTCGACGACGTCGAGGCCCTGCGCACGCACCTCGGACTCGACCGGATCGACCTCCTCGGGCACTCCGCAGGCACGAACGTCGCCGTCCTGTACGCGGCCCGCCACCCCGGGCGCGTGCGCAGGCTCGCCCTGATCGGGCCGAGCGTCATGGCCCTCGGGATCACCATCGCGGGGGAGGACCGGCTGGAGGTCGCGCGCTCGCGGGCGGCCGAGCCCTGGCACCCGCGGGCGATCGCGGCCCTGGAGGCCATCGTGTCCGGCAAGGGCGCGGAGGGCGACGCCGAGGCCATCGCGCCGCTGTTCCACGGCCGGTGGGACGCGGCGGCACGGGCCTGCGACGCGAGCCGCGAGCTGCGCCAGAACAAGGAGGCCGCGGCCGTGTTCGCCGCCGAGGGCGCCTTCGACCCGGAGGCCACCCGCGCCGCGCTCGCGACGTTCGGGGCGCCGGTGCTGGTGCTCGCCGGAGAGGTGGACGTGAACACCGTGCCCCGTGCGGCGGCCGAGGTCGCCGGGCTCTTCCCGGACGCCGACCTCGTCGTCCAGCCGGGAGCGGGGCACTTCCCATGGCTGGACGACGCCGATCAGTTCGTGACGGCCACCGCCGGATGGCTGGACTCACGTGAGTGACTCGTCACGCCGGATGGCTGGACTCGCGCGAATGACGCGTCACACCGGGTGGCTGGGCTCGCGTGAGTAGCGCGGGTCACACGGTGAACTCGACTCCCTGGGCCAGCGGCAGCTTCCCGGAGTAGTTGATCGTGTTCGTCGCCCGGCGCATGTAGGCCCGCCAGGCGTCCGAGCCGGACTCGCGCCCGCCGCCCGTCTCCTTCTCGCCGCCGAACGCGCCCCCGATCTCCGCGCCGGAGGTGCCGATGTTGACGTTGACGATGCCGCAGTCGGAGCCCTCGGCCGAGACGAACAGCTCGGCCTCGGCCTGGTCGCGGGTGAAGATGCTGGACGACAGGCCCTGGGGGACCGCGTTGTTGAGCGCGATGGCCTCCTCCAGGGTGTCGTACGGCATGACGTAGAGGATCGGCGCGAACGTCTCCTGGGTCACGATCGGGGTCTGCTCCCCGATCCGCACCAGCGCCGGCTCGGCGTAGAAGGCGTCGGGAGCCTGGTCGGCGAACCGGCGCCCGCCGCCGGCCACCAGCGTGCCGCCCTGCTCCCCGGCGGCCTCCAGCGCGGCGAGCATGGCGGCGTGCGCGCGCCCGTTGATCAGCGGGCCGACGAGGGTGCCCGGCGCCATCGGGTTGCCGACCGGCAGCCGCGCGTAGGCGTCGGTGAGCCGCTCGACCAGCGCGTCGGCGATGTCGGCGTGGGCGATGACGCGGCGCATGGTCGTGCACCGCTGGCCCGCCGTCCCGGCGGCCGAGAACACGATGCCGCGCGTGGCCAGGCCGAGGTCCGCCGACGGGCACACCACGGCCGCGTTGTTGCCGCCGAGCTCCAGCAGCGACCGGCCGAACCTGGCGGCGACGCGCGGCCCCACGGCGCGGCCCATGCGGGTCGAGCCGGTGGCGCTGACCAGGGCGATCCCGGGGTGGTCCACGAGCGCCTCGCCGACCTCGGGGCCGCCGACGAGGACCTGGCTCAGGTGCGCGGGCGCGCCGTGTTCGGCGGCGGCCCGGTCGAGCAGGGCCGCGCAGGCCAGGGCGGTCAGCGGCGCCAGCTCCGACGGCTTCCAGACGACCGGGTCGCCGCACACCAGGGCGATGGCCGTGTTCCACGACCAGACGGCCGCCGGGAAGTTGAACGCGCTGATCACGCCGACGACGCCCAAGGGGTGCCAGGTCTCCATGAGCCGGTGGCCGGGCCGTTCGGAGCTGATCGTGCGCCCGTACAGCTGCCGGGACAGGCCCACCGCGAAGTCGCAGATGTCGATCATCTCCTGGACCTCGCCGAGCGCCTCGGAAGTGATCTTCCCGACCTCCAGGCTGATCAGCGTGGCCAGGTCCGCCTTGTGCGCGGACAGCAGCTCGCCGAACCGCTTGACCAGCGCGCCCCGGGCCGGCGCGGGCACGGTCCGCCAGGCCAGGAACGCCTGCCCGGCCCGCTCCACGGCGGTGTCGACGGCGCCGGGGTCCACCCAGTCCACGGCGGCAAGCGGCCCGCCGTTGATCGGCGAGGTCGTCGTGACGGCGCCGCCGAGCGCGTCCACGTCCACCCCGCAGCGCTTGGCGGTCTCGCGCGCCGTCGCGGCCAGCTCGTCGGGGCCGGGCAGCGTGGTCAGCATCAGGTTCTCCTTGTTAGACGATGTTGATCTCGGGCCTGGTCCCCGACAGGGCGAAGCGGCCCGCGTCGAAGCCGGTGACGTCCACGAACGGCGTCCGGCCCAGGTAGAGGTCGCGGACCACCTCGCCGACGGCCGGGCTCATCAGGAAGCCGTGCCCGGAGAAGCCGGTGGCGTAGATGAACCGGTCGACGCCATGGGCGGTCCCGATGAGCGCGTTGTGGTCCGGGGTCACCTCGTACAGGCCGGCCCAGCCGGTGGCGATGCCGGTCTCCATCAGCGCCGGGGCCCGGCGGGCCATGGCCTCGCCCAGTCCGGGCAGCCAGGCGTCGGAGCGGTCGAGCTTGAACCCCGGGGTCTCGTCGGGGTCGGACATGCCGAGAAGCAGCCCGGGACCCTCGCGGTGGAAGTAGAACGTGGTGCCGAAGTCGATGGTGAACGCCATCGGCGGCAGGTCCGCGACCGGCTCGGTCACCAGGATCTGCCTGCGCAGCGGGGTCACCGGCAGGTCGACCCCCACCCACTCGCCGACCTGCCGCGACCAGGCGCCCGCCGCGCAGATCACCGTGTCGGTCTCGATGCGTCCGCCCTCGGTCCGGACGGCGACGATGCGGCCGTCCACGGTCTCGATGCCGGTCGCGGCGCAGTTCGGCAGCAGCCGCGCGCCCAGCCGCCGGGCCGCGCCCGCGTAGCCGAGCACCACGGACTCGGGCGTGCAGTGGCCGTCGCTGGGGGAGTAGGCGGCGGCGAGCAGCCCGTCGGTGTCGATCAGCGGCGACAGCTCCTTGGCCTCCCGGACCGGGATCATCCGGCTGGGGACGCCGAGGTCATTCTGGATCGCCACGTTCTTCTCGAACTCGGCGACCGACCCGGGGGAGTCGAGCAGGAACAGGTAGCCCGGCTTGTGCAGGTCGATCTCCTGCCCGAAGCGTTCGGCGAAGGTCTCGAACGTCTCCAGGCTGCGTACGGCGAGCTCGATGTTGACCCGGTCGGAGAACTGCGCGCGCACGCCCCCGGCCGCCTTCGAGGTGGAGCCGGAGCCCAGCGGCCCCTTGTCGATCAGGACCACGTCGCTCACACCGGCCGCGGCCAGCTCGTACGCCGAGCTGACGCCCATGGCGCCGCCCCCGATGACGACCACCGAGGCCCGCTGGGGCAGGACACGTCCCATTGATCGGCTTCCTTTCCGCGCTTACCGCATTCAGGATCGGGGATCGGACAGAGCCGGAGGAAGCGGTCAAGCCTCGGCATCTGTGGGCGAGGCGTAAGAAGTTCTTATGCTCCGGGGAAGGTCGTCCCCCAGCCGGGCCGCGGCCAGCCGCAGCGCGCACACGGCGCCGGCCACCGCCGGGTTCGCCCCGGCCGTGCGGTGCACGGCGGCGATGTGCCTGCGGGCCTCGACGCCGCCGAGCCTGGTCGCGACCACGCCCTCGCCGGGCAGGTACGCCAGCGCCGGGACGAGCGCGACCCCCAGCCCCGAGCGCACGAACCCGTGGACGACGCCGTAGTCGTTGCTGCGGTAGTCGACCTGCGGCTCGTAGCCCGCCTGCGCGCACAGCCGGCGCAGGCAGGAGGCCCCCGAGGTGCCCTCCCTGGTGGACACCCACGTCTCGTGATCGAGGTCGTCGAGCCCGACCGCCTCGGCGCCGGCCCGCGGGTGCCGCTCGGGCAGCAGGAGCAGCAGCTCCTCCGCCAGCAGCGGGATCTCCCGCAGGTCGCGCGGCCAGGCCCGGGGCACCAGGTCGTAGCGGTAGACCAGGGCCAGGTCGAGCTCTCCCGCCCTGACCAGCGGGACCAGCTCGTCGGGCTCCCCCTCGTCGAGCAGGGTCTCCACCGCGGGGTGCGTGCGCGCGTACGTGGCCAGGGCGATCGGCAGCAGCCGCTGGCTCGCGGTGGGGAAGCTGCCCAGCCTGAGCCGGCCGATCGTGCCCTCGGACATGCCGCGCACGTCCTCCTCCAGCGCGTCCAGCGCGGCCAGCACCTCGTACGCCCGCAGCACCAGATACCGGGCCGCCGGCGTGGGCGTGATCGTCTGGGCGCCGCGCTCGAACAGCGGCATCCTGACCGTCCGCTCCAGCGCCGCGATCTGCTGCGAGACCGCGGACCCCGTGTAGCCGAGCCGCCTGGCCGCGGCGGCGAACGAGCCCGCGTTCAGCACGGCGGTCAGCGTCCGCAGGTGGAGCGGATTGAGCATAAGCAGACCTTACGGCAGCCGGTCGGCGAGCAGCTGGGCCAGGTGCGTGCCCTGCCGGTCCGACAGGTCGGCGATCTGGGTCCGGCAGGAGAACCCGTCGGCGAGCACGGCCGTACCCGGCTCGGCCTGCCGGATCGCCGGGAGCAGCTGGTGCTCGGCCACCGCCACGGACACGTCGTGATGCCCCTTCTCGACGCCGAAGTTGCCCGCCAGCCCGCAGCACCCGCCCAGCCGGCTCACCCGCGCGCCCGCCTCCCGCAGCAGCCGGAGATCCTGGTCCCAGCCCATGACGGCGTGGTGGTGGCAGTGCGGCTGGGCCACCACCGTCACCCCGTCGAGCGGGGGCGGCCGCCAGCCGGGCGTATCGGACAGGAGCTCGGCCAGCGTGCGGGTCATGCCCGCCACCGGCGCCGCCACCGCCTCGTCCAGCAGCTCCAGCGCGTCCGAGCGCAGCACGGCCGTGCACGACGGCTCCATCCCGACGATCGGCACGCCCTGCCCGGCGGCCTCGGCCAGTTCGGCGACCGTGCGGCCCAGGATGGCGCGGGCCGCGTCCAGCTGGCCGGTGGAGATCCACGTGAGCGCGCAGCACTGGCGGCGCGCGCTGATCCGCGGCCGGTAGCCCGCGGCCTCCAGCACCTTCACGGTCGCGCGGCCGATCTCGGGCGCGAAATGGTCGGTGAAGGTGTCGACGAACAGCATCACCGGCCTGCCCTCTGCCGGCTGCCGCCGCTCGAACCAGGCCCGGAACGTCTCCCGCGCGAACGACGGAAGACTGCGCCGCCGGTCCACCCCGGCCAGCGCCGGCAGCCCCGGCACCCGCATGAGCGCGTTCGCCGCCCGCGGCATCCTGCTCGCCAGCCGAGCCCAGCGCGGCAGCCGCCCCAGGGAGTAGTGCGTGACCGGGCGGATCCGCCCCTTGTAGGTCTGGTGGAGCACCTCGGACTTGTACGCGGCCATGTCGATCCCCGTCGGGCAGTCCGAGGCGCAGCCCTTGCAGGACAGGCAGAGGTCGAGGGCCTCGTGGACCTCGGGGGAGCGCCACCCGCCAGAGACGTCCGAGCCGTTGATCATCTCCTGCAGCACCCGCGCGCGGCCCCGGGTGGAGTCCTTCTCTTCCCTGGTGGCCAGGTAGGACGGGCACATCACCCCGCCGGCCGCGGTGTTGTCGGCGCGGCACTTGCCCACGCCCGTGCAGCGGTGCACGGCCTGGCCGAAGTCGCCGCCGTCGTGGCGGTAGGCCAGGGCCAGGCCCGCGCGCACCGGACGGGCGGCCGGGACGCGCAGGTCGGCGTCGAGGGGGCGGGGCCGTACGAGCACGCCGGGGTTGAGGACGTCGCCCGGGTCGAAGATCGCCTTGACCCCGGAGAACAGGTCGATCGCCGCCTGCGAGTACATGAGCGGCAGCAGCTCGCTGCGGGCGCGGCCGTCGCCGTGCTCGCCGGACAGCGAGCCGCCGTAGCCGGCGACCAGCGTGGCCGCGGCCACCAGGAACTCCCTGAACTCCGTGCGCCCGCCCGGCCGGTCCAGCGGCACGTCGAGCCGGATGTGCAGGCAGCCGTCGCCGAAGTGCCCGTACGGCAGGCCGGTCAGGCCGTGCGAGGCCATCAGCGACTCGAAGTCGCGCAGGTAGCGGCCGAGCATCGCGGGCGGCACGGCGGCGTCCTCCCAGCCCGCGTGCGCGGGCCGTCCGGCGGGGCTGCGCCCCGACAGGCCCGCGCCGTCCTCGCGGATGCGCCAGAGCGCCGCAGCCTTCGCCGGGTCGGTGACGACCAGCGCGTCCTCGCCGCCCGCCGCCACCCGTGCGGCCCGTTCCAGCACCTCGGCCTCGTCGTCGCCCGCGACCTCGACGAACAGCCAGGCGGCGCCGCGCGGCAGCGGTGGCACCGCGCCGGGGCCCCGCCGCAGGCGCACCACGTCGACGATGCGCGCGTCGATGCCCTCGCAGGCGGTCGGCCGGTGCTCCAGCACTCCCGGCGCGGCGTCCCCGGCGGCGGCGATGTCGGCGTAGCCGAGCACCACCAGGGCGCGGTGCGCCGGATCGGTCACCAGCCGCACCGTCGCCTCCGTGAGCACGGCGAGCGTGCCCTCGCTGCCCACCAGCAGGCGCGCCACGTCGAACCCCCGCTCCGGAAGCAGGTGCTCCAGCGCGTATCCCGACATCTGCCGCCCGAACCGGCCGAACTCGGTGCGGATCGTGGCCAGGTTCGCCATCGCGAGGTCCCGCAGCGCGGCGGGCGCGCCCCGGGCGGGCAGGTCCAGGCCGGGCAAGTCCGGCGCGGGCAGGTCCAGGCCAGGTAGGTCCAGCGCGGTCCCGTCGCCCGCCACGGCCTTGAGCCCGGTGACGTTGTCGGAGGTGCGGCCGTAGCCGAGCGTCCTGGAGCCGCAGGCGTTGTTCCCGATCATGCCACCGATCGTGCAGCGGGTGTGGGTGGACGGGTCGGGGCCGAACCTGAGCCCGTACGGCGCCGCCGCCCGCTGCAGGGCCGCCTGGACCACGCCGGGCTGCACCACCGCCGAGCGGGTCTCGGCGTCGACGCTCAGCACCTGGTTCAGGTGGCGGCTGAAGTCGAGCACGAGGCCGGGGCCGATCGCGTTCCCCGCGACCGACGTGCCGCCGCCGCGCGCGGTGAGGGGAACCCCGTGGCGCGCGCACAGCTCGACCGCCGTGGCCACGTCCTCGGCGGACCTGGGCCGGGCCACCAGCAGCGGCGGCACCCGGTAGAGGGAGGCGTCGGAGGAGTGGAGCGCCCGGGACGTGGAGTCGTCCAGCACGTCGGTGACTCCGCGGCGGCGGAGGTCGGTCGCGAGAGCGGCAGCGGGGTCCATGAGTAGCATGCTACATGCGACTCATGTAGCATGCTACTCGCTTCCGACCGGCGAGGAGAGAAGGCACGATGGTCGACGCGACCGCACTGCGGGCGGCTTTCGCCCGGCGCCTGTCAGCGATGTACGGCGCCGAGGTCCCCGCGTACAACACCATGGTCGAGGTCGCGCAGGAGGTGAACCGCGAGGTGCTGGCCCGGATGGGCGCCGGCGCCGAACGGCTCGGCTCCATCGGCCGCGTCACCGCCGAGCGGCACGGCGCGATCCGCGTCGGCACCCCGGCCGAGCTGGCGCAGGTCGCGCGGATCTTCGGCGCGATGGGCATGTACCCCGTCGGCTACTACGACCTGCGCGAGGCGGCCAGCAGCTCCGTGCCCGTCGTCTCCACGGCCTTCCGCCCCGTGGACGAGGCCGAGCTGGCCGCCAACCCCTTCCGCGTGTTCACCTCCATGCTGGTGACGGGCGACCGGCGCTTCTTCGGCGCGGACCTGGAGCGGCGGCTCGGCGAGTTCCTGGGGGCGCGACGGCTGTTCCCGCCGCGGCTGCTGGAGCTGGCCGACCGCGCCGAGGCCGAGGGCGGCCTGGACGAGGAGGCGGCCGAGGAGTTCCTGACGCTGGCCACGGGGGCGTTCGAACTGTCGGCGGAGCCCGTCTCCCGAGGCTGGTACGCCGAGCTGGAGCGTGTGTCTGCGGTGGCCGCCGACATCGGCGGCGTGACCTCCACGCACGTCAACCACCTGACCCCGCGCGTGCTCGACATCGACGCGCTCTACGCCCGCATGAGTGAGCGCGGCATCACCATGATCGACGCCATCCAGGGCCCGCCCCGCTGGGACGGCCCCGACCTCCTGCTGCGCCAGACCTCCTTCCGCGCGCTGGCCGAGCCGCGGATGTTCCGGGAGGACGACGGCCGCGTCGTCCAGGACGACCTGCGGGTGCGCTTCGGGGAGGTGGAGGCGCGGGGCATCGCGGTGACGCCCGCGGGACGCGCGCTCTACGACGCGCTGTCCGCCGAACTGTCCGACACGCTGTCCGCCGGGCTCTCCGCCGGGCTGGACGGGGTGCCCGCCGCGCAGCGGGTCACCGCGGAGGAGCGCAACGCGGCCGGCGCCAAGCTGTGGGCGGACCGGGTGCCGCGTACCGAGGCCGAGCTGGTCGCGGGCGACCTCGCCTACTTCACCTTCCACGTCCTGGACGCGCGCCCCGGCGCCGTACCGCCCGCCGACCTCGCGACCCTCCTGGCGGACGGGTGGGTCGGCGCGCGGCCCATCGTGTACGAGGACTTCCTGCCGCGCTCGGCGGCCGGCATCTTCCAGTCGAACCTGACCTCCGACGGCGCCAAGGACGTGACGGCGGCGGGCGCGGACTTCGGCGCCGACGCGCTGGCCGGGGTGCTCGGCCGTCCGCTGCACGACCCCTACGAGCTGTACGCCTCGATCCGGGCGGCGTCGCTGGCCCGCGTACGCGACGAGCTGGGCCTGCCCCAGGAGATCGCCCCGCCTGCGGCTCCTTCGCCCGGCTGAGTCCGCCTGCGGGGTTGGCCCGGCTGAGTGCCGCCTGGGGTCGTCAGTCCGGCTGCGTCCGGCTTCCGGCTCGTTGGTCCGGTTGCGTCTGGCTTCCGGCTGGTCAGCTCGGTTGCGCCTCGCCTCTGGCTCGCTGGTCCGGCTGTGTCTCGCCTCCGGCTGGTCAGCTCGGCTGCGGCTCGTCGACGATGGATGCCCACAGCGCGTCCACGTCGGCGGGCTCGCCCTGGGCCCTGGCCGCCTGGCGGGCCAGGATGAGGCCGGTGTTGGTCAGGTGGGCCCGCATCGCGCGCACCGCTCCCTCGGCGTCCGCCGCCGCGAGCGCCGCCACGATCGGCTCGTGCTCCTCGTGCACCTGCCGCAGCGTGCGGGACCGGTCGTCCGTGGACGTGCCGAGGATGCGCATGGTGTCGCGCAGCCCGCCGACGATCGCGCGGGCCCTGCCGTTGCCCGCCGCCGCCAGGACGTGGTCGTGCAGGGCCTGGTCGAGCTGGAAGAACAAGACCTCGTCGCCCGCCTCGACCGCCGCCGCCATCTCCTCCATGGTCGCCCGCAGCTCCTCGCCGAGCCCGGCCGCGCCGCCCCCGGCCGCCCGTCGTACGGCGGGCAGCTCCAGAGCCAGCCGCACCCCGAAGATCTCGACGATCTCCCGGGGGTGCGGCAGCACGACCCGGAACCCGCGGTTCCGCTCGACCTGCACCAGCCCCGCCTCGGCCAGGCGCAGCATCGCCTCGCGGACCGGGCTCCTGGAGACGTTGAGCTGCTCGGCCACCTGGTAGACGGAGTAGAGCCGGCCGGGGACCATCGCGCCCGTGTGCACCGCCCGCCGCACCTCGGAGATCACCTGCTCGGCCAGCGAACGGCCCGCGTGCGGCAACGGCTGCAGCTTCAGCTCGGCGTGTTCGCGGGTCGGCGGCATGTCGGCATGCTACCCGTACGGGACCGGCGGCGATCATGCGCTGGGTGGTCGTGCCGCACGTGACCACTGCGGGTGGCTGCCTGCGCCCACCGCTTGCGCCCACCGCTTGCGCCCACCGCCTGCGCCCACCGCCTGCGCCCGGCGCCGCGAGGGCGGCCGTTTCAGCGCCGTTTCAGTGCCGCTTCAGCCGCAGGTGCCAGGGTCGGCGTGGGAGGAAGAGCGCCCCAGGCGCCGGCCACCGTTGTGTGTGTGCGGGGGTGGTGGCCGGCGCCGGGCGTGACGACCGTTGACACGAGCAGATGTGGGGTGGCATGCCGTTCGAGCCGGCAATGGACCGCCGCGACGGGCAGGTCGCGGACGAGCGCGGGATCGACCTCGGGGTGGTGCGCCTGGACGTGAAGCGCCTACGCTCCCTGAAGATCACAAGGAGCCCTGGGCGGGCCGCGCCGCCGGACTCCGGCGTGGTCCAGCTCGTCGCACCCCTGTGCGGCACCTTCCGGGCAGTGTGGGGCGATCGGCACAGCGAGGTCGGGGTCGGCGACCTGTACGCGCACGACATCACCCGAGTCCGGGAGATCACGGTCCCCGAGAGCGCCGGGCGGGAGCCGTTCGTGATGGCCGCGGTCACCGTGCCCAGGCCGCTGCTGCCCTTCCCGGACCGGCAGATGGACGCGGTCATGGGCCAGGAACTGCCCGCCGACGGCGGCGTGGGCGCCCTGCTGACCGGGTTCATCCGGGACCTGGCCGGGGAGAAGGGCACGCTGAGCCCGTCCGACGGCCCGCGGCTCGGCCTGATCCTCCTGGACCTGGTCGCGGCCTTCTTCTCCACGACCATCGAGACCGGGGCGGGCGCCGCTCCGCAGGCGCCGCGGCAGGGGCTGACGCTGCGCATCCAGGCGTTCATCCAGCGGCACCTGCACGATCCCGACCTCACACCGCGCACGATCGCCGCCGCCCACCACATCTCGCTCAGCTACCTGCACCGGCTGTTCCAGGAGCGGGGGGAGACGGTGGCCTCCTTGATCCGGAACCGCCGGTTGCGGAGCGCCCGGCGCGACCTGGCCGACCCCGCCCTGGTGACGGCCCCGATCCACGTCATCGCCGCCCGCTGGGGGTTCAGCCACTCGGCCGCGTTCAGCCGCGCCTTCCGCAGCGCGTACGGGCTCTCGCCGCGCGACTTCCGGACCCAGGCGCTCCAGCCTGCCCTGCTCCCGGGAACCTCTTCGCCCTGACTGCCCTTCGCCCTGACGGCCGGGTCACGCGGCCCCTGGGTCCCGCTCGGCGGCGAGATCTCGGGGTTCCGGTCCCCCCGCCCGGCGGGCAGGTCGCGGGCTTCGGTCCCCGCTCAGTGGGCAGGTCGCGGGGCTTCGGCTCCCGGTAGAGGCAGGTCGCGGGGCTTCGGGCCCCGGTAGGCGGGCAGGAGTGGGGGCGGGATGGGGCCCTTGATGCGGCGGCCCTGACCGTGCTCCTCCCAGGCGTGCGCCAGGACACCGACCGCGCGTGACACGACGAACAGGCCCCGGCCCAGCTCGGGCGCGAAGCCGAGCTCGCTGTAGACGATGGCGGTGGCGCCGTCGACGTTCATCGGGACCGGCGCGAGCAGCCGCTCGATCTCCAGGCCGATCCGCAGGTACGCGCCCTCGACGACGCCGTCGCGCACCGCGTCCTCGACCGCCCGCACGAGAGGGTCGCGGCGGGGGTCGCGCGGATGGAAGCGGTGGCCGAACCCGGGGACGTATCGCCGGGCGACTCGATACTCGGCCAGCACCCGCGAGACGGCCTCCGTCAGGCCAGGCCCCGCCAGGCCGCGCCCCGTTAGGTCGGGTTCTGTCGGATCGGGACCCGTTGGGTCGGGTTCTGTCGGATCGGGACCCGTCCGATCGGCTCCTGTCGGGTTGGGGCCCGTCAGGGCGGTGGGGGCCGTTCGTTGGCGGATGTCGGCGAGCACCGCCATGCACTGCTGGCCCGCGCCCCCGTGCACATCCCCGAGCAGGCCGACGCCCGTGGCCACGGCGGTGTTGAGGCCGACGCCGCAGGTGGCGGCCATGCGGGCGGCGGCGATCGAGGGCGCCTGCGGCCCGTGGTCGACCCCGGACACCAGCGCGGCCTCGAACAGCGCGGACTGGCCGGGCGAGGGCAGGTCCCCGCGCAGCATCAGCCAGATCGTGTCCGCGAACGACAGCCGGCCGATGAGCTGCTCGACGGGATACCCGTGCAGCCGGATGACGCCGGGGGAGATGTCGGATATGGCGGTGGACCACCAATCGGTCACCTGCTCTGTGGTGGTGCTCAAACCGCTCCTTCCTCGTGCAGACGGGCGATGTCGGATTCGGAGTAACCGAGGGCGCGCAGCACCGCGTCGGTGTGCTCGCCGAGCTTCGGCGGCGGCCCGGCGGGGGCCAGGGGGCGGCCGTCCACCTGGGCGGCCCCGCCCAGCAGGACCAGCTCGCCGCCCCCGGAGGCGGGGGAGGGCAGCCGGTGCAGCAGGCCGCGGTGCTCGACCTGCGGCGAGCGCAGCGCCTGCGGGACGGTGACCACCGGCGCGGCGGGCACGCCGGCCGGCAGCAGGATCTCGTCCCACTCGGCCGCGGACCTCGTCGTCAACGTCTTCTCCAGCTCCTCGCGCAGGGCGTCGCGGTGGACCTTGCGGTCGTCCCTGGTCCGGAAGCGGGGATCGCTCATCAGCTCCGGCCGGCCCAGCACCCGGCAGAGCGCCTCGAACTGCTCCTGCTTGTTGGCGGCGATGTTGAGCCGGCCGTCGGCGGTCTCGAACGTCCCCGACGGCGCCGACGTACGGTTCTCGTTGGCCATGGCCACCGGCTCCCACCCGGCGACGAGGTAGTCCGAGACCACCCAGCCCATCCCCGTGAGCGCCGCGTCCAGCATGGACACGTCCAGGTAGGCGCCCTGCCCGGTGCGGAGCTTGCGGTGCAGGGCGGCGGCCACGGCGAAGGCGGCGGTGATGCCCCCGGCGCTGTCGCACACCGGGTAGCCCACCCGTACGGGCGCGGTGTCCGGGGTGCCGGTGACGCTCATGATGCCCGCCAGGCCCTGGATCACCTGGTCGTAGGCGGGCCGCCCGCGCATGGGCCCGGTGGCGCCGAAGCCGGACAGCGCGCAGTAGACCAGGCCGGGGTTGATCTCGCGCAGCCGGTCCCAGCCGAAGCCGAGCTTGTCCAGCACGCCGGGGCGGAAGTTCTCCAGCAGCACGTCGGCCTCGCCGAGCAGCCTGGTGAAGACCTCGCGGCCGGAGTCGTGCTTGAGGTTGACGGTGACCGAGCGCTTGCCCGCGTTCTGCGCCAGGAAGGACACGCCGAGGTTCTCGTCGTTGAGGGTGGGGTCGGCGCCGAGCTGGCGGGCCAGGTCTCCGGTGCCGGGGATCTCCAGCTTGATCACGTCGGCGCCCATGAGGGCGAGCTGGTAGCCGGCGTACGGGCCGGACAGGACGTTCGTCATGTCGAGCACGCGTACGCCGTCGAGCAGCCGCGGTGATGCGTTGTGGGTCATCGATTCCCTGTCCGTACCGCTTAGTGGTCCAAAAATACCGTACAGCGGTTCGCGCAGGCGTGTCGACGACCCCGGCCTCCGGCACGCCGACGCATGCTTGACACACCCGGGGAACCGCCTTTAGCGTCGCCATCAATTGGACGGCTCCATCCAAAAACCGGGGAGTGTGATGCGAGCTCAAGCCGCGATCCTGCGCGACCCGGGCAAGCCGTTCACCGTCGAGGACGTCTCCCTCGCCCCGCCCGGCCCGGGCGAGGCGCTCGTCCGCGTGGCGGGCGCGGGCATGTGCCACACCGACATGCTGTTCCGCGGGCTGGCGGAGCTGCCGATGCCGATGGTCTTCGGGCACGAGGGCTCGGGGGTCGTCGAGGAGGTCGGCCCCGGGGTGACCCGCGTGGCGCCCGGCGACCACGTCGTGATGAGCTACGACTCCTGCGGCTGGTGCGGGCGGTGCCTGACCGGTGCGGCCCCGTACTGCGACGAGTTCATGGCACGCAACTTCAGCGGGGTGCGCGCGGACGGCTCGACCGGGGCCACCTGCTCCGTCGGCGAGCCCGTCGCGGCCCGCTGGTTCGGCCAGTCCTCCTTCGCCACCCACGCCGTCGCCACCGAGCGCAACCTGGTCGTCGTCGACAGGTCGCTGCCGCTGGAGCTGCTCGGCCCGCTGGGCTGCGGCCTGCAGACCGGGGCCGGCTCGGTGCTGATCTCCCTGAACGTCCGCCCGGGCGCCGGCATCGCGGTGTTCGGCGCGGGCGCGGTCGGCCTCGCGGCGGTCATGGCCGCCAAAGTCGCGGGCGCGGACGAGATCGTCGCGGTCGACCTGCACGCCTCCAGGCGTGAGCTGGCCCTGGAGCTGGGCGCCACCCGGGCGCTCGACGGCGCGGACCCCGACCTGGTCGCCGCCGTCGGCCAGGTGGACCACTCCTTCGACACCACCGGCGTGCCGGCGGTGATCCGCACCGCGATCGCCGTGCTGCGCCCGGGCGGGTCTTGCGGTCTGGTCGGCACCGGCGGCGAGATCACGCTGCCGCCGACCGCGCTCACCGGGCGCACCCTCCGCTTCATCTTCGAGGGCGACGCCGTGCCCCAGGAGTTCGTGCCGCGGCTGATCCGGCTGTGGCGGCAGGGCCGGTTCCCGTTCGACCGGCTGATCCGCACGTACCCGCTTGACGCGATCAACGACGCCGAACGCGACTCCGCGAGCGGCGCCACGGTCAAGCCCGTCCTGCTGCCGGGCACATGACCGGGTTCGCGATGACCGTGGGCGGTGCCGCGGTGCCCGGCGCCGGCCTCTTCGACGTCGTCGACCCGGCCACGGGCGAGGTCTTCGCCCAGGCGCCCGACTGCGGACCCGACCGGCTCGACCAGGCCATGGCCGCCGCGGCCGCGGCCTTCCCCGCCTGGCGGCGCGACGAGGAGCGGCGCCGGGCCCTGCTCAGGGAGGCGGCAGACGCGCTGCAGGCCGCGGCCGGCCGGCTCGCGCCGATCCTCACCGCCGAGCAGGGCAAACCTCTCAAGGACGCCCACCGCGAGATCGCCAGTGCGGTGACGTGGCTGCGCTACTACGCCGACCTGGACCTGCCCCGCGAGGTGTCGCAGGACGGCTCCGCCGAGGTGATCCGGCGCCCGCTCGGCGTGGTGGCCGCCATCACGCCGTGGAACTTCCCGATCGCCCTGGCGGCGTGGAAGATCGCCCCCGCTCTCCGCGCAGGCAACACCATGGTGCTCAAACCCTCCCCGTACACCCCCTTGACCACCCTGGCGATGGGGGAGACGCTGCGGCCGATCCTCCCGCCCGGCGTGCTGAACGTCGTCAGTGGCCGCGACCCGCTCGGCGCCCTCATGACCGCCCATCCGGTGCCCCGCAAGATCAGCTTCACCGGCTCGACGGCCACCGGCAAGCGCGTCGCCGCGGCCGCCGCCGAGGACCTCAAACGGGTCACCCTGGAGCTCGGCGGCAACGACCCCGCCATCGTCCTGGACGACGCCGACCCCGGGCAGATCGCCGACAGCCTGTTCTGGAGCGCGTTCGCCAACAACGGCCAGATCTGCCTGGCGGTCAAGCGGGTCTACGCCCCCGAGCGGCTGTACGACGACCTCGTCGAGGCGCTGGCCGTACGGGCCCGGTCCGTGCGCGTGGACGCCGGCACCGTCGAGGGCGCCCAGCTCGGCCCGATCAACAACCGCGCGCAGTACGAGCGCGTCGCCGGCCTGGTCGGCGACGCCCTGGACCACGGCGCGACGGTCGCGGCCGGCGGCCGGCCGATCGACCGCCCCGGCTACTTCTACCAGCCCACCATCCTGTCCGGCGCCAGCGACGGGACGCGCATCGTCGACGAGGAGCAGTTCGGCCCGGCGCTGCCCGTCATCGCCTACCGCGACCTCGGCGAGGCCGTCGAACGGGCCAACGGCACCACCTACGGCCTGACGGCGTCGGTGTGGTCGCCCGACCCGGACCGGGCCGCGCGGGTGGCGGCCGAGCTCGACTGCGGCCAGGTCTCGATCAACGCCCACGGCCGCGGCGTCCGCCCCGACCTGCCCTTCGGCGGCCACAAGTGGAGCGGCCTCGGCGTGGAGAACGGCCTCTGGGGCCTGTACGGCTACACGGAGCTCCAAGTCCTGGTAGGGAATGAATCATGAACATGACCATCGAGCAGGCGGGGCTCATGCTGGCCGAGCCCGTCGCCTACGCCGACGAGACGCGGCTGCACCAGGCGCTCGCCCTGCTACGCCGCGAGGCCCCGGTTCATCTCGTGGAGGCGCCCGAGTACACCCCGTTCTACGCCGTCACCCGGCACGCCGACGTCATGCGGGTCGAACGCGACAACGCCCTCTGGCTCAGCGCGCCGCGCCCGGTCCTGGGCAAGAGGGCGTTCGAGGAGCATGCCAGGGAGCAGGCGGCGCAGGGCATCCAGCTGCGGACGCTGGTCCACATGGACGACCCGGACCACCGGGTGGTCCGGGCGATCGGCGCCGACTGGTTCCGCCCCAAGGCCATGCGCGACATGGAGAGCCGGATCCAGGAGCTCGCCCGCCGCTACGTGGACCGGCTGGCCGACCACGGCGGCGAATGCGACTTCGCCACCCAGATCGCGGTGCACTACCCGCTGTACGTCATCCTCTCCCTGCTCGGGCTGCCCGAATCCGACTTCCCCCGCATGCTCAAGCTCACCCAGGAGCTGTTCGGCGGCGCGGACGCGGAGACCAGGCGCGGCGACACCGCCGAGGACCAGTTCGCAGTGCTCCTCGACTTCTTCGCCTACTTCCAGGAGCTCACCGCCGCCCGCCGCGCCCACCCCACCGAGGACCTGGCCTCCGCCATCGCCAACGCCCGGGTGGACGGCAGGCCGCTCGACGACATGGAGACGGCCTCCTACTACGTCATCATCGCCTCCGCCGGCCACGACACCACCAGCTCCACCGTCGCGGGCGGCCTGCACGCCCTCATCGAACACCCCGGCCAGCTGGCCCGGCTGCGCGAGGACCCCGGCCTGCTGCCGCTCGCGGTCGACGAGATGATCCGCTGGGTCACCCCGGTCAAGGAGTTCATGCGGACGGCCTCGGCCGACACCTCACTCAACGGCGTGGACATCAAGGCGGGCGAGTCGGTCCTGCTGTCGTACCCCTCGGCCAACCGCGACGAGGAGGTGTTCACCGACCCGTTCGCCTTCGACGTCGGCCGCGACCCCAACCGCCACCTGGCCTTCGGGTTCGGCGTCCACTACTGCCTCGGCGCGGCGCTGGCCCGGATGGAGCTGAAGGCCCTGTTCGCCGAGCTGCTGCCGCGCCTGGAGAGCGTCGAGCTCGCCGGCGAGCCGGAATGGACCGCCACGACCTTCGTCGGCGGCATCAAGCACCTGCCCATCCGGTACAAACTCCGCCGCTGATCACGTGTCGCCGGAGATCAGGAAGCCGGGCCTGGACCGGCGCCACTCCGGGGCGTCCAGCGCGTTGAGCGCCGCGACGATCCGCTTCTCCTCGTAGACGAAGTGCGTCTCCATCAGCGCGGCGAGGGTGTCCAGCTCGCCGCGCACCCGGACGGGGTCGCGGTCCCGGCCGGGGTCGTCGAGGAGCGACTGCAGCCGCCGCAGCGAGTCCTCCACCAGCCGGTGGTCGCGGCGCAGCTCCTCCAGCACCGGGCGCAGCTCGGGGAAGCTCCGGGCGAGCTCGGTGAAGGCGTCGTCGTCCTCGCCGGTGTGGTGCCGCTCCAGCGCGGAGCAGAAGGTCAGGCAGTGGGCCCGCAGGTCGCGGGGGAGCGCGCTGCCCGCGAGGTGGGCGTCGAGGTCCTCGCGCAGCGCCGCGAGCTGCTCGCGGAGCCAGAGGTGCACGTCGATCAGCTGGTTGCCGAACGCCGTCAGGCGCCCGTCGGGTGTTTCCATGGTCGTCCCATGTTCCGGCGCCTCCATGCCCTCGGCGGTCTGATTGCCGGGTGCACCGCGACGCTGGCACGGACCCCATCACCGATCCGACGGCCTGTCAAATAGGGTGAAGATCGTGGACCCCGGGACTCCCGACTGCCGAAGCGCCGGCCGCTACCTGTGGTGGCTGGTCACGAGGCAGCTCGGCCGCGTCGCCTGTGGCGCCTTGCTGGGCTCCGCCTGGACGGTGAGCCTCACGCTGCCGCCGTACTTCCTGTCCCGCGCCATCGACGACGGCCTGACGCCGGGGAACAAGCCCGCGCTGGCCGGGTGGGCCGCCGCCGTGCTCGGCGTCGGAGCCCTGAACGCCTGGCTCGCCATCATGCGCCACCGCACGATGACCAGGGTCCGGATGGACGCGGCCTTCCGCTCCGTACAGGTCGTGGTCCTGCAGGCGACGCGGCTGGGCGCGGCGCTTCCGCGCAGGCTCACGGCCGGTGAGGTGGTGACGATCGGGTTCGGCGACGCCGCCATGATCGCCGACGCGCTGACCATCACCGGCCCCGGCGTCGGCGCGGTGCTCGCCTACGGCGTCGTGGCCGGGCTGCTGCTGGCCGTCTCGCCGCTGCTCGCCGCGGTGGTGCTGCTGGGCGTGCCGCTGCTGGTGGTGCTGCTCGGGCCGCTGCTGGGCCGGCTGCGCGGCGCCGAGACGGCGTACCGGCTGCGGCAGGGCGAGCTCGCGGCCCGGTTCGGGGACATCGCCGGCGGGCTGCGGGTCCTGAACGGCATCGGCGGCAAGGAGGTGTACGCCGAGCGCTACCGGCGCGGCTCCCAGGAGCTCCGGGAGAAGGGCTACCAGGTGGGCGCGGTCACCAGCTGGATCCACGCCCTGGGGGTCGGCCTGCCCACGGTGTTCCTCGGCGCCGTGACGTGGCTGGCCGCCCGGATGGCCGCGCAGGGCGACATCACCACCGGCGAGCTGGTCGCCGTGTACGGGTACGCCGGCGTGCTGGTGGTGCCGGTCACGTTCTTCGTCGAGGGCGGCTACGGCCTCAGCCGCGGCCTCGTGGCCGCCCGCAGGGTCATCCACTTCCTCACCCTGAAGCCGGACGTCACCGGCGGGGACGCGGACCCGCCTGCGTCGCCCGCGGCGCTGCGCGACCCGGCCTCGGGCGTCGAGGTCGCGCCGGGGAAGCTGACCGCGCTGGTCGGCGCCCGCCCGGCGGACTCGGCCGCGGTGCTCGACCGGCTGGCCGGGTTCACCGCGTCGGCCGCGACCTGGGGCGGGATCCGCCTCGACACCATCGACCCGGTACGCGTCCGCGAGCGGATCCTGCTGGCCGACAACGAGGCCGACCTGTTCGCCGGCACGCTGCGCGACGTCCTCGCGGGCAGGCACGACCCCGGCGAGGAGGCCGTCGGCCGGGCGGTTTACACGGCCATGGCCGAGGACGTCGTCCGCGGGCTGCCGGACGGGCTGGACTCCGCCGTCGACCCCCAGGGCCGCAACCTGTCCGGCGGGCAGCGCCAGCGCGTCCGCCTGGCGCGGGCCCTGCTGGCCGACCCCGAGATCCTGCTGGCGGCCGAGCCCACCTCCGCCGTGGACGCCCACACCGAGGCGACCATCGCGGCCCGCCTGCGCGACGCGCGAAGGGGCCGCGCCACGGTGGTCACCACGACCTCGCCGCTCCTGCTGGACCGGGCGGACACCGTGTACTACCTCGTGGACGGCGCCGTCGCGGCGGCCGGCGGCCATCGCGACCTGCTGCGCGAGCATCCTGGCTACCGGCTCCTGGTCTCACGCGCCGACGAGCCCATCACCCCACCCGAGAGGGCCGCGCGTTGACCGCGTCCGAGCTCCCGCCCGAGAGGGCCGCGCGTTGACCGGATCACCGCACCTCGCCGAGCCTTCCCGCGCGACGGCCGGGGCTCTGCCCGTCGCCGAGCCCTCCCGGGTGCGGCGGGCGGCGCTGCGCCTGATCCGCCTCGACGGGCGGGCTTTCACCGCCACGATCGCCCTCAACGCCGTGGCCGCCGCCGCGGGGCTGGCCGGGCCGTGGCTGCTCGGCCGGATCATCGACGCGGTCAAGTCCGGCGCCGGGGCCGCCACCGTGGACCGGCTGGCCCTGGCCCTGCTCGCCGCCGCCCTGGTCCAGCTCGTCCTGTCCCGTTACGCGGGCTACGTCGGCCACCGGTTCGGCGAGCGCACGCTGGCCCGCGTCCGCGAACGCTTCACCGAACGCGTCCTCGACCTGCCCGTCTCGGTGGTCGAGCGGGCCGGCCCCGGCGACCTGACCACCCGCGGGACCACCGACGTGGCCCAGGTCGGCGCCACGCTGCGCGACGCCGGTCCCGACGTTCTCATCGCCGCGGTCCAGGCGGTGTTCATCCTGGCCGCGGTATTCGTGCTCGACCCGCTGCTGGGCGCCTGCGGGGTGCTCGGCCTGCTGGGCATCTGGTTCGGCGCCCGCTGGTACCTGCGTCGCGCGGTCCCGGCGTACCTGGCCGAGGGCACGGCCAACTCCGCGCTCGCCGAGCAGTTGGCCGCCACCACCGCCGGCGCCCGCACCGTCGAGGCCCTCCGCCTCGAACACCGCCGCATCACGGCCTGCCAGGCGGCGATCGGCGACTGCCGCAGGACCCGCGTCAGGACCCTGTTCCTGCGCAGCGTCCTGTTCCCCGTCGTGGACGTCTCCTACGCCGTCCCGGTGGCCGGCGTGCTGCTGGTCGGCGGCCTGCTGGCGAACGGCTCCATGACCCTCGGAACGGTCGTCGCCGCGGCACTCTACCTGCGCCAGCTCTCCCAGCCCCTGGACACGATCCTGCTGCACCTGGAGGGCATGCAGAGCAGCGGCGCCTCGTTCGCCAGGGTCGAGGGGCTCGCCCTGGTCCCGGGGCCGGCTCCGGAGGTCCAGCCGGCCCCCGTACCGGACGGAGACCGGCTGGAGGCCGCGGGCGTGCACTATGCCTACGACGGCGGCCCCGACGTCCTGCACGGGGTGGACCTGACCGTCCGCCCAGGCGAGCGCCTGGCGATCGTCGGGCCCTCGGGCGCGGGCAAGACCACGCTGGGCAGGCTCCTGGCGGGCGTGGACGCCCCGCGCGCCGGCACCGTCACCGTGGGCGGCGTCCCCGTCGCCGCTCTCGACCCCGTCCGCCTGCGCGAACGCGTCGTCCTGGTCACCCAGGAGCACCACGTCTTCCTCGGCACGGTACGCGACAACCTGCGCATCGCCGCCCCTTCCGCCACCGACGCCGAGCTGCGCGCGGCCCTGGCCACCGTCGGCGCCGACTGGATCGACGACCTCCCGGACGGCCTCGGCACCGATCTCGGCCCCGGGGGCCACCGGCCGGACGGCGCGCAGGCCCAGCAGCTGGCCCTGGCCCGCGTCGTGCTGGCCGACCCCCACACGCTGATCCTCGACGAGGCCACCGCGCTCCTGGACCCGCGAACCGCCCGCCACACCGAGCGCGCCCTGGCCGCCGTGCTCGACGGCCGTACCGTCATCGCCATCGCCCACCGCCTCCAGACCGCCCACGACGCCGACCGGGTGGCGGTGATGCAGGACGGCCGCCTCACCGAGCTCGGCACGCACCACGAGCTCGTCGCGGCCGGCGGCGCGTACGCCATGCTCTGGCGCTCGTGGCACGGCGAGTGAACGCTCAGTGGCCGTGGTGGTACTGGTGCGTCACCGCGTGGCCCTTGCCCCGTGAGATGAGCCACTTGTTCACCGGCGTCGTCAGCACGAAGGCCACCAGCAGCGACGCGGCCAGCGCCACCCAGAACAGCCAGTTCGCCAGGCCGGCGTCCATGGCGCCGGGCACGATCAGCATCACCCCGTTGTCCAGGATCTCCATCATCGCGATGGAGATGGTGTCGGCGGCCAGCGCCACCCGCAACGCGGTGCGGAAGTCGACACCGGCCCGCAGCACGCCCCGCATGGTCAGCGCGTAGCCGAACACGAACGCCAGAGCGACCGACAACACCACGGTGGTCAGGTTGGACAGGCCGGCGGCGGTGCCGATGACCATGCCCAGCACCTCGCCGATGGCGCAACCGGTCAGGCAGTGCAGGGTCGCCTGCGCGGCCATCCCCCACGTGGCCACGGGCGGGGCCGCGTGCTCGTGGTGCTCACTGTGGTCCATACGATGCTCCTTAGTAGAGGGGAGACACATTGTACGGGTATGGGGTATAGCGTCCGCCGGGGCGTCGATAGGCTGGCAGCTCGTTGGAGACGTACGCGCTCAGTCCGTACGCCGGGACGCCCCCCTTGATCCGAGGAGAGCCGTGACCCCCACCCCGCTCCCGGGCGTCCGCGCCTGCCGCTTCCCGCCTGCCGGAGGCGTCCGGTGACCGGCGCGCACCTGGTCGAGCGCGTACGCGCGCTGGCCGCCGCCGGTGACCGCGTCGTGGTGGGCATCGCGGGCTGCCCCGGAGCGGGCAAGTCCACGCTGGCCGGCTGGCTGGCCGAGCGCCTCACCGCCGCCGGGCTGCCGGCGGTGTGGGTGCCGATGGACGGGTTCCACCTGGCCGACGTCGAGCTCGAACGCCTCGGGCGGCTGCGGCGCAAGGGCGCCATGGACACCTTCGACGCCCACGGGTACCTCGCGCTCCTGCACCGCATCCGCGCCGAGACCGGATCCGTCGTCTACGCCCCGTCCTTCGACCGCGAGATCGAGCAGCCGATCGCCGGCGCCATCCCGGTGCCGCCGGCCGCGCGGGTGGTGGTCAGCGAGGGCAACTACCTCCTCGCCGAGGAGGACGCGTGGCGGCGGGTGCGGGCGGCGATGACCGAGGTCTGGTACGTCGAGGTCGACGACCGCGTCCGCCTGGACCGCCTCACCCGGCGGCATGTCCAGTTCGGCAAGACCCCCTCCGAGGCCGTCCGGTGGGTCGCCGAGGTCGACGAGCCCAACGCCACCGCCATCCGAGCCACCCGCGCCCGCGCCGACCTCCTGATCGACCTCGACACCCTCTCCCCGACCCCTCACCCCTGACGCGCTTGCTTCCGTCGCGCCGGGTCGGGCGCCGTCCGTGTTGCGCCGGTCCCCGCCGCACCGCCTCTCGCCGACCCGGCTCCGGAAGGGTACGGCGCGCGCCCTGCCGAGCGCGTCGCCTGACGGGCGTGGGTGGTTACGAGGGGCCGGTGGTCTTGGAGTGGGCGCGGGCGGTGAAGCGGGCGGCGTCGATGACGGCGCGTTCGTGGGTGCCCCTGCTGATCACGTCGCCCCCGTCGTCGGCGCTCACCTCGAACCGCAGGCGCCGCCCCTCCACCTCCGTCAGCCGCACCCGGCAGGTCACCTCCAGGCCGGGCGGCGTCGGGGCCTCGTGGCTGAGGTCGACGTGCGTCCCGACCGTCTGCTCGCGCGGCCAGTCCAGGTACGGCACGACCGCCTGGATACACGTCCACTCGATCAACCCCACCAGGAACCCGGTGGCGAAGACGGGCGGCATGACCGCGAACTCCGGCGACTCCGGATACAGCCCCGCCACGATCTTGCTCTCCGGCACGCGGAACCGGAAGGTGTGCTCCAGGCCGGGCTTCAGCTCACGCATGCTGCGACTCCCATCGTTCGGACCATCGCCGATACTGACAGGTCAGTAAACCCGGAACAAGGGGTCAGAGCTCGCCGAGGCGGCGGGTGAGGAAGCGGCGTTCGGCCTCGGTGGTGGTCAGTTCGAGCGCCTTCCGGTACGCGGCCCGCGCCCCGGCGGCGTCGTCCAGGCGGCGCAGCAGTTCGGCCCGGGTGGAGTGGAAGTAGCGGTAGCCGTCGAGATCGAGCGCGTCCACGATCGCCAGCGCCGCCCGCGGCCCCGCCACCTCGGCCACCGCCACCGCGCGGTTGAGCTCGACCACCGCCGAGCCCGTCAGATCGCGCAGCCGGTCGTAGAGGGCGGCCACGGCCGGCCAGTCGATCCGCTCCTCGGTCTGCAGCGCCGCGATGGCCGCCTGCACCGCGTAGGCGCCGCGGGCGCCGAGCGCCAGGGCGCGGTCGAGCAGCGCCTGCCCCTCCTCGATCCGGGCCGCGTCCCACAGGCCGCGATCCTGCTCGTGCAGCAGGACGATTTCGCCGTCACGGACCCGGGCGCCGCGCCGCGAGTCGTGCAGCAGCATCAGCGCCAGCAGCCCGACGGCCTCCGGCTCGCCGGGCACGAGCTCGACGAGGACCCGGGTCAGCCGGACGGCCTCGGCGGCCAGGTCGGCGCGGCCGTCGCCGTACCCCTGGTTGAAGATGAGGTAGAGCACGGAGAGTACCGCCTCCAGGCGGGCGGGCAGCAGGTGCTCCCGGGGGATCCCGAACGGGATCCCGGCCGCGCGGATCTTGGTGCGCGCCCGGGAGAGCCGCCGCTTCATCGTCTCCTCGCTCACCAGGAACGCCCGGGCGATCTCCGGGGTGGACAGGCCGCCCAGGGCGCGCAGGGTGAGCGCGACCTGGGCCTCGTCCGCCAGTGCGGGATGGCAGCACATGAAGAACAGTTCGAGTCGTTCGTCGGGGACCGCCGACCCGTCCATCGTCACCTCCTCTTCCGGCTCCGGCCGGTCCAGCAGGCGGAGCTTCTCCGCATGGGTACGATCCCTGCGAAGGCGGTCGATCGCCCGGTGGCGCCCGGTCACCACGAGCCAGGCCCCGGGGTTGTCCGGGACCCCGTCGCGTGCCCAGCGCTCGGCCGCGACCGCGAACGCCTCCTGGGCGGCCTCCTCGGCGACGTCGACGTCGCCGGTGTAGCTCACCAGCGCGGCGAACACGCGGGCCCACTGGTCGCGGAAGATCTCTTCCAGCACCGGCTACCGCTTCACCAGCGGTCGCACCTCGACCGATCCGCCGAGGCGGGCGGCCGGGACGCGGGCGGCCAGCTCCAGCGCGTCGTCGAGGTCGGCGGCCTCGACGATGTAGAACCCGCCGAAGATCTCCTTGGTGTCGGCGAACGGCCCGTCGGTGACCAGGGTCCGGCCGCCCTGGAGCCGGACGGTGGTCGCGGTGTCCGCCGGCTGGAGCCGCTCGCCCGAGATCATGCGCTCGTCCCGCATCAGCTCGACGTACTCGGCGGTGATGGCGGCGCGCTCGTCGGGGGTCAGCCCGTCGTACGCCCCGGGACGCTCGTTGATCAGCAGTGCGTATTTCACGGTGGTCTCCTTCACGCCGCCGCGTCGCGGCCGTAGGTGAGGCGGACGGCCGGGCCCACGCGTTCGGCGGACTCGAGAGCCAGACCGAGGGGCCGGTCGAACAGGCGGCGGCCCCGGCCGAGCACGGTCGGGAACACCAGCAGCCGGTACTGGTCGACCAGGTCGTGCGCCCCCAGCGCGGCGACGACGCTGCCGCTGCCGGCGACCACGATATCCCGCTCCCGCTTGCGCTCGGCTGCCTCCTTGACCAGGTCGCCCCGCAGGAGGGCGGAGTTGCTCCACGCCTCGACTCCTTCCAGTGATCGGGAGGCGACGAGCTTGGGGATGGCGTTCATCTTCCGGGAGAACTCGTCGTCCCTGCCGGGCCAGATGCGCGAGAAGCGCTGCCAGGTGGCGCGGCCCAGCAGCATGACCCCGGCGTCCAGCACCTCGCCGAGCGCGAACTTGTCGCCGGCCACCGCCTCGGGCCCGTACCGGAAGGCCCAGCCTCCCCACGGCGTCCCGTCGGCCCCGTCCGGGTCCTCGACGACCAGGTCGAGGGTGACGAACTCGATGACGATCAGCTTGCCCATGTCCTTGAACCTTCCTCGTAGCCGGTTGCTCGGCGGGAGGACGGACGGGGACGGCGCCGGGGGACAGGCGGGCGATGTGACCCTGGTCACATCTTGCGGCCCGGGACGGCCTTTACCTGTGAGCGTCTGGGCCCATGTTTAATCGCACGGTAACGTGTCAACTACTGTGCGTATAAGTTGCCTGGTTGGACGGTCAAGGTTTCGCACCGGTTCCCCCCGATCCGGGGCACCCCTCCATGCCCCGGGACCGGTGCGGGCGCGCCCGGCCGTTCCAGCGCTGACGGTGAAAGGTTCGGTGAAACTCCGTCATGCACATCGAGCACGAAGACCACGTCTACGGCCTCCCGATCCCGCACGGCCACACCGCCGACGGCGACGGCTTCGTCGCCGTCTCGGCCCAGGCCGCCGGTCCGGGCCAGCTCACCCTGCTGACCCCCACCGCCGTGCACCACCAGGTCTTCAGCGTGGTCCGGTTGCGGGCCGGCTACGACCTGGCCGAGGTGGACGCGTTCCTGTCCACCGTGGAGACCACGATCGGCCTGCTCTGGCAGGACAACGCCCACCTGCGGCAACGTCTCGCCGCGGCCGTCCCGGCCCCGGCCGACACGCTGGCAGCCGCGGAGGAGAGCGCGCGCGAGACCGTCGAGGACGCCCGGCGGGAGGCGCGCGAGACCGTCGAGAACGCCCGGCAGGAGGCGCGCCAGATCATGGCCGAGGCCAGCGCCGAGGCCGAGCGGCTGAGGCTCGACGCCGCCGCGGCGGCCGAGGCGCTGACCCGGACCGCCCGCCTGGCCTACCAGGAGGCCATCGAGGAGCAGCTGAACCAGCTCGACACGGTTCTCACCGACCACGGCCGGCGACTGCAGGACAGCCTGCACACCCAGCTGGGCCGGCTGCGCACGGTCCTGGAGGACGTCGCGACGCCCGCCCACGTAGCGCACACCAGCCCCTTCGCGGCCCAGTGATCGATCTCCGCACTCTCGCCAGAAAGGCCGTCTCATGTTCTTGCCGCTCGGGGGGTCAGTACCGCAGTCGCCGGTGAACGACGCGGCCATGGGCGCCGTCATGCCGGTCTGGACGGTGTGGGCCGCCGTGGGCCTGGTGGCGCTGTCCACGCTGGCCGGTGCACACCTGGCGCAGCGCAAGGCCGACCGGATCAGCGTCTGGCTGGCCGTCGCCTCGGCGCTCATGCTCATCACCGCCCTGACCGACGTAATGCCCGACGCCTGGCGGGAGGCCGTCGCGACGCACGTTCCGGTGTGGCTGGTGGCGCTGGCCGGGCTGTTCGGGTACGCCGTCATCACGCACTTCACCCGCCATGGGTGCGCGCACCCGCACGAGGTGGGGCGGCGCCCCCGGCACGCGCCCGGCATGCACAGGCGGGTCGAGCAGGCCGTCAGCGCCGCCGTGTACGGGGGAGTGGGCACCGCCGTCGCACTGAGCCTGCACCGCATGATCGAGGGCGCCACCCTGGTGCTGGCCGCCTCGGTCATCGTCGTGGCCGCGCTCATGATCCACTCGGCCGGTGAAGGGCTGGCCCTGACGGCCATGCTCGACCTGGCCCGCAAACCGCTGGCGCCCTGGCTGGCGCTGGCCTGCCTCAGCCCGGCGGCCGGGGTCCTGCTGGCCAGCGTGGCGCCGCTGCCGCCGCAGAGCGTGCCGATCCTGCTGGGCGTGCTCACCGGCGTGCTGCTGCGTACCGCGCTGGTCGGGCTGCAGATGGCCCGCGCCAGCGGCCGGCTGGCGCGCCGCCAGGTCGTCGTGGTGGCCACGGGCGTGCTGGCCGTGGGCGGGCTGCTCGTCATCGCCCAGACCATGCTGGTCGACGAACTGCCCGCTCCGGCCGTACCCGTCGCGGCCGCCCGCCTGGCGGGCAGGCCGCCCGCCCCGCAGCCGCGTACGCCCTCGCCCCGGCCCAAGCCGTCGACCGGGCCGGAGCCGATGACGGCCGGCGAGTTGCGCACGGCCGTCGCGGCCGGGCGGCTCGGCCTGGAGGCCCTGCTGTCGCGCACCGACCTGGCCACCATCGGCGCCGACGTGGAGACGGTGCTGCGGGCGCTGCCGGGGCGTAGCGCCACCGAGATCACCCGCGTGCTGCGGAGGGGCAGGATCGGCAACGGCGCCAGCATCGGGGACCTCACCCTGCGCCAGCGTCACTACCTGCTCCTCGCCCTCGGCGTCACCCCGATGAGCCCGGACGGCTGAGCCGCGGGGCCACTGCGATGGGCCCGGGTGGGTGAGCCGCGGGGCCCGCCGCGATGGGCCGGGACGGCTGAGCCGCGATCACGGGGCGGGGCCGGTGAGGTAGCGCTGGAGCGTCGGTGCCACCCACGCGATGAGCTCGTCGGCCCCGGACGCGGCCAGCGCGTCCACCCGTACGGCGTAGCGGGTGATGACCAGCCCCACGAGCTGGCTGGCCGCGAGCCCCGCGCGCAGCTCGGGACGGTCCACGCCGAGCTTCCCGGTGACCTCGCCGAGCAGGCCGTTCGCGAGGAACTTCCTGATCAGGGCCGCCGCGTGCGCACTCGTGGCGGCCGAGCGCACCAGGCCCAGCACCGGGCCCGGCTGGTCGACCGCGCCCAGCAGGCCGAGGACGTATCCGGCCAGCCGCTCCCCGAGTGACCCGCGCGGCCCGTCCAGGAGCGTGACCACGGCCCGCTCGGGCTGGAACGCCGCCGTCACGACCGCGCTGAACAGCTGCTCCTTGCCGCCGAAGAACCGGCGGACGAGCGCCGGGTCCACGCCGGCGTTCGCGGCCACCTGGCGCATGCTGGTGGCCTCGTAGCCGCGGGCGCTGAAGGCCCTGGCCGCCGCCGAGACGATCTCTGTCCTGGTGGTCGAGGTCCCCGGCCGCCGCCCGGTCCTGCCTGTGCATGCCTCCACGGCCGCCAAGGTAGAACCCGTTCGGGGAGTTGCCCACCCCTATTTAATTAAGATGCTGACGGTTGCAAGGCTTTGTTAGCGTCAGCATCGTGACGGATGCCGAGTTCGCCTTCACGGCGGCGGCGCCGACGTACCTTCGGCTCGACTGAAGCCGCGGCGCGCCGGCGTCGACCCGGGTCAGAGCGGACGATTCTGCTGCTCGATGTACTGACGCAGGACACTGATCGGGGCGCCACCGACTGATCCGGCGAAGTAGGAGCCCGACCACAGCTTGCTCCCCTGGTAGTAGTGGGCCGCCAACTCCGGGAACTCCTGCCGCATCCGGCGCGAGGACACCCCCTTGAGACTGTTGACCAGCTTGGACAGGGCCACCTTGGGCGGGAAGTTCACCAGCAGGTGGACGTGGTCGTCTTCACCGTTGAACTCGGCCAGGCCGGTCTCGAAGTCTGCGCACACCGACCGCATGATCTCCTCCAGCCGGGTCAGATGCGCGTCGGTGAAGACGCGATGCCGGAACTTGGTCACGAAAACCAAATGAGCATGCAACATGAAAACACAGTGCCTGCCGGTCCTGATATCGCCGTGCTCGCCCATAAACCAACTGCAGGGTGATCGAGTGCACCTGCGGTACTCCTTCCGGATTGCCCCAACCCCCGGTCAGCGGATCGAACTGGCCAAAGCGTTCGGGTGCGCTCGCGTCGTGTTCAACGACGCGCTCGAGCTGCGGAACCAGGCTCGTGATCAGGGCCTGCCGTTCATCACTGACGGCGAACTGTCGCGCCGAGTCATCACCGAAGCCAAGCGGCGTCCGGAGCGGGCGTGGCTGGGTGAGGTCTCCGCCGTGGTGGTGCAGCAGGCCCTGGCGGACTGCACCATGGGATTCCGTAACTTCTTCGCCTCGCTCACCGGCAAGCGGAAAGGGCCGAAGATCGCCCCTCCCCGGTTCCGGTCCCGCAGGGACAACCGGCAGGCGATCCGGTTCACCAAGAACGCCCGCTTCGCCATCACCTCAGGTGGGAAGCTGCGGCTGCCGAAGATCGGGGATATCTCGGTCCGCTGGTCGCGAGATCTGCCGTCGCAGCCGTCGAGCGTGACGGTCATCAAGGACACCGCCGGGCGATACTTCGCCTCGTTCGTGGTCAGCATGGACGAGGCCGTCCTGCCTGAGGCAGACGCAGAGACCGGGATCGACCTGGGCCTGGGCCACTTCGCGGTCCTGTCGGACGGCCGGAAGATTGATTCGCCGAAGTTTCTGCGCCGCGCGGAGAAGAAACTCAAGAAGCTCCAGCGGGCGTTGTCGCGCAAGCAGAAGGGATCACAGAATCGGGCCAAGGCCCGGCTGCGGGTGGCACGGCAGCACACGAAGGCCGCCGATGCACGGCGCGAGTTCCACCACCAGTTGTCCACCACGCTGATCCGCGAGAACCAAGCGGTGTATGTGGAGGACCTGGCGGTCAAGGGGCTCGCCCGCACGAGGCTGGCCAAGAGCGTGCATGATGCCGGATGGTCGGCGTTCGTGACCATGCTGGAGTACAAGGCGAAGCTGTACGGGCGAATCTTCGCGAAGGTGGGCCGGTTCTTCCCGAGCTCGAAACTGTGCTCGGGCTGCGGAGCTGTGGCCGAGTCCATGCCGCTGCACGTGCGTGCATGGACCTGCGCCTGCGGCGCGCAGCACGACCGGGATGTCAACGCCGCGATCAACATCCTCGCCGCCGGACGGGCGGAGAGGCTAAACGCCTGTGGAGGTCAGGTAAGACCACCGTTCGCGGTGGCGCAGGCCGACGAAGCAGGAAGCCGTGGAAGCGCCGCTGCGTGAACAGCGGCACAGGCCAGAATTCTCAGGCTTCAGCCCGAGGAGCGCGTCAATACCGCCGGCAGCACACCCCCGGAGCGTTCTGATGATCACATGGCGTCGGCTCGGCCAGGAGGACTTCCCCCTGCTGCGTACGTGGCTGGAGCAGCCGCACGTGGCGCTGTGGTGGAATCACGAGACCTCGATGGAGGCGGTGACTCGCGACTTCGGCCCCGCCGCCCGCGGGGAGGAGCCATCGGAGGATCTGCTGGTGTTCCTCGACGGCCGGCCGTTCGGCCTGGTCCAGCGGTCGCGGTACGCGGACTACCCCGCCTACGTGGCAGAGCTGGAGGGGGTCACCCCGGTGCCCGGCGGCGCGGTGAGCATCGACTACCTGATCGGCGATCCCGCCCAGGTCGGCCGGGGGCTGGGGCCGGCGATGATCCGCGCGGTGATCGAGCGGACCTGGGCGGAGATCCCCGGCGCGTCCTGCGTGCTGGTCCCCGTCTCGGCGGCCAACCGCGCGTCGTGGCGGGCGCTGGAGAAGGCCGGGCTGCGCCGGGTGGCCGAAGGCGAGCTCGAGCCCGACAACCCGATCCACGGGCCCGCCCACTACGTCTACCGGATCGACCGGCCGGCCCGCACCGACGGCGGGGCCGAGTAGACCAATCGCTTGGTTGGGAAGTATTCTTGGCCCCCGTCGGCGGCGCAACGAGGACGCGAGGTCACCGTGGTCGAGCAGCAGCAGTCCAGTGGCGGGTTCATGGCACGCGTCAGCAGCGCGCTGCGCCCGTTCTTCCAGTGGCTCGCCGGCACGAGGGGCTTCGCCCGGGTCGCGCCCAAGATCGTGCCGCCTCTTGATCGTTTCGTCAACCGGGTGACCGGCGGCCGCGTGCTCATGGGGGACCAGATGATCCCCCACCTGCTGCTCACCACGACCGGCAGCAAGTCCGGGCAGCCCCGCGAGAGCCCGCTGGCCTGCCTGCCCGAGGACGGCGGCACGTTCCTCGTGGTCGGCAGCAACTTCGGCAGGGAGCACCACCCCGCCTGGAGCGGCAACCTGCTCAAGACCCCGCAGGCCACCGTGACCTTCCGCGGGCGCGTCATCCCCGTCACGGCCGCCCTGCTGGCCGGGGCCGACCGCGAGCAGGCCTGGCAGGCGCTCACCCGCTTCTGGCCGCTGTACCAGGGCTATACCGAGCGCTCCGGCCGAGAGCTGCGCGTCTTCCGCCTGTCGCCGCGCTCCTGACCCCCACGGGACTCACAGGGACCGGGCACCGGCCACGTCGCCGACGACCTGCGGGATCTCGAACAGGTTGGCGGTGTCCCCGGTGTGCAGGAAGGCCACGTTCCGGCCCGGTTCGACCCGCCCCGAGCGCACGTGGTCGAGGAGCCCCGCGAAGCCCTTGCCCGTGTAGACGGGGCCGATGAACACCCCGTCCGACCTGGCGAGCTCCTTGATGGCGGCCACCCCCTCCGGGGAGGGCACCGCGTAGTCCTCGCCGATGAACCGCTCGTCGACGTCGATCTCGGCGCGGATGACCTCGTCGGCGGGGACCGGGACTTCGAGCAGCTTGAGGATGTGCTTCACGCGGTCGACGATCACCTCGACGTTGATCCAGTTCCCGGGCCGGTAGTCGCAGATCGCGATGGAGCGGATGACGACCGGGCTCCCCGTCATCAGCTTCGCCGCGATCAGCCCCGGCAGCGCCGTGCCCGTGCCCGCGGTGTGGTAGAGGTAGTCGAGCCGGACCCCGGACGCCCCGGCCTGCTGGATCATCTCCGTGAAGGTCAGCGTGTGCGCCACGAAGCCGTAGGGGTGGGCCCCGCCGGTGGGCACGATCAGCGCCCTGTGCCCCTGCGCCGCGAGCTCGGCCTGGCGGGCGTTCATCGCGTCGACGATGCGCCGCTGCTCGTCGGGCGTGTCCCAGTAGGCGCCGCCCCGGGTGGGCAGGTAGTGCGTCTCCACATCCATGATCTTGCTCAGCAGCAGGTTCCCGCGATACTCCGCGAGCTCCCCGTGGCGTCCCTCGTCCCGGGTGAGGAAGAGGATCGGCGTGAGCCCGGCGGCCCGGCAGGCCGCGGCGAACTGCATCCCGGAGTTCGTCAGGTAGACGCCCTGCGTGATGATGTGCGTGACGCCTTCCGCCAGGGCCTGGCCGATGACGAACTCGGCCAGGCGGGTCTTGCTCCCGCTGATGGTGCCGGGCCCCGCCAGGTCCTCCCGCTTGAGGAAGAAGCCGGCCCCGTAGGCGGCCGACAGATTGTCCAGGCGGTGGAAGGGCGTCGGGTAGAAGCCGATCCGCTTGCGCGGCAGCCGATCGACCAGCGCGTCGAGGGCGGCGAGATCCATGGTGGGAAACCCTTCTTCCGGCGGCGTGTCTCCCATGCTCCACCAGCCTGCGGATAAGTACCAGCAAAGTCTGCTAAGGCCAACATTAGGTACGCTAATGTTCGTGCCCGGACAACTGGAGCCCCGCCTCCTCGCCACGCTGGAGGCGGTCGTCAGGCTCGGCTCGTTCGCGGCGGCCGCCGAGGAGCTCGGCTACACGCAGGGGGCCGTCTCCCAGCAGATCGCCGACCTCGAACGGCGGGCGGGCCTGCGCCTCCTCGACCGCCGTCCCGTGCGCGCCACCGCCGCCGGCGCCGTCCTCCTGCGGGCCGAAGGGGCGGTCCGGGCGGCGATGACCCGGGCCCGCACGGAGCTGGAGGCCCTGGACGCCGGGCTGTCGGGCGAGGTACGGCTGGGCGCCTTCGTCTCCGCGGCGGCCGGCATCGTCCCTCCGGCCCTGGCCGCGTTCCGCCGCGCCTACCCGGGCGTGCGCGTCACGCTGAATCAGTACGAGACCGAGGACGGCTACCAGCGGCTGCTCCGCGGCGACATCGACCTCGCGGTCACCTTCGACTACGACTGGTTCCCCCTGCCGCCGCCACCGGGCCTGCGGCGCTCGCTGATCGGCCGCGACCCGGTCATGGTCGTGCTCCCCGTCGGCCACGCCCTGGCGGGGCGGGCGTCGCTGAGCCTGGCAGACCTGGCCGACGAGCCGTGGATCGGCACCCCCGTCACCGGCACCCAGCTCGGCCCGCTCGCGGAGCCGGCCCGCTCCGCCGGCCTGCGGGCGCGGCTCGCCTTCGTCGGCGACGACTTCAGGACGGTGCTGCAGCTTGTCGCCCACGAGCTCGGCATCGCCGTGCTGCCCGCGCTGGCGCTCACGGACCCGGTGGCCGGCGTCGTGGCCCGCCCCATCGCCGGGGAGCCCCTCGTACGCTTCCTCTACTGCTGCCGGATCGACACGGCCGGGGCGCCCGCCATCGTCACCCGGCTGGAGACGTGCCTGTCAGCGGTGGCCGCCGGCCTCCTGCGCCCGTCGTGACGGGTGCCCCAGAGCCCCCGCCCTTCCGCCGCGATCGCGAGCCGCTCACCGCGTAGCTCACGGCGCGCCGCTGCCCGAGCCGCGACCCCTGGCGGAACGCCGTCGCGAACGCCGAGCGGCCCAGTGCCGCGCGGGCCTGCTCGGTGCAGAGCTGGTGCCAGCTCGCGTGGTAGCTCATCCACTCCGGCGAGGTGCCCACCGCCTGCCACATCACGTGCGCCGCCCCCAGCAGCTCGGCGGCCCGTTCGTGCTCGCCCCGCGCGCCCGCGAGCCACGCCAGCACCTCCAGGCACTGGGTGAGGCACCACCGGTCGTTGATCCCCCCGGTGAACTCGGTGGCCGCCGTCAGCAACGCCTCGGCACGCGGGCGGTCGCCCAGATTCCAGTACGCGACGCCCAGCGCGAGCTGCGCGTACGCGCGGAAGACCAGGGCGTGCCGCTCCTCGCACAGGGCCAGGAGCCGCTCGCCGAACTCGGCGGCCTGGCGGGGGATCTCGTTCGAGCCGTACGCGGCCCCGACGTAGAGGTTGAACATGACGCCGTCGATGTCGTCCCGGCCCTCGTGGAGGGCGAGGGACTCCCGCATCAGCGCCAGGCCGCGCTGCGCGTCGCCGGTGAGGAACGCCGCGACGCCCGAGCTGCGGAGGCCGCGCGCGATGAGCAGCTCGTCGCCCATCCGGCGGGCGAAGGCGACGAATTCCTCCAGCCGCCGCCTGGTGATCTCGGCCTGGCCCTGGCGCAGGGAGAGCAGGCAGTCGGCCCAGATCGCCATCCCACGGCACCGGTCGCTCTCCGGCACCAGCTCCAGGCCGCGTCCCAGCCAGTAGCGGCCTTCGGCGAACGACCCGGCCAGGAGCCAGAAGCACCACATCGCCGTCGCGGCGGCCAGCTCCACCGGAGCCAGGGCCGGCTCGCTCAGGCACATCTCCAGGGCGACGCGGATGTTGGGCAGCTCCCGCTGCAGGAGCAGATACCGGTCCAGCTGCTCGGGCGCCATCCGGTCGATCCGGTGCTCCTCCACCAGGTCCCGGTAGTGCTCGACGTAGCGGCGGCGCAGCCGCCGCGCCTCGGCGGACGGCAGCTGCTCGCAGCCGTACGCGCGCAGGGGCTCCGGCATGCGGTACCGGGACCCGTCCCTGATCAGGACCGACTTGTCCACCAGCCCGGACAGGTGATCGAGCACGTCGAAGCGGTCGATGCCGTCGCCGGAGCACACCGCCTCGGCGGTCTCCAGGTCGGCCCCGGACGGGAACATCCCCAGCCGCGCCCACAGCCGCCGCTCCCCGGCCGAGCAGAGGCGAAAACTCCACTCCATGGTCGCGCGCATCGTCTGGTGGCGGGGCAGGGCGGCGGGAGTCTTCGCGGCCAGCACGTCGAACCGCTCCTCCAGCTCCCGCGCCAGGTGTTCGAGCGGCATGGAGCGCAGCCGGACCGCGGCCAGCTCGATCGCCAGCGGGATGCCCTCCAGACGCCGGACCAGCCGCGCCACGGGCGCCACGTTGCGCGCGTTCAGCCGGAAGCCGGGCACGGCGCCCGCCGCGCGCTCCACGAACAGCCGCACGGAGTCGTGCCGGCCGACCTCCCGGACCGTGTGCTCGCAGTCGGGGGTGGGCAGGGGAGCGACCATCAGCACCTGCTCGCCGGAGACCCGCAGCGTCTGCCTGCTGGTCGCCAGGACCTGCACCCGGGGCGCGGATTGCAGCAGCCGCTCCACGAACCGGGCGCAGACCGCGCTCAGGTGCTCGCAGTTGTCCAGGACCAGCAGCATCCGCTTGCCGGACAGGTAGTCGACCAGCACGCCCATGGGGTCGCGGCGCACGTCGCGCAGCCCCAGCGCCGTGGCGACCTCCGACTCCAGCAGGTCGCCCGTCTCCAGGGTGGCCAGCTCGACCACCTCCACCCCGTCCTGGTACACCTCTCGCAGCAGCTCCGCCGCCCTGAGCGCCAGCCGGGTCTTGCCGACCCCGCCCGCGCCCGTCAGGGTGAGCAGGCGGGACCTGCCCAGCAGCTTCCGCACCGCGGACAGCTCCCGCGTCCGCCCGACAAAGGTGGACTGGTCGGTCAGAACACCGGCGCCGGACGTCATGGGGCGCTCCCGGGAAGGTCATGGCCCTGCTCGCCGACCCAGGCCGCGATCTGGGCCCGCGAGTTGAACCCGAGCTTGGTCAGGATGTGCTCGACGTGGCCCTCCGCCGTACGCTGGGCGATCACCAGCGCGGAGGCGATGGCCTTGTTGGTCATGCCCTGGGCGACGAGCCGGGCGATCTCCATCTCCCGCCGGGTGAGCGGCGAGGACTGGGCCGCCGCCGCGGGCTTGGCCGGCTTCACGTTCTGGCACATCGCGTACGCGAGTGCGTCGGCCGGGGTGAGCTCGGTGCCCCGGCGGAAGGCGGCCTCGAACTCCTCCTCGCCCAGGCGCTCGCGCGCCAGCGCCTCGGAGGCTTCGTGCAGGCCGGACAGATAGCCGAACGGGGGCGCGCCGAACGACCGCCAGCGCTCCTGCGAGGCCCCGAACAGCACGGCGGACCGCTCGGGCGTGCCGTCGGCGGCCATGCACGCCAGCGCCTCTATGCACAGGGCGGTGCCCAGCCGGTCGTCGAAGGGCTCCTTGAGCCGGATGGCCTGGCGCTCCATCTCGACCGCCCGCGCCACGTCGCCCTGCCGCCAGATCTCGAGCGCGTACACCCACAGCGTGTACGACGTGAACCAGTTGTCCTCGCGGCCCTCGCAGATCTCCAGGCCCTCCTTGAAGCGCGGGACGGCCTCGTCGGAACGGCCGAGGAGCGAGTACGCGGTGGCCAGGTACAGCAGCGTGTTCACCACCCCCATCCGCGCGTCCACCTCGCGGTAGCCGGCCACCGCCTCCTCCAGCAGGGCCGCCGCGCCGGTGAGATCGCGCTGGATCAGGGTCGCGAGGCCGGAGACGTAGGAGATCTCGGCGAGGATCGCCGCGTCGTCGAGCTTCTTCGCCAGCTCGCGGACCTCGGTGAGCGTGTCCGCCGCCAGCGCGAAGTCGCTCTGCAGGACCGCCAGCCGCGCGTTGACGCACAGGGCGTTGGCACGGACGATCGACGGCTCGCCTCCCGCCGCCGAGCCCGGCCCTGAGCCGTCCGCGGGCCCTGCCGCGGACCCTGCCGCCGGGTCCGCGGCGAGCAGGCGGTCGAGCCAGTCGCGCGGCTCCCGCAGCGAGCCGCTCCCGATCCAGTAGAACCGCAGCGACGTGGCGATGGCCAGGCCGCGCTCCGCCTCGCCCGGCGTCGTGAGGCAGTAGTCGAGCGCGGTGCGGATGTTGCCGTGCTCGGCACGCAGGCGCCTGAACCAGGCCACCTGGTCGGGGCCGAACCACTCCCGCTGCCCGCGGCTCGCGAGGTCCTGGAACCAGTCGCGGTGCCTGGCCCTCAGCTCCGCCTCTTCGCCCGACTCGCGCAGCCGGTCACGGCCGTACTGGCGGATCGTCTCCAGCAGCCGGTAGCGCACCGTGGTCTGGTCGCCCTCGCGGGCCAGCACCGACTTGCCCACCAGGCCGACCACCAGGTCGACGATCTCGTCGGGGTCGATGCCGTCGCCGGAGCACACGTGCTCGGCCGCCTCCAGGTCCAGACCGCCGGAGAACACCGAAAGCCGGGTCCAGAGCAGCCGCTCCTGCTCGGTGCAGAGGGCGTAGCTCCAGTCGATCAGCGCCCGCAGCGTCTGCTGGCGGGGCAGCGCGGTGCGCGCCCCCATCGTGAGCAGCCGGAACCGGTCGTCCAGCCGGGCCAGCAGCTGCTCCACGGAGATCGCCCGCAGCCGGACGGCCGCCAGCTCGATGGCCAGCGGGATGCCGTCCAGCCGCCGCACGATCCGCGCCACGCTGTCCTGGTTGTCGTCGGTGATCTCGAAGCCCGGCAGCACGGACTGGGACCGGTCGGCGAACAGCCGGATCGCGTCGAACTGTTTCAGCGAATCCGTGGACGACCGCGAAATGTCGAAATCCGGCATGGGCAGCGGCGGGACGGCCATCATCTGCTCGCCCACGACGCCGAGCGGCTGCCTGCTGGTGGCCAGGATCCGCAGACCGGGCGCGGCGCGCATGAGCGTCTCGGCCACCGAGGCGCATTCGTCCAGCAGGTGCTCGCAGTTGTCGAGGATGAGGAGCATTTTCTTGTCACGCAGATGATCCGTGAGCACCTCGATGGGCGGGCGTACGGAACGGTCCTGGATTTCCAGGAATTCCATCACCGACTGCACCAGCAATTCCGGGCTCTCCAGCGCCGCGAGCTCGACCAGCCACACGCCGTCGGGATAGCTGCGCCGCAGGTCGAACCCGACGCGCATGGCCAGGCGGGTCTTGCCGACACCGCCGACGCCGATCAGCGTCACCAGCCGGGCATCGGACAGCAGCCGCTTGACCTCGGCGATTTCGTGCCGCCGGCCGATGAAGCTGTTGAGCTCGGCCGGAAGGTGGCATGAAACGTTCGGTGCGGTTGTGGTCATCAATGCTCCAACGGCTCCGGCGCTCGGATCACCACGCCGCCGGTGACCGAGCCTCCCCTCACACATTATTCGGTGAGGGTATCCCTCGCACTTTGTCGCTTCTTGCGCGGTGGCGTCTGCCAAGCAAATCCCCATTTTCCGGAAATATTGGGGAAAGTGCGGGGGTGAATGGTGCTGCTCTTTGCGGATATGCGGGCATAGCTTTGCCCGGCGGGATTTTGTCTTTAGACATTACGGGCATGGGTGCAGACGAGGTCCGGGGCCTCAACGCGCCGGGAAGGAGACGATCATGACGACCTCGACGTCACCGTTCGCATTCCATGGTGGTGGCTATTCGGGCTGGCTCGGGTTCGCCGGCACGCTCTCGCTGGTGCTGGGGATCTTCAACATCATCGAAGGCGTCATAGCCCTGTTCAAGACGTACTTCTTCGTCACGCCCGGCGGCCACCTGCTGGTGTGGAACTACACCGCATGGGGCTGGGTCTGGCTGGTGATCGGTGTCCTGCAGTTCGCGGTGGGGCTCGGCGTGCTGGCCGGGATGATGTGGGCCCGCTGGGCCGGGGTCGCCCTGGCCGGGCTCGCGATGATCGGCCACTTCGCCTTCATGGTGGCCTTCCCTCTCTGGTCGGTGATCGCGATCGCGCTCTGCGCCCTGGTGATGTACGGCCTGATCTCGCCGGCCCGAGGGGCGACGGGCGTTCGCGGGTGACGATCGCGCGGTGCGCGGCGGAGGGAGGAACGGGCCGCCGCGCCGCGTCACCCGAAAGATGTACGCCGATCTCCTCAGCGGGCAGGAAGACCCGCGGTCAGGGCCGTCGCTAGCGTTGCGGGAAACGGCTCTGATCGAAAGAGGTCCCCATGACTGCCGCCCGCAGGACGTTCCTCACCGGACTGGTGGTCTTCGTCATCGGGCTGGCGCTGTGGCTGTTCGGGCTCGACATCGAGATCGTCGTGTTCACCCCGTCGAAGGTCGGCGTGGTCATGATGGTGCTCGGCGCGATCGAGGCCGCGTACGGGCTCTACCGGATGGCCCGCGGCGAGCGCGCCGAGCGCGGCTGAGGCCGCGCACGTCGCGTTCGTCGCTGGAGCCGCCGATCACGGCGTCGCGGGGACGTGCAGGAGGTCGGCCGACATCCTGGCGGCCGTCTCGGTCAGGGCCGGCAGCACGTCGCGGAGCAGGTCGGCGCGGGTGGCCCGGCTGGCGTGGGTGGCGACGTTGACGGCCGCGACCACCCGCCCGTCCCGTCCCAGGACCGGCACGGCGATCGACCGGACCCCCTCCTCCAGCTCCTGGTCCACCAGCGCGTAGCCGTCCTTGGCGGCCTGCCGGACGGCCGCCCTCAGCCGGTCCGGCGCCGTGATGGTGTGGCGGGTCAGCGGCTCGGGCGCGACGGCGGCCAGCCGTTCCCCGGGCTGGTCGGCCAGGAGCACCCGCCCCATCGAGGTGGCGTACGCGGGGAAGCGGGTGCCGACCGTGATGTTGACGGTCATGATGCTCACGGTGGGCACGCGGGCCACGTACAGGACGTCGTCGCCCGACAGCACCCCGACCGAGGCCGACTCGTGGACGCGGGCCACCAGGTCGGCCAGGTGCGGCTGGACGACCTCGCCGAAGGTGCGCTCCGACAGGGCGGCGTAGCCCAGCTCCATCACCTTGGGCAGCACGGCGAAGCGGGAGTCGTGGCAGGCCACGTAGCCCAGCCGGGTCAGCACCTGCAGCGATCGCCGCACGGTGGCGCGCGGGAGCCCCGTGGTCTTGGCGGCGTCGGCCAGGCTCAGCCCGCCGCGGGCCGAGCCGAGTGACACCAGCACGGCCAGGCCACGGGCCAGCGACTGCAGATATCCGCTGCCCAGCTCATCCTTCGCGGCACGTGACAGGTCCGTGCTGGCGGCCAGCGGGGGCCGGGTCGCCGGCTCGGTCAGGGCCGCCTCCATGGCCGCGACCGTCTCGCGCAGCCGGGGGAGCGCGTTGTCGCGCAGGCTGGCGGCGGTGTGCCGGCTGGTGTGGCTGACGACGCTGACCGCGCAGACCGCCTGCCGCCCCGGGTCGCGTACGGGCACCGCGACCGCGACCAGGCCCGGCTCGATGAGCTGGTCGTCCTCGGCCCACGGCGCGGCGGGGTCGAGCAGGGCCAGGCCCGCCGCGCAGCGGTCGGCGGGCAGCAGGTCGCCCACCCGGAAGGCGACCGACATGGTGCGCCTGCGGGTGAACTGGCCGATGAAGCGCACCCCGTCACCGTCGCCGACGGCCAGCGACACGGACTCGTCCAGCTCCTCCGCGAGCCGCCGGGCCAGCGGCGCGAGGGGGTCGCGCAGGCCGCCGCAGGCGAGATACGCCTCGCCCAGCTCCATCAGGCGCGGCGCGGGCAGCAGGTCGCGCCCCTCGGCGCGGACGTGGCCGAGGTGGACCAGGGTGGCCAGCACACGGTCGACCGTGGACCTGGCCAGCCCGGTGGCGCGCACGAGGTCGGTGGCGCGCATCCGCGCGGAGCGCGCGCGACCGTCCCGCCCTCCGACAGGGTCCGCCGTCAGCGCCCGCAGCACGGCCAGGCCGCGTTCCAGGGTCCCCGCTGGCTCCATCCGGCCCTCCTCCGCTCCGCCAAGGCACTTTGACACGAGCACGGTCACGTACGCATACTCGACATCACAATAGTGAACTAATGTTCACTATGCGAACACTCCCCAACGGATGGAGCGTCGTGCGGAGAGACAAGGTGGTCGCGACCGCGGAGGAGGCGCTGGCCGGCGTGTCGGACGGCGCGACGTTCGCGGTCGGCGGCTTCGGGCTCAGCGGCATCCCCAACGTCCTGATCCAGGCCCTCTACAACACCGGTGTGCGGGGGATCGGCGTGGTGTCGAACAACTGCGGGGTGGACGGCGGCGGCCTCGGCGTCCTGCTGGCGGCCGGCCGCATCGCCCGCGTGACCGCCTCCTACATCGGCGACAACAAGGAGTTCGCCCGCCAGTACCTCGCCGGGGAGCTGGAGGTGGAGCTGACCCCGCAGGGCAGCCTGGCCGAGCGGCTGCGCGCGGGCGGCGCCGGCATCCCCGCCTTCTACACCCCGGCCGGGGTCGGCACGCCGGTCGCCGACGGCGGCCTGCCGCTGCGCCACAACCCGGACGGCTCGATCGCGGTGGCCTCGCCGCCGAAGGAGGTCCGCGAGTTCGACGGCCGCGCGTACGTGCTGGAGCACAGCATCACCACGGACTTCGCGCTCGTGCGGGCCGCCAAGGGGGACCGGCACGGCAACCTGGTCTTCAACAAGGCCGCCCGCAACTTCAACCCCCTCGCCGCGATGGCCGGCCGGGTCACGGTCGCCGAGGTCGAGGAGTTGACCGAGCTGGAGCCGGACGAGGTGCACCTGCCCGGCGTGTTCGTCCAGCGGGTCCTCGTCCTGACCCCCGAGCAGGCCGCCGACAAGGGAATCGAACGGCGCACCATCTCCGCGCCTCCGGCACGGGAAGGGAGCACCACCTCATGAGCTGGACCAGGGACGAGATGGTCGCGCGGGCGGCGGGCGAGCTGCGCGACGGCGACTACGTCAACCTCGGCATCGGGCTGCCCACCCGCATCCCGTCGTTCCTGCCGCCCGACGTGGACGTGATCCTGCACTCGGAGAACGGCATCCTCGGCGTCGGCCCCTACCCCGCCCCCGACGCGCTGGACCCCGACCTGATCAACGCCGGCAAGGAGACCGTGACCGTGCTCCCGGGCGCGGCGTTCTTCGACTCGTCGCTGTCGTTCGGGATGATCAGGGGCGGGCACATCGACGTGGCGGTGCTGGGCGCGATGCAGGTCTCGGCGAAGGGCGACCTGGCGAACTGGATGGTGCCCGGCAGGCTGGTCAAGGGCATGGGCGGGGCGATGGACCTGGTCCACGGCGCGGGCCGGGTCATCGTGATCATGGATCACACCGCCAAGGACGGCACGCCGAAGATCGTCAAGGAGTGCTCGCTGCCCCTCACGGGGAAGGAGTGCGTGCACCGGATCATCACCGACCTCGGCGTCCTCGACGTCACCGGGGCGGGGCTGAGGCTGGTCGAGACCGCGCCCGGAGTGAGCGTGGCCGAACTGCGCGACCGCACGGAAGCGGAGGTAGCCGTATGAACACCGTCTACATCGTGGACGCCGTCCGCACGCCCTTCGGCCGATACGGCGGGGCGCTGTCCGGCATCCGCCCCGACGACCTGGCCGCCCACGTCGTCAAGGCCGTCGCCGAGCGCAACGACGTGGAGGCCCCCGACGAGGTGATCTTGGGCAACGCCAACGGCGCGGGCGAGGAGAACCGCAACGTCGCCCGCATGGCCGCGCTGCTCGCCGGCCTGCCCGTGACCACTCCGGGCGTGACCGTGAACCGGCTGTGCGGCTCAGGCATGGAGGCCGTCATCCAGGCGTACCGCATGATCGCCCTCGGCGACGCCTCCACGGTGATCGCCGGCGGCGTGGAGTCGATGACGCGCGCCCCGTGGGTGCTGCCCAAACCGGACAAGGCGTTCCCGGCCGGCGGCCAGGAGCTGGTCTCCACGACGCTCGGCTGGCGGCTGGTCAACCCGAGGATGCCCGCCGAGCACACCGTGCCCCTGGGCGAGGGCGCCGAGCTGATCGCCGACCTGCACGGCGTCGCCAGGGCCGAGCAGGACGCGTACGCGCTGGCCAGCCACCAGAAGGCGGCCAAGGCATCGTTCGAACGCGAGATCGTCCCCATCGGCGGCCTGACCAGGGACGAGGGCATCCGCGAGGACACCGGCCCGGACAAGCTGGCCCGGCTCAAGCCCGTCTTCCGCCAGGGCGGCACGGTCACCGCGGGCAACTCCTCGCCGCTCAACGACGGCGCGGCGGCCCTGCTGCTGACCGACGAGGCGGGGCTGCGCGGCCGCGAGCCCCTGGCCAGGATCGTCGCCGGCGCGGCCAGTGCCCTCGAACCCCGCCACTTCGGGCTCGGCCCGGTCGAAGCCTCGCGCAAGGCCCTGGCCAGGGCGGGCAGGGGGTTCGGCGACCTGGCGAGCGCCGAGCTGAACGAGGCGTTCGCCGCGCAGGTGCTCGGCTGCCTGGCCGAGCTGCCCGACCTCGACCCCGCCATCGTCAACCCCGACGGCGGCGCCATCGCCCTGGGACACCCGCTCGGTGCCTCCGGCGCCCGCATCACCGGCACCCTGGCCCACCGGCTCGCCGCGGCCGGGTCCGGCACCGGGCTCGCGTCCCTCTGCATCGGTGTCGGCCAGGGCCTGGCCCTCGTCCTGGAAAGGTAGCCGCAGATGACCCCACCCCTCACCCAAGCCGACATCGACCGCGAGATCGCCGACCTCCACCAAGCCCGCTCGGGCGAGGAGGCGAACCATCCCGATCGCGACTTCGCCCCCTACCGCAGCAGCCTGCTGCGCCACCCGAAGCAGCCGCTCGTCGCGCTGAAGGACCCGGAGGCCGCGGAGCTGGCCGGACCGGTCTTCGGCGTCGCCGACGTCGCCCCGTTCGACGCGGACCTGACCAGGCAGCACGCCGGCGAGCCGCTCGGCGAGCGGATCACCGTCCAGGGGCGGGTGCTGGACCGCGACGGCCGCCCGGTACGCGGCCAGCTCGTGGAGGTCTGGCAGGCCAACGCCTCGGGCCGCTACCTCCACCAGCGCGACGACCATCCCGCGCCGCTCGACCCCAACTTCTCCGGCGTGGGCCGCTGCCTGACCGACGACGAGGGCCGCTACGCCTTCACCACGATCAAGCCCGGCGCGTACCCGTGGCGCAACCACGTCAACGCCTGGCGGCCCGCGCACATCCACTTCTCGGTGTTCGGCACGGCGTTCACGCAGCGGCTGGTCACGCAGATGTACTTCCCGAACGACCCGCTGTTCCCGTACGACCCCGTGCTCGGCTCCGTCACCGACGAGCGGGCCAGGCAGCGGCTGGTCTCCGCCTACGACCACGACCTGTCCGTGCCGGAGTGGTCGCTGGGCTACCGGTGGGACATCGTGCTGGACGGCCCCGCCGCGACCTGGATGGAGGAGGGCCGATGAACCCCACCCCCTCGCAGACCGTGGGCCCGTTCTACGGCTTCGCGCTGCCGATCCCCCGCGGCGGCGACGTCGCCGAAGGCGGGATCACCGTCCACGGGTACGTCTACGACGGCGCGGGCGAGCCGGTGCCCGACGCGCTGCTGGAGTTCTGGCAGGCCGACCCGTCCGGCAACCTCGAAGGCGCGCCGGGCACCCTGCGGCGCGACCAGGTCAGCGGCGCGCTGCTCGGCAGGAGCGGCGTCGGCTTCACCGGCTTCGGCCGGGTGGCCACCGACGCCGACGGCGGCTGGGCCCTGCGCACGCTCCCGCCCGGCAACGGCTACCTCAGCGTCTGCGTGTTCGCCCGCGGCCTGCTCCACCACCTCTACACCCGCATCTACTTCACCCCGGACGCCTTCCTCGGCTCGCTGCCCCCCGAACGCGGGCGGACGCTGGTGCCCGTGGAGGAGCGGGCGGGCCTCTACCGGTTCGACATCCATCTGCAGGGCGACAAGGAGACCGTCTTCCTGGACTTCGGCTGATCTCCTCAGACCAGGCCGACCATGAAGCCCTCGTCGCGGATCCCCAGGTAGATCGCCGGACGGTACTGCCGCATCGCGTGCTCGATGACCGGGATGTACTTGGGGTTCGAGCCCAGCGGGAGCCGGTAGCCGTTCTTGACCGTGTGGAACTCCCACAGGTGCTCCATGTCCGGATGGCGCGAGCGGAAGCCCGGGTCGGCGGGGAAGAGGTCGAGGCGGACCATCGTCTTGCGCATGATGTAGTCGGCCGGTTTGACGCGGGGCTGCCGCGTACGCGAGATGCCCACCCCGGACAACTCGGCCCACGGGGCCGCCCACGGGCGGCCCTGGGGGTCGTCCCAGCGCACGCCGTAGCCGTCGAAGACGAGCTTGCGCGGCCGGCTGAGCTTGCGCCAGGTGATGATCGGCAGCAGCCCGATGAACAGGAAGACCAGCCCGATGACCAGGACGGCGACGGCGGAGCCCGAGCCGCCCGTCGTCTGCCCGGTGAGCGCCGAGAAGATCGCCATGAGCCCGATGACGCCCGCGACGGAGCCGCCGATCAGCGCCTTCACCTTGGCGTCGCCGCCGACGTCGATCACCACGGGGGGCGGCGCGAAGGCGGGGTGCTGCTGCGGGGGATAGGGGGCGTTGAACGGTGGCTGCTGCTGGGGGCCGTACGTCATGAAACGGCAGGTTAGTCGGGATCGCGCGGCGTGCCGTGACGCTTCGTACATTTACGAAGCGTCCAGAGTCACCTGGACCGGAGCACGGTGGGGCGGATCTCGCTGAACAGCCGCAGCGTCACCGGCCGCACCCGCCACCCCGGCCAGCGCAGCCGCAGCGGCGAGAACGTCGCCGTCAGGACGATCTTCAGGTACGAGCTCCCGGTCAGCCCCACGGGCACCCGTGCGCAGAAGCCCGACACGTCGGCCCGTGCCGTCCGGCGGCCCAGGTGCAGCAGGCTGCTCCCGCGGACCTCGGTCCCGCCCTCCAGACTCGCCGACTCCCACAGGAGCTCGGGCGCCCCGGGCAGCGAGAGCCGCAGCGTGAAGCCCGCCAGCGACTCGTCCGGGCTCAGATAGAAGGAGCCGTCGAAGTCACGGGTCTCGTGGCCGCTCGAAAGCGTCGCCTCGCTGGCGTCCATGACGATCCGCCAGGCGCTGGGATCGGTGTTGGGGATCAAGGGGCTCACCTCGCTGTTCGGTACGCCGCGTCTACACAGACAAGACGTCGTAGCCCCCGCGAATGTGACATCCGGGTCAATGCTCTCTCTCCGCGACGACCACGGGTGGCCCCATGGGCAGGGTCACGTCGAGCCGGAAGCGGCGATCCCGGGAGGCGGTCGTGAGGCGGCCGCCCCGGGCGGCGAGCCGGGTCGTGAGGTTGGCGACGCCCTGCCCGTGCTCGGCGGGGCCACCGGTGACGTCCTGCCCGGGTCCGGCGGGGCCACCGGAGACGGCCTGCCCGGGTTCGGTGGGGTCGCCGGTGACGCCGTGGCCTGGCTCGGCGGGGTCGCCGGTGACGCCGTCGTTGTCCACGCGCAGCCGTACGAGGTCGTCGCGGGCGGACAGGGCGATCGTCACGTGGCGGGCCCGGCTGTGCCGCAGGACGTTGGTGACCGCCTCGCGGACCACGACGGCGAGCAGGGCGTCGGCCTCGGGGAGCAGCGGCGGCCGATCGGCGTCGATCTCCACGGCCGCGCCGGCGGCCTCGAGGACCTCGCGGGCAGAGGCCAGCTCGGCGCGCAGCCCGAGCCCGGGTTCGCCGTCCCCGGGAATGGCCCGCAGGTCGGCGAGCGCGGCGCGGGCCACGGTGACGACGCCGGCCAGCTCGGTCCCGGAGCGGGCGGGGTCGCGGGTGGCCAGCTCGGCCTTGACGGTGATCGCGGACAGGCTGTATCCGATGAGGTCGTGGACGTCCTGGGCGATCCTGCGCCGTTCCCGGGCCGCGGCCAGCCCGGCGAGCGCCAGCCGCGACTCGCGCACCTGGTGGACCAGCCGCCCCACCGCGTGTAGCCCGTAGAACATGGCCGACATGCCGACCACCTCCACCAGGGCCGCAGGAACGCCCGAAGCCGAGCCGGACCGGGCAAACAGCACCGCGGGCACGCTCGCCACCACCACCGCGTACAGTGCCCACGCCGGCCGCGGCGCGGGGATCACGATCAGCAGCGCGGCGGCGGCCCAGCCGACGAGCTGGTAGTACGGGCGGTCCGGTTCGAGCAGCGGTAGCCACGCGAGCAGCAGCTGCGCGGGCAGCGTCCAGGCGGCCTGCCTGGGCCGGGCGCCGGGCGGGCGAGGCAGCGCGTGGTACGCCTGCAGCACCACGACCGCGACGACCGCGCCCCAGTACGCCACCCGCAGCCCGACCGGCACCGGCGCGCGGGCGATGACGATGATCGCGGCGACGGGGAACCACAGGTAGACGACCGTCAGGATGGGCAGCGCGAGCCGCGGGGTCAGGTCGCCGGGCGGCGGGCCGGCCGGATGGGTCGCCGGCGGCCCGGGACGCTGCCTGACCCGCTGTGCCGCCCGCCGGGTCAGCGGCGGGATCTCCCCGGCCCGCCCGGCGGCGGCCAGCCCGATGACGCGCGAGAGCGTGGACCCGAGCATCGCGTCCAGGTCGTGGCCGGCCCGCTCGCGCTCCTCGGCCACCGACCGCGCGGCCAGCTCGGCCCTGGTGGCGTGGAGCTCGTCGCGCAGGTCGCTGAGCCGGGTCAGGGCGAACACGACCAGCCCCTGCGTGGCCGTGTTGCCGACCGCGTTGACCCAGAGGTAGGCGTCGGAGCCGAGGTTCACGACGCCCGCGGCGGCCGTCACGCCGCCGAAGAGCACCCACCGGAGCGGCCCGCGGGCGACCAGCAGGACGGAGGCGGCGAAGAACGCCGACGGCCCCCCGAACGGGACCGGCCCCATCCAGGCGAACAGCGCGGCCTGGCCCGCCACCAGCCACCAGCCCCGCAGCCGCCGGGTGCGGGGCAGCGAGCACAGCAGTTGCAGGCCGAGGGAGAGCAGCGCCGGCACGCCCGGCAGCCCTGCGGCCGGGGGGATCACCAGGAGGAGGAGCACGACCAGGATGATGAGCGTGGACACCCGATCCCCACCGCGAGACGACCGTCACCGTTTCGCGGCCCAGCATCCCACAGCGCGTGCCCGGGTCCCGGACGAGGATCAACCGAAGACGCCCCCGACCAGGTGGTACGCGTACGCGACGGCCATGAAGCCCGCCGAGACGAGCGCGAAGGCCGTGTAGGAGACCCGCCCGGCCAGGCCCCACCAGCCCTTCCACCAGGCGCCCGCCGAGCAGGCCACGACCCCGCCGGTGAGGACGAACGCCGTGGACGAGGCGACCAGGGCGGCCGTGAGCAGCGGGGACCCGAGGAAGATGGCGTCGGTGGGCGCGACGGCGATCGTGGCGGCGAAGCCGTAGGCGAAGACCAGGACGAGCACGCCGGTCAGCCAGGCGAGCCACCACGCGGTCCGGTGCCGGGCGGGCCGCCCCCGGAGCCGGCGGACCAGCGCCGCGACCGGCATCCCGAGCGCGGCCAGGACGAACGCGGCCAGGCCCGCGTAGACCAGCCACCCGTGCAGGCCGGCGGCCGAGCGCTCGAACGTGGCCGCCTCCTCCTGATGGCCGCCCGCCAGCAGGACGCGTCCGTCTCCCCCGGGCCCGTCGAAGGCGATGCGCTCCTGGCCGCCCCGCTCGGCGAACAGCCCCGGCCCGACGAGCTGCCACGTCTGCACGGGCTCGGCGGGATCGCGCGACAGGCCCGTGGTGGTGATCGTCCCGTCGCCCGCCGGCTCCACGGTCACGTTGGCGAACAGCGCGCCGGCCCTCAGCAGGTCGCCGCGGATCCGGGTCGAGGTGTACGTGCCCGCGTACGCCGAGGTGTCCCCGCGCACCGGCCGCGGGACGTCCGGCCTGCCGGGGAAGTAGCGGTCGACGATCCGGTCGACCAGGTCGTTCGCGGCGGCCGTGGAGTCCTCGCCGTTGAAGACGACGTAGATGCCGGTCCGCTGGTCGGGCAGCAGGGCCAGGAGGTGGTGGAAGCCGTTGATGTCGCCGCCCTTGAAGAAGATCCGGCGCCCGTTCCTGGCCGTCTCCTCCAGGCCGTACCCCATGCCCGGGAGGCGGTCGTCCTGCGTGTAGTGGCGGCTCATCATGGTCGTGCCGATGCGCCTGCCCAGGCGGGCGTCGTCGCCGAGCAGCGCGATCATCAGCCGCCCCATGTCGGCGGCGGTGGTGACGGGCCCGGCCCCGGAGGCGGGCGAGCCGTAGTAGCGCTTGTACGGGACGTCCCCGTCGTACCCCCGGGCCAGGCTGCCCACCAGGGCGGCGGGCAGCGGCGCCCCGAACGACGTGCCCTCCATGCCCAGCGGCGCCAGGACGCGCGAGCGCACGTACTCGGCGAACGGCTTGCCCGAGGCCAGCTCCACCAGGTGGCCCGCGAGGTTGTAGGCGCAGTTGTCGTAGGCGAGGACGGTCCCCGGCGGGCGCACCCGCTCCGGGCGGCCGTTCCTGACCACCTCCGCCAGTGGTTCGGCGGCACTCGGGTCCTCCCAGGACGAGCCGAGCACGTTGTCCGCGAACCCGGCCGTGTGGGTCAGCAGGTGCTCCAGAGTGACCGGGCGGCCCGGGAAGGTGTCCTCGATCTTGAAGGTCTTCAGGTAGGTGTTGACGTCGGCGTGCAGGTCGAGCCTGCCCTCCTCGACGAGCTGGAGCGCGGCGACGGCGGTGAACGTCTTGGCCGTCGAGGCCGTGAAGAACCCCGTGCGGGCCGCGTCCACCGGCATGAGCCGGGCCAGGTCGGCGTAGCCGTACCCGCGGGAGAAGACCTGCCGCCCGTCCGACACCACCGTCACCGCCGCGCCGGGGATCCCGTGCGCGGCGAGCTGTCCGGGCACCACCTGGTCGACGAGCGTTCCGACGTCCTCCAGGTCCGTCGCGGCGGCGGCCCGACCGGACAGGCCGCACACCAGCAGCGCGGTCGTCAGGCCGAGGAACAGGGCTTTCTTCATGCCTTCCAAGGTCGCGAACCCGGCCGGTCCACGACCAGTGCCGGACACCTCGATCCGGCATGTGAAACGCACGAACCGGACATCGGAAATATCATGGTCCCCACGGTTCGGGGGGAGTCGACAGTGATCCGGGTGCTGCTGGCCGAGGACATGCATCTGATCCGCGGGGCGCTCGCCTCGCTCCTGCGCCTGGAGCCCGACATCGAGGTCGTCGCCGAGGCGCCGGACGGGGACGCGGTGCTGCCCGTGGCGCTCGAGCACCGGCCCGACGTCGCCGTGCTGGACGTGCAGATGCCCGGCATCGACGGGATCGAGGCCGCCGCCGTGCTCCGCGAACGGGTCCCCGGCTGCCGCGTGCTCGTCCTCACCCAACTGGGCCGCCCGGAGGTGCTGCGCAGGGCGCTGGCGGCCGGCGTCCAGGGGTTCATGCTGAAGGACGCGCCGCCCGCCGACCTCGCCGCCGCCGTGCGCCGCGTCCACGCGGGCGCGGCGGTGCTCGACCCCGCCCTGGCCGCGGCCACCATCGCCGCCAGGGCGAACCCGCTGTCGCCGCGCGAGGTCGAGGTGCTGCGCCGGGCCGCCGGCGGCGACGACCTGCCCGAGATCGCCGCCGCGCTCCACCTGACCAGGGGCACCGTACGCAACTACCTGGGGGCGATCGTCACCAAGCTCGACGCCCGCAACCGGCTGGACGCGGTCCGCATCGCCACCGAGGCCGGCTGGCTCTGACACACCCGGTGTGGTGGCTCTGTAGCAGTTGTATGGCGCGCCGCGGCAGATTGGCTCCAGCGAAGGTGTGGGGGCGGCCCGCCATCCCCGTGCTCCGGGCCGCCCCCACGCCTTCACGGATCGGGGAGTGACGATGCGGATCGTGCTGAAGGAATGCGCATGGGAGTCCTCGGGCGAGGAGCTGCTCGTCCTCACCGACCCGCGTGAGGTGCTCACGCTCGGGGACGAGGACGGCCAGGTGGCGGCGCTCTTCGCGGCGCTCGGGGATGGACCGTGCACGGTGTCCGAGCTCCAGGGCCGATTGGCGGCGGCGGGAGTACACCGCGGCGAGGGGGACGTGCGCGCCGCCGTGGAGGCACTCGACGCGCTCGGCCTCGTCGAGTGCGAGTCCGACCGCACGCTCGGAGATCCCGGCCTGGACGACAGGCACCACTCCAACCTCGCCTTCTTCGGGGCGTTCGCTCGGTTCGACCGCCCCCGGTCGGACTTCGTCGGCAGCCTCAGACGCTCGCACGTGCTCGTGCTCGGCGTCGGCGGCGCGGGCTCCTCGCTGGTGCAGTGCCTGGCCGGGCTCGGCGTGGGCCGGTTGACGCTGGTCGACAGGGACGACGTGGAGTCGCGCGACTTCGCCGGGCAGTTCCTCTACCACCACGCCGACCTCGGCAGGCCCAAGGTGGAGTGCGCCGCCGAGTGGGTGCGGGCCTACGACCCGCGCATCGAGGTACGCGCCGTGGACCGCTGGATCACCTGCCCCGACGACCTGAAGGACCTTGTGGACGGCGCGGACCTGGTCGCGGGCGGCCTCGACGGGCCCCCCGAGGCCCACCTGTGGGCGAACGAGGCGGCGGTGCGGGCGGGAGTGCCGCTCGTGGTGGGCGGGATGACCGGCTCGCAGATCACGTACTACTCGGTGGACCCGGGGCGCAGCCCGTGCGTCCAGTGCGACTGGAACGGCCGCCCGACGCCCGGAGGCTTCGTCGAGCGCAACCGGGCCAAGCTGATGATCCAGAACGCGCCGATCGGCCCGCTGGCCATGCAGGTCGGCTCGCTGATCGCGTACGAGGCCATGCGTTACCTCACCGGGTTCGAGGCACCCCGGGCCGCGGGCACGTTCGTCAAGCTCGACCTGCGCGACGGCCTGGTCCCCGACCGCCGGCCCTTCACCGCCGACCCCGACTGCCCGGTCTGCCCGCGCTGACCACGGGCCCGGCGGTGGGGCCCTGGCGGTGAAGTCCCGCCGCCAGGGCTGACCGGGAAGTCCTAGCGGACCTCGACTTCCGTGATGCGGGTGTAGTCGTTGGCGCCGTTCGAGGCCAGGGCGACGATGCGGACCGCGTCCGCGGTGACCGCGGCGAAGTCCGAGCGGACGCTGCCCGCGGTGTTGCCCCGGACCTGCGCGACCGTCTGCCACTGGCCGTTCAGCCCCGCCTGGACGTCCCAGTCGCGCAGCCCGACGCTCGATGACGGGTAGCGCTCGGTGTTCAGGGTGTAGAGGTCGACCCGGGAGATCTGCTTGGGGCCGCCCAGCGCGATCGACACCGTGTCCGGCCAGGCCCTGGATGTGGCGTCGTTCCAGCCGTTGCCCCCGGCCCAGCCGTTCGAGCCCGCGTCGCCGTCGGCGATGCTGCACGCCGGGTAGTTGGCGTTGGTGTGCTGGGAGGAGGCGGTGACGGGGCGGCGCAGGGCGAGGTTGCCGCCGTTGTCGAGCCGGTCCAGCGTGACGACCTGGACGGGGACCGACAGGGTGCGGTCCGACGTCTTCAGGCGCAGCGCGTACTCGCCCTCCGGCGTCGTGGGCGGCACGGCGATCAGCAGCTTCGCGCCGAGCTCGTAGCCGGGCGGCAGGTAGCTGGTCAGCATCGAGCGGGATGCGGACAGCGGCTGGGTCACCTCGACGGACATGGTCGCGTACGTCGACTTCTTGGCGTCGCTGCGCATGCCGATCTCGATCTTGGCCGGGCAGGCCGGATCCACGCCGAGCGGGGCCACGACCCGCTCGGCGCCCGCGATGGGGGTCAGCTTGCCGGTGCCCTTGGAGTCGCCCGACCTGACGGTGAGCGAGGGGTTCGACGGGGGCTCGGAGGGGTCCTGCGCCCAGGCGGCCGGGGCGGTCACGACGACGGCGGTGGCGGCCAGCGCGGCGGTGAGGAGTCGCATGATCGGTCCTTCCTTCCTTGTCAGAGCGCGTGGAGGCCGGGCGCGCCGTCGAGGGTCACGAGGCTGGCCCTGGTGGAGACCGGCGCGCCGGGCCGGTCCACGTACGGCACCACCTTGAAGTCCGCCCGCCACTGGCTCCTGGTGACCTCGCAGGAGACGTAGCCGCGCTGGTAGCTGGAGAAGCGCAGATGCGGGTTGGTCGGGTCGACGCCGCCGGGCGGCAGGCCGGTGGCCGGGTTGCCGTTGCCGCCGCTGCTGACGGAGGTGCCGACGAACTCCACGCCGACCGTGCGCGAGGAGGGGTCGTCGAAGTTCGTCTTGAGCTCTCCGGCCAGGTTGTAGTGGATGTCGCCGGTCAGCACCACGGGGTTGCTGACCTGCCGGTCCACCATGCCGTTCAGCACGCGGTCCTTGGCCGCCTTGTAGCCGTCCCAGAGGTCCATGCTGAGCCGCTGCGCGGGCCCGGCGTCGTAGTCGAGCTGGATCATGGCGATCTGCTGGGCCAGCACGTTCCACTTGGCGCGGGACGCGCCCAGGCCGTCGAGCAGCCACTTCTCCTGCTCGGCCCCGAGCATCTGCCGGGCCGGGTCGAGCCGGTCGGCGCAGTCGACCTGCTGCCCGTCGCCGCACACCTGGTCGTCGCGGTACTGCCGGGTGTCCAGCACGTTGAACTCGGCCAGGTCGCCGAAGGAGAAGCGGCGGTAGATCCGGGCGTCGGGCCCCTGCACGGCCGGCACCCTGAGGGGCATGTTCTCCCAGTACGCGCGGAAGGCGTTGGCGCGGATCACCATGTAGTCCTGTTCGGACACCTCCCCGCCGGGGCCGAACCGGCCCGCCCAGTTGTCGAGCACCTCGTGGTCGTCCCACGTGACGATCCACGGCGCCGCCTGGTGCGCGGCCTGCAGGTCGGGGTCGCTCTTGTAGAGGCCGTACTGGACGCGGTAGCGGTCGAGCGTGTCGCACTGCACCCGGAACTGCTCGGGCACCGGCGTGTTGCGGTTACCGCCCGTGGGGACGATGCCGTACTCGTAGATGTAGTCCCCGAGGTGGAAGACGACGTCGGGCCGCTCCTCCGCGAGGTGGCGGTAGGCCGAGTAGTAGCCGTCCTGCCAGGACGCGCACGAGGCGAAGGCCAGGTGCAGCGAGTCGGGGCTGCTGCGCGGTGCGGGCGCCGTCCTGGTCCTGCCGACCGGGCTGATCTCGCCGCCGGTGCGGAAACGGTAGTAGTAGTCGCGGCCGGGACGCAGCCCCTTGGCGTCCACGTGGACCGAGTGGCCGTACTCGGGGGTGGCCCACGTGGCGCCGTCGCCCACGCGGCGGGTGAACGCCTCGTCCTCGGCGATCTCCCACTCGACCTTGATCTTGTTGTACGGCAGCCCGCCGAGCGGTTCGAGCGGCCGGGTCGCCAGCCGGGTCCAGAGGATGACCCGGTCGGACAGCGGATCGCCGGACGCGACGCCGAGCTGGAAGGGGTAGTCGCCTCTCACCGTGGCCCCGGCCGTCCACGGGTGGGCGAGGTCGGTGCTGAACGCCAGGGCTAAAGCGCTGAGACCGAGGAACGAACGACGCGAGTGCATGCAACTTCCTCAGATGGGTAGCAAAGCCCTCACTTTGTAGCAAGCAGGCAAGCTTGTAACAAGAGTCAAGTTACAAATCACAGATCAGAGTGTTACAACTGCGCGACCTCGACCCGCCGATGCCGGTCGCGCAGGCGCTGCAGCATCTCGGCGGGCGCGTTGGAGTCGACCACGATGACGTCGAACTCCTCCAGCGGCGCGACCCGGTGCAGCGCCACCCTGGCCAGTTTCGAGCCGTCCACGGCCAGGATCCGGCGGGTGCCCGAGCGCAGCATCGCCCGCTTGACCAGCACGATCTCCTGCTCCTGGTGGAAGGCGTACCGGTCGGAGACCGCCGAGGTGGAGACCACGACCACGTCCGTGCTGACCGCGCCGACCGCGTCCACGCAGCCGAGGCCGAGGAACGAATCATGGGTGGCGTGATATTCGCCGCCGAGCGCGATGAGCCGGATGTCGGGGGTGGCCGAGAGCAGCCTGATCGCCTCGAGGAAGTTCGTCAGCACGGTCAGTGGCGCCAGCTCGCCCAGGTGGCGGGCCACGGCCAGGGCCGTGGTCGAATCGTCGAGCATCACCGAGCTGCCCGGCTCGATCAGCCCGGCCACCACCCTGGCGATCGCGTCCTTCTCGGGGGTGTGCGCCGTGAGCCGGTAGGCGATGTTGCTCTCCCAGACGTTGGAGGCCTGGGCGGTGGCGCCGCCGCGCACCTTGCGCACCATGCCCTGGCGCTCGAGCTCGTCGAGGTCGCGGTGCACGGTCATCACGCTCACGTCGAAGCTCTCCGCGAGCTCGGTCACCGTGGCCGAGCCCCGCCGCACGATGTGCTCGGCCATGCCCAGCCATCGGGCGGACTTGCCGGAGGTGTGCTGCCGCGAATTCAACCTGAGCCCTCACCCTCGCTAGGACGGTTGCGGATCCTACTCTTGACACGCTTCTCGGGCGACTCGTACCCTCCCGACATCCCTCATTTTTAACAGAAACCCCTGTTAACTTAACAGGCCCGTCATTAAAACGTTCGTATCGGCCCCCCCAGCGCCGTCGAGGAGACATGACATGACCGATCTGCGTGATGCCCGACTGAGCCGGGTCCAGTTCTTCCGCATGATGGGTGGCCTCGCGGTGGCGGCCGCGGCCACGGCGTGCTCGACCAAGCCCGAGACCACCGCCACCACGGGCGGCGGGTCCGCCGCCGGGGTCGACCTGAAGTTCCTCGGCGTGGCCGACCAGAAGGCGCCGATGGACGAGCTGCTGGCCGCCTACCAGAAGGTGAAGCCGGAGGTGCGGCTCACCGCCTCCTTCGCCCCCACCGACCAGGTGCAGACCTCGGTCCGCACCCAGCTCGGCGCGGGCAACGCGCCCGACCTGCACGTGGTCTACCCGGGCAACGGCAGCGCCATGTCCATGACCCAGATCGCCAAGGCCGGGCTGCTGGCCGACCTGTCCGCCCAGCCGTGGACGCAGACGATCCCCGCCGGCTTCAAGCCCGCCTTCCAGCTCGAGGGCAAGACCTACATCTACTCCGCGGGCTCGTCGGTCATCGGCGCCGTCTACAACAAGAAGGCGTTCGAGAAGGCCGGCGTGGACGCGCCGCCGACCACGTGGACGGAGTTCCTCGCGGTCTGCGACAAGCTGAAGAAGGCCGGCATCACGCCGATCGCGCTGGGCGCGCAGACGCCGTGGGTCACCCAGCTCATCACGTACGCGCTGGTGCCCTCGACCGTCTACGCCAAGGACCCGACGTTCGACGACAAGCAGCTCGCCGGGCAGACCTCCTTCGCCCAGTCGGGCTGGCGCCAGGCCATGGAGATGTACCTGGAGCTGCAGAAGCGCGGCTTCTTCAACGACAAGCCGAACGGCACCACGTTCGAGCAGCAGATCTCGATGGTGGCCACCGGCAAGGCGGGCATGGCGATCCAGGTGTCGGCCGTGCTGCCCGACTTCCGCAAGGCGGCCTCCTCGCCCGACGACCTGTCGATGTTCCCCGTGCCGGGCGCGGACGACGCCAACCAGGTGTGGATCCCCGCCGGCGTGGTCGTCGGCCTCGGCGCCAGCGCCAAGGGCCAGCACGTCGAGGAGGCCAAGGCGTTCATCGACTTCCTCGGCAAGCAGGAGAGCATCAACGCCTGGGCCAAGGCCATCGCCGCCATCCCGCTCACCCAGGACTCCTCCTCGACGATCGACCCGGCCGTCCAGTCGTTCCTGCCGTTCACCAAGGACCGGGCGGTGCCGTTCATGGACCAGCGCTGGCCCAACGCCGAGGTGCAGCCGGTGCACTTCGCGGTGATCCAGGAGCTGCTGGCCGGCAAGTCGACCATCGACGAGGCACTGAAGAAGATGGACGAGGCGTACAAGAAGTGACTTCCCTGACGGTCCAGCGGCGTTCGGCCGGGTCGCGGCGCAGGCGGCGCTTCAGCGCCAACTCGCCGTCCTGGCTGTTCGCCGCGCCCGCCCTCGTCGTCTACGCGCTGGTCGTGCTCTACCCGGCCGCGGCCGGCGTGGTGTACGCCTTCACGGACTGGAGCGGCATCGGCCAGGACATGTCCTTCGTCGGCCTGGCGAACTTCGGCACGCTCCTGGGCGACGAGCAGGCCATGGGCTCGATCGGCAACACGCTGCTGCTCACCGTGGCCATCGTGGCCGTCCAGAACGGGGTCGGCCTGCTGCTGGCCCTGGGCGTCAACGCCAAGCTGAAGAGCCGGGCGCTGCTGCGGGTGATCTTCTTCGCGCCCGTGGTCGTCAGCCCGGTCATGGTGGCCTTCCTGTGGAAGTACGTCTACAACCCCGACCCGTCGGCGGGCCTGAACGGGCTGCTCGGCCTGAGCGTGGACTGGCTGGGCGACCCGTCGGTGGCGCTGTGGTCGATCGCCGGCATGGTCGTGTGGCAGTACGCCGGATACTCCATGGTCATCTTCCTGGCCGGGCTCGAGGGCGTGCCCAAGGAGCTGCACGAGGCGGCGATGATCGACGGCGCGGGCACCTTCCAGCGCTTCCGCTACGTCACCTGGCCGCTGCTGGCCCCCGCGGTGACGATCAACCTCATGCTCTCCACTATCGGCGGGCTCAAGCTCTTCGACCAGATCTTCGCCGCCACCAACGGCGGCCCCGGCTACGCCACGGAGACCCTGTCCACGGTGCTCTACAAGCAGGCGTTCGTGTTCGGCAAGTTCGGCTACAGCACCGCGATCGCGCTGGTGCTCGCCCTGTTCGTGGCGGCCGTCTCCCTCGTCCAGGTCTACTACCTGCGCAACCGGGAGGTGTCGGCATGAGAAGGACGTTCCTGCTGGAGATCGTGATGATCGCGGCGGCGGTGGCGTTCCTGTTCCCCGTCTACACGCTGATCTCGCTGTCGCTGAAGGACCCGGCGCAGATCTCCCAGACGCCGCTGGCGCTGCCCGACCCGCCCACGCTGGACAACTTCGGCAAGGCGTGGTCGGCCGCCGCGCTCGGCCCGTCGCTGGTGAACAGCACGGTGATCACCGTCGTGAGCCTGGTCCTGCTGATCGCGCTCGGCTCGTTCGCCTCCTACTTCCTGGCCCGCGTGCACAGCAGGCTCGGCTACGGCCTGTACGTCCTGTTCCTGCTGGGCATCGTGCTGCCGTTCCAGCTCGGCATGATCCCGCTCTACGAGCTGGTGACCGACCTCGGGCTGATCGGCACGCACGCCGGGATGATCCTCTTCTACACCGGCATCCAGCTGCCCTTCACGGTCTTCCTCTACACCGGCTTCATCCGCGCGCTGCCCCGCGAGTACGCCAGCGCCGCCCAGATCGACGGCGCCTCCCACCTGACGGCGTTCACCCGGGTGGTCTTCCCGCTGCTGCGGCCCATCACCGGCACCGTGCTGATCCTCAACGCCGTCTTCATCTGGAACGACTTCTTCACCCCGCTGCTCTACCTGGGCGGCTCCGGGTTCGAGACGGTCCCGGTCAGCGTCTTCGCCTTCGTCGGCCAGTACGTCTCCGACCACGGCCTCGTCTTCGCCGGGCTCGTCCTGGGGGCGCTGCCGATCGTGCTGGTCTTCCTGGTGCTTCAGCGCTACGTCATCAAGGGCTTCTCGAGCGGGCTCAAGGGATGACCGTTCTCGACGTGCTCCGCGAGCCGCCACGCGAGTTCTCCCCGGCGGCCATCTGGTGGTGGAGCGGCGAGCCGCTGCGCCGCGACCGGCTGCGCTGGCAGATGGAGCGGCTGGTCGCCGGGGGCGTGCGCAACCTCGTCATCCTCAACCTGGCCCCGTCGGGGCCGCTGTTCGGCTCCGACGCCGATGACCCGCCGTTCCTGTCCGAGGCGTGGTGGGAGCTGCTGGACGGCGTCTGCGCCGACGCCTATGAGCTGGGCGCGTACCTGTGGTTCTACGACCAGCTCGGCTTCTCCGGCGCGGACCTGCAGGCCCGCCTCGTCCAGGAACGTCCGGAGTTCGCCGGGCAGTGGCTGGCCCCCGACGGGACGGTCTCGGCGCGCGGCTTCGACTACCTGTCGCGCGAGGCGTGCGCGGTGCTGATCGACCGGGTGCACGGCGAGTTCGAGCGGCGGGTCGGCCACTGGTTCGGCAAGGTGATCGCCGGGTCGTTCCAGGACGAGCTGCCCACCGTGCCCACCTGGTCGGCGACGTTCGCCGCGGAGTACGCGGCCCGGCGCGGCCGGCCGTTCACCCTCGACGCGCCCGACTGGCACGCGTACCAGCAGACCCGGGCCGAGCTGGCCGAGGAGGCGTTCTTCCGGCCGCTGGCCGCCTGGCACGAGCGCCACGGCCTGCTCAACGGCTGCGACCAGCAGGACCCGGCCCGCGCCGGGCATCCCGTGGACGGCGTCCGGCTCTACGCCGACTACGCGCGCACGCATCGCTGGTTCAGCGCGCCCGGCTCCGACCACCACGGCGACGCGCGCCTGCACTCCTCGCTCGCCCACCTGTACGGCAGGCCGCGCACCTGGATCGAGGCGTTCCACTCCAGCGGCTGGGGCGGCACCCTGGAGGAGACCTTCGACTGGTTGCTGCCCTGGCTGCGCGCCGGTGCCAACCTCTACAACCCCCACGCCGTCTACTACACGACCCGGCGCGGCTGGTGGGAATGGGCGCCGCCGTCCACCGACTGGCGCCAGCCCTACTGGCGGCACCACCGGGTCTTCGCCGACGCAGTGACCCGCCTGTGCGCGGCCCTGTCCATGGGCCGCCACGCCTGCGACGTCGCGGTGCTCCTGCCCACCGCGACGTCGCAGGCCGGTACCGGGCTGGACGGCGTCGGCGCGCAGGCCGCGCGGGCGCAGGAGGTCTACCGGGAGCTCGTGGGCGACATGGCGTGGTTCGCGACCGTGCCCGGAGCGCTCGACCGGCTCGGCCTCGACGCCGACGTGATCGACGAGGACTCGGTGCGGCGCGCGGACGTGCGCGACGGGCGGCTGGCCGTCTCCACCGAGGCGTACCGGGCCGTGGTGCTGCCCGCCGTGACCGTGCTCGACGAGGACGTGGCCGCGCGGCTGAAGGAGTTCGCCGCCGGCGGCGGACTGCTGGTCGCGGTGGGGGAGGCGCCCGACGGGCTCCCGGCGGTGTTCGCCGAGAGCGCCGACGGGCTCGGGGCGGCGCTGGCCGGGCTCGAACGGCGGGTCGAGGCGCCGGTGCCGCCGCTGGTGCGCGAGGTCGGGGAGACCACGCTGGTGTTCCTGACCGCCGCGTTCCCCATGGCCAGCAGGATCGGCGTGGGGCGGCCCGAGGAACGCGGCGTCGAGCTGGGCTGGCTGGACGCCGACATCGACTTCGACCCCGCCCGGTACGCCCGCGAGATGCGGGTGAAGGTGCGGGGCGTCTCCGGGACGCCGCTGCTGGCCGGGCTGTTCGGCGGGGAGCCCCGGGCGCTGCCGTACACCGTGGACGGGGACGCCGTAGAGGTCGTCGTGCCCTTCGATGACGGGCCCGCCGCGCTGCTGATCTTCGACGGGACCTCCCGCGATCCGGCGCCGCGCCCGAGCTTCCGCCAGGAGGCGGACCTGGGCGAGGAGTGGGACGTCGAGCTCGTGCCGACGCTGGACGACACCTGGTCGGACTTCGGCAGCCGCGCCGTCGTCGAGCGCTGGACGCTGCGCACGCCGGACGGGGAGCCGGTGCACGTGACGTTCGAACCCCGGGGCGAGCAGCGCGTGGGGGCCGGGCCGTGGACGCCGTCGGTGTGGTCGCCCTCGCGCGGGCTGCGAAAGGACCCGATCCACCGGGAGACGCTCGGCCCCAAGGGGCACGTGCCCGTGGAGTTCCTGGCGTTCGGGAAGGTCGGGGCGGGGGAGGAGGCCCGCTTCCGCAGCCTGCTCACCGTGTCCGAGGGCGGCCGGCTGGCAATCGGGGCGGGCGCGGCCAAGACCGCCTGGCTGGACGGCGAGGAGGTGCCGCTGGACGACGCGGGATACGCGGCGGTCTCGCGCGAGCCGCTCGCGCCCGGCGAACACCTCCTGGAGCTGCGGCTCGTCCCCGACGAGGAGCTCGACCTGCGGGCCTACGCCTGCCTGGTCGCCGACCCCCGCGACGCGGTCCTGCCCGAGTGGATCGGCGGGGCCATGGAGACCACCGTGCACGTCGGCGCGCCTCCGTACGAGCTGCTGCAGGTGGCCTCGACCACGTACTGCCGGGTGCTGGTGAACGGGGAGGAAGCGGGCAGGCAGGGCGGGTTCGACCCGTACGAGGAGGCGGACATCCCGCGGGTGCGCCGCTACGACGTGTCCGGCCTGCTCAAGCCGGGCGCCAACACGATCACCGTGGAGTCGGACGGCTGGGTGCTGGTGGACGGCCTCGCGGTCTCCGGCCCCGGCTGGCCGTCGCGGCCCCGCGTACGGCGGCGCCAGCAGGGCGACCCCGCCGCGCTCCACCTGCGGCCCCGGCCGCACCCGCTGCCCGGGGCGGGCTGGCTCGACGGGCGCGCGACCGCGCCGCCCGCCGGGTTCGCGGTCCCGGGCGGGCACCCCCGCCCCACGCGCCTCCTGCTGGACCCGCCGCCCGGCGTGACCGGGATCGAGGTGGACGCGACCGGCCCCGTGCGGATCCGCGGGACGGAGCTGACGGTCACCGGGTCGCTGACCGGCCCGGTCCGCTTCACCTGCGGCCCCGGCCGGATGCGGCTCGGCGACTGGGAGGAGCGCGGCCTGTCCGGCTACAGCGGCGGCGTCCGCTACCGCACCACGGTCACCGCCGCCGCCGGGCCCGGCGTGGTCGACCTCGGCGGCGTCCGCGGCACGGCCGAGGTCACCGTGAACGGGCGGCCCTGCGGGGTCAGGGTGTGCTCGCCTTACACCTTCGACGTACGGCTCGACGAGGGCGAGAACACGATCGAGATCCTGGTCCTCGGCACCCTCGGCCCCTACCTGGACGAGGTCAGCCCCACGCACTTCGTCTTCCCCGGCCAGCGGCGCACCGGCCTGTTCGGCCCCGTCCGCCTGCGCACGGACTGACAGCTTTTTAGCCCGGAACGGTATGGTGCCGGACGCCCGGCCTCAGTACACGTACGCCCACAGGTCGTAGGTGGGATATTGCGGGTTCTGGGGCTGGGTCGTGCTGCACCACCAGGTGCCCCACCGGCCGTTCTGCTGGCCGGACTGGCCGAACGAGATGCAGATGTCGTAGGGCAGGCTGGAGTAGACCTTCTGCAGGGTCAGGTCGGCGTGCGCGGGGGTGGCCGCGGCCACCCCCGGAACGAGGGCGGTGGCCGCGAGCAGCGACAGGGCGGCGAGTCGGTGACGCACGAGGTCTCCCATCTCGAAGGGGGCGAATCACCGTAGATTGCACGACGCGGCGCTCCGCCGCCGCAACGGCGCCGTCCCCGCCCTCCCGGCGACCAGCGCGAACGCCCGTCGCCGCGTGAAATTTTCAGGAGGTGACCGGCGGGTTGAGCCGGGCGAAACCCTCCTGACGCCGGTACGGGAAGTACGGGTACGGGGCCGTGGTCGTGGAGGCCGCGTCCAGCCGGGCCACCTGGTCAGGCGTCAGCTCCCAGCCGATCGCCCCCAGGTTGTCCTGGAGCTGCGTCTCGTCGCGGGCGCCGACGATGACCGAGGAGACCGTCGGGCGCCGCAGCAGCCAGTTGAGCGCGACCTGGGGGACCGACCTGCCGGTCTCCTCGGCGATCTCGTCGAGGGCGTCCACTACCGCGTACAGCAGCTCGTCGGCCACCGGCGGCCCGAAGGAGGCGGTCTTGTGCAGGCGGCTGCCCTCGGGGATCGGCCGGCCGCGCCGGATGCGGCCGGTGAGGCGGCCCCAGCCGAGCGGGCTCCACACCACCGCGCCGACGCCCTGGTCGAGGCCGAGCGGCATCAGCTCCCACTCGTAGTCGCGCCCGACCAGGGAGTAGTAGACCTGGTGGGCCACGTAGCGGGGGTAGCCGTACCGCTCGGCGGTCGCCAGCGACTTCATGAGCTGCCAGCCGGAGAAGTTCGAGACGCCCACGTACCGCAGCTTGCCCGCCCTGACCAGGTCGTCGAGCGTGGACAGCACCTCCTCCACCGGGGTCGCCGCGTCGAAGGCGTGCAACTGGAACAGGTCGATGCGGTCGGTGCCGAGGCGGCGCAGCGCGTCGTCGACCGACGTGATCAGCCGGTGCCGGGAGGTGCCAGCGTCGCCGGGCCCGTCACCCATGGGCAGCCCCGCCTTGGTGGAGATGAGCGCCCGCTCGCGCCGCCCCTTGAGCGCCTGGCCCAGGACCTCCTCGGACGCGCCGTCGGAGTAGACGTCGGCGGTGTCGAACATCGTGACCCCCGCGTCCAGGCAGATGTCCACCAGCCGCCGGGCCTGGGCCACGTCGGTGTCGCCCCACGCGCTGAACAGCTCGCCCTTCCCGGCGAACGTCCCGGCGCCGAAGCTCAGCGCGGGGACCTTGAGCCCGGACGCCCCCAACTGCCGATATTCCATGAAAAATCACTCCTTAATAGGTCTGTCGTCCCCTTAAGGTAGCACGCTAACGGGAAAGATGTTTCATTATGGGTCGCGGCGCCGGTGGAAGGAGAGGGAGGCGAGGCAGAGCAGCACGGCCCACACCGCGCAGTAACCACCGAAGAGAGCGCCGCCGCGCTCGGCGAACAGGGCGCCGGCGGTCATGCCGATCGCGCCCGCCGCGGCCATCGCCGCGCACGACCACAGCAGTGCCGCCATCGTCCGGCGCGGCAGCGGCCGCCGGAAAGGAATGAGGGAGGCCAGCACGACGGCGGCCATGAGCAGGCCGGCGGCGGCGTTGGCCCACTGGGCCCGCGCGACCTCGCCGGGCCCGTACTCCAGATAGGTCTCCGGGGCCACGCGCGGGCCGCCGGTGACGCCGATGCGCTCGGCGAGGGCGAAGTGAATCTTGGACGCGACGTAGAGCAGCGTCCAGGAGGCCGCTGCCCAGGCGGTCCATCGTCCGGTCCAGGTGATCATGTCATGATCGTGCCGGTCGCCGGGGCAGCGGCGGATCCCCGTGACGAGCGAGTGCCCTCGCTCTCACGGGGGAGACGACTCCTTACGCCTCGATACCGGCCTCCTTGGCGGCGCGGTCGATGGCGGCCAGCTCGTCGTCGGAGAAGTCGAGCCGGTCCACGGCGGCCACGTTCGCCTCAAGCTGCTCGGGGCTGGAGGCGCCGACCAGCACCGACGTGACGCGCGGGTCCCTGAGCGCCCAGGCCAGGGAGAGCTGCGCCACCGTCTGCCCGCGGGAGGCGGCCAGCTCCGACAGCGCCCGTACGAACGCCAGCACCTCCGGCGTCACCCGGTCGGGGGTGAGGAAGCGCCCCTCGGCCGCCCGCGAGTCGGCGGGGATGCCGTCGAGGTAGCGGTCGGTGAGCAGGCCCTGGGCCAGCGGCGAGTAGACCACGCAGCCGACGCCCTCCTGCTCCAGCACGCCCAGCAGGCCGTGCTCGATCTTCCGGTTGAGCAGCGAGTACGACGGCTGGTGGATCAGCAGCGGCGTGCCCAGCTCGCGCAGCAGCCGGGCGGCCTCCGCCGTGCGCTCGGGCGAGAAGTTCGACACGCCCACGTACAGGGTGCGCCCCGTGCGGACCAGGTGGTCCAGCGTGGCCACCTGCTCCTCCAGCGGCGTCTCCGCGTCGTCGCGGTGCAGGTAGAAGATGTCGACGAAGTCGAGGCCGAGCCGGGTCAGCGACCGGTCGAGCGTGGCGAGCAGGTGCTTGCGCGAGTTGCCCTTGCCGTACGGGCCGTCCCACATGGGATTGCTGCCCTTGGTGGTGACGACCACCTCGTCACGCATCGACCGCGGCAGGAGCCGGCCGAACGTGGCCTCGGCGGCGCCGAACGGCGGGCCGTAGCGGTCGGCGATGTCGAAGTGGGTGATGCCGAGGTCGAGCGCCTTGTGGAAGATGGCGCGCTGGCCGTCGAGAGATTTGCCCTCGCCGAAGTTGTGCCACAGGCCGAGCGACACGGCGGGGAGGAGGAGACCGCTACGGCCGCACCTTCTGTACGGCTGGCGTTCGTACTTGTCCTTAACGTCGTCCAAGGATTACCTTCCTGCGATTCCGGTGAGCGTGACGCCCCGGATGAACGTCTTCTGCGCCAGGAAAAAGATGATGAGGATGGGCAACATCGACACTAGCGCGACGGCCATCATCTGGTTGTACTGGGTGACGTACTGACCGTTGAACATGCCCAGCCCCTGCGCGAGGGTGATCTTCTCCATCGAGCGCAGGTAGATGGAGTTCTCCAGATACTGGTTCCAGTTGCCCACGAAGGAGAACAGGCAGATCGCCGCGATGGCGGGTTTGGCCAGCGGCAGCATGACGCTCCACAGGATGCGCAGCTCCGAGGCCCCGTCGATGCGGGCCGCGTCGATGAGCTCCTGCGGAATCGTGGTGAAGAACTGGCGCAGCAGGAAGATGTAGAGCGCGACGCCGAAGAACTCCGGCACGATGAGCGGCAGATACGTGTCGACCCAGCCGAGCTTGGAGAACATGACGAACTTCGGCACCAGCGTGATCTCGCGCGGGATCATCATGGTCGCCAGCAGCGCCGTGAACATGACGCCCGCCGCCCGCGCCCGCAGCCGGGCGAACGCGTACGCCGGCAGGATGCACGAGATGAGGTTGCCCGCCATGGACAGCGCGGTGATCACGATCGTGTTCAGCAGGAACCTGTTGAACGGCAGCGACCCGCTCCAGCCCTTGGCGTAGTTGTCGAAGTTGAAGGAGTCGGGCAGCCACTGCGGCGGGAAGGCCAGGTTCTCGGCGTCCGACTTGAGCGAGGTCGTCACCATCCACAGGAACGGCAGCAGGAACACCGCCGAGCTGATGGCCAGCAGGATGTACGCGCCGGAGCGCCGGATCCTCCTGACGCGCTCGGCCTGCTCCGAGCTCAGGGGCTTGCCGCCCGGCCTGGGGGAGCGCGCGGGCTTGACCGCGGTCTCGACGAGCATCGGCGACCTCATTTGAACTCGTAGTGCACCCAGCGCCTGGCCAGGCTGAACTGGATCGCGGTCACGGCGATGACCAGCACGAACATCGCCCACGACAGCGTGGCCGCGTACCCCATGTCGAAGTAGACGAACGCGTTGCGGTAGATGTAGAGCCCCAGCACCATCGTCGCGTTGCCGGGGCCGCCCTCGGTCATGACCAGGATGAGCACGTAGCTCTGCAGCGCCGCGATGAACCCGGTCACCACGTTGAAGAAGATGACCGGCGACATCATCGGCACGGTCACGCTCCAGAACCGGCGCCACCACCCCGCCCCGTCGATCTCGGCGGCCTCGTAGAGCGTCTTCGGGATGCCCTGCAGCCCGGCCAGGTAGATGACGATCGTGTTGCCCGCGCCCCACACGCTCATCAGCACGAGCCCGGGAATGGCCCACTCCTGCGAGGCCAGCCAGCCGGGACCCTGGATGCCGAACGACGCCAGCACCTTGTTGATCAGCCCGTAGTCGGGGTGCAGGATGTTCAGCCACAGCAGCGCCGTGGCCAGGCCCGACACCACCGACGGCAGGTACATCACGGTGCGGAACAGGCCCTGGAAGCGCAGCGGCTGGTTGAGCAGCAGCGCCAGCAGGAACGTGAACGACACGCCGAGCGCCACCGCGCCGACGCCGTACTGCACGGTGTTCTCGATCGACTCCCAGAAGTCGGGGTCGTTGAACATGCGCACGTAGTTGGCGAACCCCACCCACTTCGGCGGCTTCAGGAGGTTCCACTCCATGAAGCTCAGCACGACGGCGGCGAGGATCGGGCCCGCGCTGAAGAGCACGAACCCGATCAGCCACGGCGAGACGAACAGGTGGAACCGCCGCGCCTCGCGGCGCGCCAGCGTGCTGGGGGCGCTGACGGCGGTCATGCGATCTTGTTCTCGGCCAGCACGGGCGTGACCTTGTCGGCGATCTCCTTCAGCGCGTCCTCCACGCTGATCTTGCCGAGCATCGCGCGCTCCCAGATGGGCTTGGCCGTGTCGACGACCTTCTTGTTGGCCGGCAGCCGCAGTACGCCGTCGTCGGAGGCGTAGTCGGCCAGGATCTCCTTGACCAGCTTCGCCGTCTCGTCCGGGATGCCGACCGCCTTGGCGTTGTCCTCCCAGGCGGACTGCCGGGCGGGCGCGGAGATCTGGCGGAACTTGTAGCCGGAGGTCGACAGGAACTCGTGCATGTAGATCCAGGCGGCGTCCTTGTTCTGCGAGGAGGCAGTCAGCACCAGAGCGCTGCCCACGGCCGGGGTGAAGCGGCCCGCGGGTCCCTTGGGCATGTGCGTGGCGCCCCACTTGAACGCCGTCTGCTTGGACAGCTCCAGCATCAGCCAGGCGCCGTTGATCAGCATGGCCGCGTGGCCGGTCTTGAACGGGTCCACCTTCTCCAGCAGCTGCAGCTCGGCCAGGCTCGGCACCGCCTTGTCCTTGAGCAGCAGGTCCATCCAGCGCCCCATGGCCTCCTTGGCCTTGGGCTCGTTGATCAGCACCTTCGACTCGGCGGCGTCCAGGAACCGGGCGCCGAACGGCAGCAGGAAGACGGCGCTGAGGTCGGGGGACGGCGTCGGCATGGGGGAGAAGCCGTAGATCTTCTCCGCGCCCGACCCGCTGGTCATCTTCTTCGCCGTCTCGAAGAGCTTGTCGAACGTCCAGCTCTCGTCCGGGTAGTCGATCCCGGCCTTGTCGAACAGGTCCTTGTTGAAGAAGAGCAGCTTGGGCGCCATGTCGGTGGGCAGGCCGTACAGCTTGCCGTCGCGCTTGAAGTAGCCGAGCCCGCTCTGCGGGATGTCGTCCATGTCGAACTCGGGCGTCTTGGCGATGTACTCGTCCACCGGATGCAGCACCTGGTTGGCGATGAGGTTCTGCGTCCAGGAGTAGTGGTTGTAGAGCACGTCGGGCAGCGTGCCGCCGGCGGCCTGCGTCATGTACTTCGTCAGGAACTGGTCGAAGGGCGCCGACTCCCGCTTGATCTCGATGTTCGGGTGGCGCTTCTTGAAGAAGAAGTCGAACTGGGCGTTGCGTACCTCGGTGACCGCGTCCGTGGTCATCGCGACCGTGATCGTCACCTTGGACGCCGGGTCGGCCACGTTCGTCTTCGGCCACGTCAGCGAGTTGTTGAGCTGCTCGGCCGCCTCGAACGGCCAGGCGTCGCTGCCCGGCCGGTTGGGGTCGATCAGCTGCGCACCGGACTTGACCGGAGCCGCGGCCTGCTTCTGCTGCCTGGTGTCCGCGCAGGCGGACAGCACGGGCGCGGTCGCGGCCGCCACCGCCAGGGCCAGCATCTGGCGACGGTTCATCTCCATGGGGGGCCTCTCAAAGGAAGAGCTCGATCACCGGCACCGCCACGTCCGGGCGCTGGACCGGGAGCTGCAGGGTCAGGGTTCCGGGCGGCAGCGCGCCCAGTCGGCTGTGGCCGCTGTCCACGGCCGGGTCGGGGATCAGGGTGCGGATCTCCGAGGCGTCGTTGAGCAACTGCGCGTAGCGCACCTTTCCCGCCAGTCCGGGCAGGTGCAGGTGCCGGTACGGCCAGGCGAACAGGTGCACGTAGAGCCGGTCGCCGCGCTGGGTGTAGCGGCAGTCCGGCGGGGCCTCGTACGTGCTCGGGCCCGTGCCGTAGATGGAGCGGCCGTGCAGCCGCATCCACTCCCCGAGGCCGCGCAGCGTCTCCAGCGCCCGCGGGTCGAACGCGCCGCGCCCGTTCGGGCCGACGTTGAGCAGCAGGTTGCCGTCCTTGGAGACGGTGTCGACCAGCATGCGCAGCAGCAGGTCCACCGACTTGTAGTCGAGGTTGTCGCGGTCGTAGCCCCAGCTGCCGTTGAGCGTCTGGCACGCCTCCCACACCCGCCCGGGCGGCGTCACCGGCTGGTACTGCTCGGGCGTGGTGAAGTCGCCGGGGATCTCCAGGCGATCGTTGATCAGGATCTCCGGCTGCAGCCTCCTGACCAGCGCGGCCAGCTCCTCCGAACGCCAGTCCGCCGCGCCCTTGCCGCCGGGCGTGAGCCGGCCGTCGCGGACCCGCTTGGAGTAGGAGAAGTCAAACCACATCGTGTCGATTCGGCCATACCGGGTAAGGAGCTCTTCGACCTGGTTGTGCAAATAGGACTGATAAATCTCGATATTTCGGCCATCATGGATCTTGTCCTCGATGTATGCCGGGTGCAGTCCGTCGATCGGGAAGTGCGGGTGGTGCCAGTCGATCAGCGAGTGGTAGAAGCCCACCCCGAGCCCGCGTCCCCGGAACGCCTCGACGATCGGGCCGACGAGGTCCTTGCCGTGCGGCGTGTTCGCGACCGAGTAGTCGGTCTGCGCCGAGTCCCACAGGCAGAAGCCGTCGTGGTGCTTGGTGGTCAGCACCATGTAGCGCATTCCCGCGCCGGCCGCCGCCTCCGCCCATGCGTCCGGGTCGAACAGGTCGGGGTCGAAGTGGTCGAAATAGGGCTGGTACTGCTCGTCCGTGAGGCGCTCCCGCTGCTTGACCCACTCGTGGCGGGCGGCGAGCGCGTAGAGCCCCCAGTGAACGAACAATCCGAAGCGCTGTTCACGGAACTCGGCCAGCCGAGCGGCAGAGGTCGGATGTATCGACGAGCTGATGGGCTGGTCTTCGGGCAGTCCGTGAGGCATGGCCGTACCGTAGACCGGGTAATTAACTTCGTCAAGAATTGAATTGAAAGCGCTTGCAACCTAGGCTCTAGCGCACTGTGAGGAGATCCGGATGCCTTGACCGGCGGGCCGCGCCACACATCTGGACGGCCGGTGAGCCGCGATCGACTCCTCCTATCTCTTCATCTTTCTGGAGGGCACGTGCCAAGCTGGACGTTCAGTGACGAGGACCTGGAAGCGGGGCTGACCCTCTCCACCGAGGGCGTGCTCACGTTGGAGGTGCGCCACCGCGGGCGGACGGTGCTGGAGCCGTCCAGGCTGGGCATCAGGACCGCCCACGCCGACCTGAGCAGGGGCCTCACGCTGTCCGGGATGTCCGAGCGGCGGGTCGAGGAGACCTATCGCACGGCCACCGGCAAGCGGCGCGAGCACGGCTACGAGGCCGGGGAGTGGACGCTGTCCTTCACCAAGGACGGGCACCGGCTCGACGTGCAGGTCCGCGTCGGCGGCCACGGCGTCGCCTACCGGTACGTGGTGCCGTGGACCGGCCCGGTCACCGTCGTGGAGGAGACCTCCGAGTACGTCCTGCCCGCCGAGGCCCGCGCCGTGCTGCTCCCGTACGAGAACGGCCGCTGCGACTACGAGGAGATCCACCGCCACAGCAGCGTCGCCGACGCCGAGCCCATCCTGTACGGCTACCCCTCGCTCTTCGAGACCGGCGGCTCCTGGATGTTCGTCACCGAGTCGAACCTGGACAGCGGCTACGCCGGCTCCCGCCTGCGCTTCGACGGCCACACGTTCCGGCTCGACCTGCCCGACCCGTACGTGACCGCCGCCAGCCCGCTCACCACCCCCTGGCGCACGATGGTCGTCGGCGACCTGGCCACGATCGTGGAGAGCGACCTGGTCACCAGCCTCGCGGAGCCGTCCAGGGTCGAGGACACCTCCTGGATCAGGCCCGGGGCCGCCGCCTGGTCGTGGTGGTCCGACGGGCCCTCGACCCGCGACCTCGACGCCCAGAAGCGCTGGGTCGACTTCGCCGCCGCGAACGGCTGGCCGTACGTGCTGGCCGACGCGGGCTGGAACAAGGAGTGGATGCCCGAGCTGATCGCCTACGCCAAGGAGAAGGGCGTCGGCATCTGGCTCTGGTCGCACTGGCAGCACGTGGACACCGAGCTGGAGCACCGCGAGAAGCTCGGGCTCTGGAAGGAGTGGGGCGCGGTCGGCGTGAAGATCGACTTCACCGAGTCCGACGGCCAGGACCGGATGCGCTGGTTCGACGCCATCCTGGCCGCCACCGCCCGCCTCGAACTCATGGTGGTCTTCCACGGCGGCACCATCCCGCGCGGCACCGAGCGGACCTGGCCGCAGTTCATGACCGCGGAAGCCGTCAAGGGCGCCGAGTGGATCAAGCCGAAGCCCGGCAAGCAGCCGCTCTACCAGCCTGCCCACTACCTGTCGCTGGCCTTCACCCGCAACGTGCAGGGCCCGATGGACTTCACGCCGTGCACGTTCACCGGGGTGCGCACGATCTCGGCCGGGTTCGAGCTCGCGCTGTCGGTGATCTTCGAGTCCGGCGTCCAGCACTTCGCCGACGGCATCGAGGCCTACGAGGCCCGGCCGGAGGCGCTGCGGCTGCTGTCGGCCGTCCCCACCGCCTGGGACGAGACGCGGCTGCTGTCCGGCGACCCCGCCGACCACATCCTCCTGGCCAGGAGGAACGGCGGCGAATGGTACGTCGGCGCGGGCGTGTCGGGCGAGGCCCGCACGCTCACCGTGCCGCTCGACTTCCTCGACCAGGGGGAGTGGGCGGCCGAGATCTACCGGGACGCCCCAGGCGACCGGATCCTCGCCGAGACGGCCACCGTCTCCGCCGGGGGCAAGCTCGACCTCGCCGTCCCCCCCAACGGCGGGTTCACGCTTCACCTCAGGAGAAATGAGGACCAATGAACAAGCGCATCGGCGGCGTCTTAGCCGCCCTGGCGGTCACCGCCGCCGCCGCACTGCCCGCCGCCGCCCCCGCCGCGGCGGCTGCCTGGACGCTGCGCTGGAGCCCGGACCCGGCGAACGACACCGTCGCCGAGGCGTTCGAGGGCATCGAGGACGACCGCGCCGACTCGCACTCCGGCGTCACGCACATCTACGTCTCCGGCGGCGCGTACCGCTTCGACATGCACACCCAGGACCGCGACGGCGACGACCGCCAGCGCAACGAGGTCAAGGGCATGCGGACCGGCGGCAGCTCGTACCTCAAGATCCTCGAGAACGAGACCTGGCGCATCAGCTACCAGATGTACATCCCGACCTCGCTGGACGCCACCAGCAGCTTCACCCACATCGCGCAGATGAAGGTGCCCGGCTCCGGCGCGCCCCTCTACACGATGTCGCTGCCGATCTCGGGCGGCACCCCCAAGATCAACGTCCGCTACTGGGACGAGGCCGAGCAGACCCACGAGGTCGGCAACACCAACCTGGAGCCGATCCAGGGCAAGTGGGTGGACACGACGTTCGAGTTCAAGGCGTCCGACAGCGGCTACCTGCGCTGGACGCTCAAGGACGGCTCCACCACGCTCGTCGACAAGCGCCTGGACAACACCGACCTGTGGCGGGGCGACGACGAGTACCTGCGGCCCAAGTGGGGCATCTACCGCAGCATCAACAGCTCCGGCCTGCAGAACACCTACCTCCAGATCCGCAATCTGCAGGCTTACCAGCTCACCGACGGCGGCAGCACCGACCCGTCCGCGTACGAGGCCGAGCAGGGCTCCTTCAGCGGCACCGCCCGCACCGCGTCCTGCTCCGGCTGCTCGGGCGGCACCAAGGTCGGCTGGATCGGCGGCGGCTCAGGCAACGCGGTCACGCTCAACGTCCAGTCCGCCGCCGCCGGGGCCCGGCAGCTGACGGTGCACGGGCTGGTGAGCGGCACGCGCGGCTTCCAGGTCAGCGTGAACGGCGGCGCCGCCCAGACCGTCTCGCTGACCGGCACGGACTGGAACACGCCCGTCTCCAAGGCCGTCTCGGTGCAGCTCAACGCGGGCGCCAACAGCGTCCGCTTCTTCAACGACGGCGCCAGCGCGCCCGATCTCGACAGGGTGACGATTCAGTGAGAAGGCACCTGGTGGGAGCCCTGGCGGCGATGGCGCTGCTGCTGCAGACGGCGCCGGCCCAGGCGGCCGGGACCGCCGCCGGGTCTCCCAGCGGGGCTCCCCGTTGGGAGACCCGGTGGAACCCCAGCCCGTGGCGCGACGGCGTCAACGCGTTCGAGGCCCTGGAGGACGACCGGCGCGGCTCGCATCCCGAGGGCCTGCCGCACGTGCGCGCCGAGAAGGGCGTGTGGCGGTTCGACGCCCACCTGGAGGACCGCGACGGCTCCGATCGCATGCGCAACGAGGTACGCGGCATGCGGGCGGCGGACGGCAGCCCGCTGGAGATTCGCAAGGACGAGACCTGGCGGATCACGTACCAGATGTACATCCCGGACACGCTCGACGCGACCACGAACTTCACCCACATCTGGCAGCTGAAGAACTCCGACGTCGGCACGCCGATCGCGCAGATCTCGCTGCCGGTCGTGAACGGCGTGCAGAAGATCGCGGCCCGGTACTGGACGCTCGAGGACAACAAGTCCCACGACTTCGCCACGGCCGACCTGGAGCCGATCCAGAACAAGTGGGTCACGACCACCATCGAGTTCAAGTCCGGCGACGCCGGATACATGCGATGGGTGCTGCGTGACGGCCCGAAGAACGGCTCGCGGACGATCGTGGACCAGAAGGTCGACAACATCGACCTGTGGTGGACGCAGGAGCAGTACAACCGGCCCAAGTGGGGCATCTACCGCAGCATCAAGAGCGCCGGGCTGCAGGAGACGTACCTGCTGGTCAAGGATCTGAAGGCGGAGCAGCTCGGGCCCGCGACGCCGCCGGTGCGGCTGCCGCCGCCGGACCGGAGCCCGGGGACGTACGAGGCCGAGCGGGTCGGCAACATCTTCGAGGGCGCCGCCGAACCGGCCTACTGCGCCGTCTGCTCGGGCGGGCGGAAGGTCATCCTCATCGGCGGCAACATCTACGACTACGCCGTGCTGAAGGGCGTGCTGTCGGAGACCACCGGGACGCGGCAGCTGACCGTGCACGCGCTGGTGGACGGCTCCCAGTCGTTCTCGATCAGCGTCAACGGCGGCGACGCGATCCAGGTGCCGATGACCGGAACCAAGGACACGGTGACCACCGCGACGGTGCCGGTGGACCTGGTGGCCGGGGTCAACACGATCCGGTTCTTCGGCCTCACCGCTCGGGGTCCCGAGCTCGACAAGATCGTCATCGGGTAGGTGGAACATGGCACATGACCTCAGCAGGCGGGCCGTGCTCGCGGCGGGCGGGGCGCTGGCGCTCTCCGCCGCCGCCGGCGCGCTGCCCGCGAGCGCCTCGACGGCCTGGCAGTCTCGCCTGGTGCGCTACGACCGGTGGGGGCGGCTGGCCTACGAGCAGGACGCGGAGGGCAACCGCGTCCCCGACTTCAGCCACGCCGGCTATCGCAACGGCGAGCGGCCGATCCCGTACGTGCCGGTCGTCAAGGCGATCCGCCCGATCGAGGGCGACAACACCGCCCACGTCCAGGCGGCGCTCGACGAGGTGGCCGCGCTGCCCCGCGCGCGGCGCGGCGCCCTGCTCCTGCTGCCCGGCGTCTACCCGGTGGCGGGCACCCTGTACGTACGGGCGAGCGGCCTGGTCCTGCGCGGCACCGGTGACGGCGAGGACCCGGCGAGCAACACGATCATCAAGGCCACCGGCAACAACCCGAAGGACCGCGACGTGATCGTGGCCGGCGGCGCGGCGGGCGGCGGCTGGACGGGCGAGGTCGCGGGCACCCGTACCGACATCACCACCGACTTCGTGCAGGTGGGCGCGCGCGAGTTCGCGGTGGCCGACCCGGGCGCGCTGCGGCCGGGCGACAACATCGTGATCACCCATCCCTGCACCGAGGAGTGGCTGAAGGCCATCGACTACGGCGGCCACGACGTGGGGCCGGCGTGGAAGGTGGGCGAGCATCCGATCATCTACAACCGGTACGTACGCGAAGTTTCCGGAAATGTCGTGAAAATCGATGTCCCGGTCTTCAACCACCTCAACCGCGCCCTGTCCCCGTCCTTCCTCTACAAGTGGGACCGGGCCGGGCTGGTCACCCAGGTGGGCGTGGAGCGGCTGCGCGTCGACATCGAGTACCAGGGGGACCCGGAGCAGGACGAGGACCACGCCTACAACGCGATAGTCCTGCTGCGCACCGAGGACTCGTGGGTGCGCGACTGCACGATGCTCCACTTCATCCAGGCCGGGGTCGCCACCCAGGAGACCACCCGCGCCACGGTCGAGAACTGCCGGGCCATCGACCCGGTCAGCATCGTGACGGGCAGCAGGCGCTACAACTTCAACACCTACGTCTACTCGCAGCAGGTGCTCTTTCGCGACTGCCACGCGTACAAGGCCAGGCACGCGTTCGTCTCCAACGGCCACAGCACGGTGTCGGGCGTGGTGTTCCTGCGCGGCACCTCGGAGTACGCGCTCAACTCCAGCGAGGGCCACCGCCGGTGGTCGCAGGCGCTGCTGTTCGACGGCCACAAGGACGTCGACCCGCACTACGACTACACGCTCGGGCTGTACAACCGCGGCCGGTACGGCACCTCGCACGGGTGGTCGGCGGCCCACTCGGTGGCCTGGAACTGCGACGTGTCGACCAGCAGGCTCATCGTGCAGAAGCCGCCGACCGCCCAGAACTACGCGATCGGCTGCCACGGCACGATCACCGGCGACGGGCCGTTCACGCAGCCTGCCGGGTACATCGAGGGCGCCAACCAGGGGGGCCTGCTGCCGCCCTCGCTCTACCAGGCCCAACTGCTGGACCGCCAGCGCCGGTAACACGACCCGGGCGCAGCCGCCGACTCACCGGGCGCACAAGCGGCTGCGCCCGCCCATGCGCCCGGCCCGCGCGGCGCGCCCCGCGCCGCCACCCCGAGGCCCCGGAAGCGGGCGGCCTAGCGTTCCAGGCGCAGCAGGCCGCCCTCCGGGACGGTGACCTGGGCGATGCCGGGTCGCAGGGGCAGGTTGCCCGAGGTGACGGTGCGGCCGCGGCAGTCGAGGATCGTGGCGTGGGCCGTGCCGGCGTCGGGCACCCGCAGCAGCACGTCCGTCGAGCGGTCGCCGTTGGCCAGCCAGAGCGTGCCGGTGGCGGGCGCGGTGACCGGCATCGGCGCGTACCGGGCCGTGATGACCGTGTCGCCCGAGCGGGCCGTGACCTGCGGGTAGCCCAGGTCGGGCCGGGCGGGCTCGAAGGCGCCGCGCTGCAGCACCTCCGCGTGCTCCCGGAAGAAGCCCAGCCAGAACCGCAGCACCTCGCTCTGCTCGGGCGTCTGCGCGGTCAGGTCCACCGAGATCTGCGGCACCGAGAAGAGCACGTTCACGAGCTGCGTGGCGACGTGCTCGGGCCGCTCGTCCGCGTGCCACATCAGCATGTCCGCGTGCACCGCCAGCGGTCCCGCGATCAGCCGCAGGTCCACCGTGCGCTGCCGGTTGTGCGCCGGGCTGAGCGGGCAGTCGGAGGCGCGCACCATCGTGGCGTACGGCCACAGGCCCGGGCTCACGTACGGCTGCCGCAGCTCGACCAGGCAGTCGCGCGGCAGTTGCGCCAGGAGCCGGCGCACGCCCTCGTTCACGGTCGGGCAGTCGGCCTCGGGGCCGGGCTCGGGCGGGTCCTCCACGGCGAACTGGTCGATGAAGTCGATCTTGAGCCCGTCCATGCCCCACTCCGTGACCGCCCGGGTGAGGTGGCCGGCGATCAGGTCGCGGACGTGCGGGTAGCGGGGGTCGACGATGGCGGCGTTCATGTGCTTCTTGTACGCCAGCGTGTACCCCTGCACGCGCTCCCACAGCGCCGTGTGGCGGCCGACGAACGGCAGGGCGTACCAGAGCAGGTACGCCAGCCCCTCGCCCCGCACCTTGCCCACATGTCCCGAAATATCGGGGAACGTGGTGGGGGACGGCTCCCACTCGCCGACATAGCCGTACCCGCGCCCCCGGTCGTCGCTGTGCCAGCCGTCGTCCACGATGATCGCCTCGCAGCCCAGCTCGGCCGCCGGCCCCGCCTGCCGCTCCACGCTCTCGGCGCTGACGTGCTGCTGCATGGCGTACCAGGTCGAGTACGCGGGCACCCGCGCCACCCGCGGCACGTCGGGGATCGGGCCGTGCAGCGCGCGCCACCAGTCCGCCACCTCGGCCAGCGTCCTGGCGAAGTGCCGCCGGGTGAGGTCGAGCCGCAGCACGAGCCCCTCCTCCGGCCCGGCCTCGTGCTCCACCCAGAACCCGAACTCGCCGGTCTCCTCCACCACCCCGGTGCGCGTTCGCACGGGCCGGACCACCTCGCCCGCGGCGTAGGTGCACAGCGCCACGTCACCGGCGCCCACCAGGCAGCCCACGGGCGCGTTCTTCTCCAGCGCCGCCGTGCGGGGACGGCGCCAGAACGGCGGCAGCCCACGGTGCTCGCCGCCGTCGGCGGCCCAGAACGCGGTCGCGTCCACGCACGGAATCCGCCAGGCCACCCGCACGTCGGCGGCCCGATCGGGGACGACCCGCAGATCGAGCAGGCCCGGGGACGCCTCGGACGCGGTCCAGGTGAGCGCGGCCGCCGCCGAGCACACGAACTCCAGCCCCGCCGCCTCGACCCGCACCTCCTCCGGCTGCTCGAACTCTCGATCGTGTGGCTGCCAGACGCCGGGGGCCGCGGTCACTCAATCTCCCTGGAGGGTGAAGTGGTGCTGGATGGCGACCGCGGCGGCGCCGCGGGCCCACTGCTCGAACGCGCGCGGGCGCAGCAGCAGCCGGCAGTCGGCGGCCGCGCCGAACGCCTGGGCCGCGAACGCCCGGTTGAGCTGCTCCTCCAACAGGTCGTACGAGGCCAGCCCGGGCATGTCGCCGGTCACGATGATGCGCTCCGGCCCGAAGAGGTTGGCCATCGCGGCCATGGCCAGCCCTATGGCGTGGCCCGCGCGGGCGAACACCTCGCGCACCGCCGGATCGCCCGCGTGGGCGGCGGTGACGGCCCCGTCCACGGTCAGCGACTCGTCGCCGGCCGCCGCGCGCGCCGCCGCCAGCAGCGGCGCCGTGCCGGCGATGGCCTCGACGCAGCCGCGCCCGCCGCAGTGGCACTCGGGCTCGTCACCCCCGACGGGGATGTGGCCGATCTCCCCGGCCACCCCGTGCGCGCCGGCCACCACCCGGTCGTTCACCACCAGCCCGCACCCGATCCCCACCCCCACGGTGACCAGGGCGAACGACGACGCGCCCACCCCGTCGCCGAACCACTGCTCGGCCACGGTGAGCGACTTGACGTCGTTCTCGATCGTGACGGTCAGGCCCGTGGCCTCGGCGGCCAGCCGCGCCAGCGGCACCTGGTGCCACTGCAGAAAAGGGGAGTAACGCACCACCCCGTGGGCCTTGTCGACGTCGCCGGACACGGCCAGGCCCAGCGCGTGGCAGCGCTCGCCGTAGGCGGGGTCGGCGGCCAGCAGCTCGGCGACCAGCTCGGCCAGCGCCGAGACCACGCCCTCGGCCGACGTCGTGGCCAGCGGGCGGTGCGCCGAGACCAGCGGCTGCGCGCGCAGGTCGGTGACCACGCCGATGAGCTCCTCATGGGTGATCTTCACCCCGCAGAAGAACTCCCGCTCGGGCCGGATGGACAGCGGGCTGGCCGGTCGGCCCGCGCCCGGTGCCGTACGCTCGGTGGCCTCCAGCTCCTCCAGGTAGCCTGCCTCGATGAACGGCCGGGCGGCCTTGGTGACGGCTGCGGACGACAGCCCGCTCCGCTTGGCGATCTCCACCCGGGAGACCGGCCCCTGGGTCAGCACCATGGTGAACACGGTGGCCGCCGCGGGAGTCGAGGTGAGCCGAGGGTGCATGAGTGCGATAGTAGCAGTAATTAACTTCGTCAAGAATTGAATTCGAGCGGGGTCGTGCCTAGGCTCCGAGGCATGCGATCGGTGACCTTCGACGCCTCCAGCCGCAGGTGGCTGCTGCGTACCCCGGGCACGAGCTACGTCGTGGCCCTCGCGGACGACGACGCTCCCCGCTGCCTGCACTGGGGCCCGGCGCTGAGCGCCGAGCAGGCCGCCAGCCTCCCGGGCCCCGCCGCGTCCGGGGCCAGCAGCTTCGACAGCACGGCGGGCGAGGAGGAGCTGGTCTCCGAGGTGGGGGCCCGGTTCGAGACGCCGTCGCTGCAGGTCGTCCTCCCCGGCGGCGACCGGGGGATCGAGTGGCGGCACGACGGCCACGACATCGGCGACGGCATCGACCGCGGCCACCTGACGCTGCGCTTCTCCGACCGCCGCCGGCCGCTCCTGGTCGAGCTGCACTACCGGGTGTACGAGGACAGCGACGTGATCGAGCGCTGGACCGTGCTGCGCCCGCAGGTGCCGGTGACCGTGCTGCGGTGCGACTCGGCGGCCTGGAGCGTTCCGGCGCTGGACGGCTACCGGCTCAGCCACGTCACAGGCGGCTGGAGCTCGGAGCACGCGCTGAGCCGTACCGAACCGGTCGTGGGGGAGACGACGCTGACCAGCAGGCGCGGGGTGAGCAGCCACCACGCGAACCCCTGGCTCATGATCGACGGCGGCGACGCGGGCGAGCGGCACGGCGAGGTCTGGAGCTGTGCCCTGGCCTGGAGCGGGAGCTGGCGCGTCACGCTCACCCGCACGCCCGGCGGGCGGGTGAGCTGGACCGGCGGGTTCGGCCACGAGGGCCTCACCTGGCGGCTGGAGCCGGGCGAGGAGTGGGTGACGCCGGTGTTCGCCGGCGTGTACGCGCCCGACGGGTACGGCGAGGCCAGCCGGCGCTGGCACGACCACATCGCCAGGCACGTGCTGCCCCGGCCGGACGAGCCGCGCCCGGTCGTCTACAACGCCTGGGAGGCCGTCGGCTTCGACGTGAACGAGACCAACCAGCGCCACCTCGCGGGGCTGGCCGCCCGGACGGGCGCGGAGCTGTTCGTGATGGACGACGCCTGGTTCGGCGGGCGCACCGGCGACAGCGCGGGGCTCGGCGACTGGTGGGTGAACGAGGAGCGCTTCCCCGACGGGCTGAGCCCGCTCATCGACGAGGTGCACCGGCTGGGCATGCGGTTCGGCCTGTGGGTCGAGCCCGAGATGGTCAACCCCGACAGCGACCTCTACCGCGCCAACCCCGACTGGGTCCTGCACATGCCGGGCCGCTCCCGCACGCTGCTGCGCAACCAGCTCGTGCTGAACTTCGCCCGCCCCGACGTCGCCGACTGGGCGCACAAATGGCTGCACAAGCTGGTCTCCGAGCACGCCGTCGACTTCCTGAAGTGGGACTTCAACCGCGCCTTCACCGAGGCGGGCCGGCCCGGCGACCCCGACCAGGACCGGCTCTGGATCGACCACGTCAGAGCCGTCTACTCGATCATGGACCGGCTCCGCGCCGACCACCCGCACCTGCGCATCGAGGCGTGCGCGGGCGGCGGCGGCCGTACCGACCTGGGCATCCTGGCCCGCACCGACCAGGTGTGGACCTCCGACAACACCGACGCCCACGACCGCGTCGCGATCCAGCGCGGGTTCAGCCAGGTGTACCCGGCCCGGGCCATGGCCGCCTGGGTCACCGACAGCCCGAACCCGCTGACCGGGCGCTCCGTCCCGCTCCGCTTCCGCTTCCACGTGGCCATGGCGGGGGCGCTCGGGCTCGGCGGCGACCTCTCCCGCTGGAGCGAGGCCGAGCTGTCGGAGGCGGCCGAGCTGGTGGCCCTCTACAAGGACATCCGGCCCGTGGTGCAGTTCGGGCGGTTGTGGCGGCTTCCGTACGGGGTGCAGTACGTGCACGAGGAACGCGTGGTCGTGCTCGCCTGGCACGGGCCCGTCGCGTTCGGCACGCCGATCGCGCCGCTCCGCCTGGCCGGGCTCGACCCGGACGGCCGCTACCGGGACGAGGACACCGGCGTGGTGCACCATGGCGCGGTGCTGATGTCCCGCGGCCTGCCGCCGCTGCTGCCGAAGGGCGGCTACGCCAGCAGCCTCCTCCGCCTGCGCGCCTGCTGATGCCGGGTCATCGGGCGACCTCGCGCCGCAGCTCGTCGAGGGCCTGCTCCATGAGGCCCGGGAGGCGGTCGGCGTGCGCGATCGCGGCCGAGAAGACGCAGGAGGCGACGACGGTCGTGCCACTGTGCACGATCGACACGACCCCTCCGCCGGTGTCGTACGTGGGCGGGACGGCGAAGCAGCCGTCCAGCGGCAGGCTCACCCCGATGACGCTCACCGTCAGCCGGCCCAGGAACGCTCTGGACACGAGCCACCTGAGCAGCCGGAACACCGCCGCCGGGGCCTTGACGGGATAGCGGTCGCGCCGGTAGGCGGCCATCCGCCCGACGCTCGTCTGCTCCATGACCCGGCGCAGCCGCTCGCGCGGCGCGGGCTCGGCGCAGGGCAGGACGACCGGCATGGTGGTCGTCCCGTTGCCCAGGCCGCCGTCGCGCAGGCGGCCGTTCAGGTTGAGCGGGAAGGAGACCGTCGTGCCCCGGCGGCCCGCCTTCCGCCAGCGGGACGGGTTCCAGGCCCGCAGCGCGCCGGCCAGCACGGCCAGGCCCACCTGCGGGACGCTCGCGCCGGTCGCGGCGGCGATCCCGTGGACGGCGGCGACGTCGAGCCGCAGGAAGAACGTCCTCGCGCCCGGCTGCGCCTCGCCCGCCGTGCCCGGGGGCGGCCTGAGCCGCGCCGACGGGGCCGCCAGCCGGGCCCCTGTGGAGAGCAGCCGCATCCGTGCCCTGACCGGCGTGCGCACCGCCACCGTCGGGTCGGGCGCGGGGACGCTTCTGCCCAGCAGCACGGCCCGCACCGCGATCCGGGCTGCCCCCACGCCGTCCTGGAAGGCGTGGTGCACGCGGTAGCACAGCACGTGCTCGTCCTCGGCGTAGCCGTGCACGGCCATCAGGCTCCACAGCGGGCGCTCGGGCCGCAGCCGGTTGTCCCTGACGGCGTCCACCACGGCCGCGCACACGTCCCGGCCCGGCGCCACCCGGTACTCCACGACGTGGTGCGCCGGGTCGAACGCGGGATCCGGCGCCCACCGCCCGCGGGCCAGCCGGTAGGTCAGGACCGGGGCCCGCGCGGCCGAATCGGCGGCCAGCCGCCGCAGCTCACCGCTGGTGGGCGCGGGGCCGGGCAGCCGCGCCGCGAGGGCGATGTGCAGCCGGTGGTCGCCGGCCGTGCCGAGCGCGCCGAGGAAAAGCCGGTCCGACCCCGTCAGCGGTACGGCCATGCCCCGCTAACCGGCCGTTTGCCGCGCGAGGTACGAGCGGTGCGCCAGCCGGGCGACGTCGCCGACCGTCATCTCCATCGTGAAGTCGGACGGGTCGATGTCCAGCCCGTGGCCGCCCAGCGCCGCCCGCAGTTCGAGCACGCTCATGCTGTCGGACTCCAGGTCGTCCACGAACGTGGTCAGCGGGGTGATGACCGCCGGGTCGACGACGTAGATCTCGGCGCAGTACCGGCGCACGAGCCGCAGGATGTCTTCCTCGGACAAGAGTTCTCGCCTTTCCTTCGCGGGGTCCCAGCATGTCGCCGCGCGGGCGGCCGGGGCGGCGCCGGAGCCCTCGTGTCGGGTCAAGAACGGCTCTTGACTAGTCGACCAGTGGGCTGAGCCGGGTCGCGACGTCGGCGTCGGCCTTCAGGGCGGCCCGGCATCGGGCCCGGTCGTAGCGGGACACGGCGGCGGCTTCGATGCCGGCCGCGATGAGGCCCTCGGCCGCCGTCAGCGCCTCCCCGGACGCCATGGGCAGGAAGCCGTTCCCGGCGAACACCGCCGCGATGCCGTGGCGGGCGACGAACCCGGCGTCGCCGATGGTGCCCCACGCGGTGGCGTGCCCGGGCAGGCCACGGGAGCGCCGCCGCCGGGCCAGGGCGTCCAGGAAGACGTTGGCGGCGGCGTACGCGGACTGCCGGGCGCCGCCGTACGTGCCGCTGACCGAGGAGAACAGCCAGAACAGGTCCAGCTCCCGCCCCTCGGTGAGCCGTTCCAGCACCAGGGCGCCGGCCATCTTGCAGCCCAGCACGCGGGCCAGCCGCGCGGGGTCCAGCCGCAGCAGGTCGCCCGAGTCCGGCTCCATCGCGGCGTGCACCACGCCGCGCAGGGGATGCTCCCCGGCGTCGATCTCCTTGAGCACCGACGCCATGGCGGCCAGGTCGGTGACGTCGGCGGCGTGGACGGAGGCCCGCGCACCCCGCGACCGGAGCCCGGCCACCGTCGCCGCCGCCTCCGGCGCGTCGCCGCCCCGGCGCGAGACCAGCGCGAGGTGCCGGGCGCCCCGCTCGGCCAGCCGGTACGCGGCGGCGGCCCCGAACCCGCCCACCCCGCCCACCACGAGGTACGTGCCGCCGGGATCCGGCCGGAGCCGCCCCGGTCGCGTCCTGACCGGCACCGGGCCGTCCAGCGGGTCGAAGGAGACCACGACCGCGCCGAGGTGCCGGTCGTGCCGCATGGACGCGAACGCCTCCCGCACCCGGGCGGCGGGGTGGACGGTGTGCGGGAGAGGGCGATGCACGCCCGTGCGCACTCGCTCCATGACCTCGCCGAACACCTCGGACCCGTCGCCGCCCGGCCCGCCCGCGTCCTCGGGCACCTCCCGCGCCTGGAGATCGTGTGACGGGTCGTCGAGCACCTCCGGCACGCCGAGGCCGTACAGGAGCTCGCGTTGCGCCGCCGTCCGCGCGGTGGCAGCGATCGGCACGCCGCGCTGCCACGCGTCCTGCAACGCCGCCAGCCCCAGCCCCGTGGCACCACCGTGCGGGCCACCATGTGTCTGGTCACGGGCGAGGGCGATGAACGGGATCGGCAGGGTGGCGGCCTCGGTGAAGCTCATGCCGTCCGGGATCTCACCGACGAGCCGGGCATCGGCGACCACATGGGACGCCGGCACGTCCGGCGCCACCCCGACCACCCGGCAGCCGACCCCGGAGTGCCGCACGCCCGCCCCGGCCGCGGTGACCAGCCCGGCGAACGCCCACCCGGCGGACGGGAGCGGCCGATCGGCCAGCCCGGCGGCCCGCACCTCGACGGCCACCATGCCGGGGCCGGGCGGTGGCGGAGGGCCGGCCTCCACCCAGGCGGGCTCCCCGTCCCGCCCCGCACCGCCAAGGTCCAGGACGTAGTGCCGCCCCCGGTCGCCGACGCTCTCGTACGGCATCTCCCGCGCGGCGAAACGGCCACCCGGGGTCAGCGCGACCTCGCTCTCGCCAGGGTTGGTCGGCAGGTCGGCCAGCAGCTCGCGGGCCAGCCGGTCGGCGTCCACGGCGACCGTGCCCTCGCGGTGCAGGCTGATCCTGGGCAGGCGCAGGCCGGGCCGATCGTTGGCGAGGGCCCGGGCGGCTCCCCAGATCGCCGCGTCGGCGGGCACGAGGGGCAGCTCAGGGGCGGGCAACGCGCCGCTGGGCCGCGTCACCACGTACAGGGAGCGCTCGACGGCCGGTGGCAGCTCGTCGCACGCGGCCACGACGGCCCGCAGCACCCCCATCCGCTCGACGGCCTGCTCCACCCGCAGCCGCGGCTCGTCGTCGGTGCCGGCGCCCTCACCGCGCTCGGCCAGCACGAACACCACGCGCACCGGCCCGTTCCCCGCACCGCCGCCGCACACCGGCTCACGCCAGCGACCCGCGTCGCCGTCGGCGAGCACCGCCACGGCCTCCGCGCTCGTCGCCTCGGCGGCGGCGGTCAGCAGCCCGGCGACCGCTTCGGCGAGCGGCAGCTCGGCCGCCGTCTCCGCGGCGACGACCCAGCGGGTGCCGTCGGGAGGCGCGGGCAGCGGCCGCCGCCGAACCCCGGCGGCCGGAGGACGCGAGGCCAGCATGACGGAGAAGCCGTCCCTGGCGGGCGGCCGGTCGTCGCCGGTCTGCACGACCTGGTCGAAGCCGCACTCGCGCAGCAGCGCGGGCCACCGGTCGCGGGACAGCGGCAGGCCGTGCGGGCGCAGGTGCGGGTCGTCGACCTGCCAGAAGCTCTCCAGCAGGCCGAACGTGCCGATCAGCAGGCGCGGGTCGTGGATCTCGACGGCCAGGAGGTGGCCGCCTGGGGCGAGCAGGGCGCCGACCCGCCGCAGGGCCGCGGTCAGATCCCGGGCGGTGTGCAGGGCGTTGGCCGCGATCACCACGTCGAAGCCGCCCGCCGCGAAGCCCTGGCCCGCGGGGTCGGCGTTCAGGTCGAGGTGCCGGTAGTCGACGAAGTCGTGGGCGGCGAAGCGGCGGCGGGCGGCGACGCAGAAGAACGGCCAGACGTCGGTGAAGGTGTAGCGGGTGCGGCCGGGCGGCAGGCGCGGCAGGAGCGCCGCCGTCGTGCCGCCCGTGCCCGCGCCGACCTCCAGCACGCGCAGCGGGCGGTCCTGCGGCCAGGCGGCGACGAGCTCGTCGAGCAGCGCGCCGGCCACCTGGTTGGTGAAGCGGCAGACCGGGGCGAGGCCGTAGAGGCCTCGGGTCAGCTCGCCGCCACCGTCGCGGCTCAGCAGCTCCAGCGGGTCGCGCTCGCCGCGCAGGACCGCCGGCAGGTGGTGGTACATGCGGCTGTTCAGCGCGACCTCCGTGAGGAAGGCCGGGTGTCTCAGCAGCAGGCTCCGCGTCAGCTCGTACGGCCGGGCCGGGCTGGTCAGCTCCCACCGGCCGTCCGGCCCGGGTTCGGCGAGCCCGTGCTCGCGCAGCAGGCCGAGCACGGCGGTGACCAGGCCGCCGGGGCGTCCCGCGGGGCCGGTCAGCTCGTCGAGGGCGGTGGCGAACCGGTGGAGCTGGGCCTGCCAGGCCTCCGGGAGGAATCGTTCGTAGCGGAGCTCGCGCCACGCCTCGCGCAGCCGCCCGATCCGCTCGCCCGCGCGGGCCGCGATCACCTCAGGGCCGGGCGTCCCGGGCGGCGGGAGGTCCGGCCCCTGAGGGGCGGCGCGCAGCCGGGCGTGATGCAGGGTGATCGGCGGGCGGTCGTCAGGCATCGGGCCTGCCGCCGAACGGCTTCGGGGCGATCGGGCCACGCGGCACCGCGACCACCGTGCAGCCCCGGCCGGGGTGGTGGGTGATGGCGACGCGGTTCATCCCCTCGTCGCGCGGATCGGCGGCGGAAAGGATCATCCGGCGGGTGACCACGTGCAGGAACGTCGAGATCTGCAGCAGCGCGAACTGCCTGCCCACGCACACGTGCGGCCCCGTCCCGAACGGCAGCCAGCTGTACGGGGCGGGACGCCCCTCCAGGAACCGCTCGGGCCGGAAGACCATGGGGTCGGCGAAGTGCCGGGGATGGCGGTGCAGCGCCCGCAGCGCCACCAGCAGGTTCGTGCCGGGTTCGACCCGGTAGCCGCCGAACGTGAGCCGTTCGCGCGCCACGCCCAGCGGCACGGTCGACGTCGAAGGACGCAGGCGCAGCGTCTCGCAGGCGACCGCGGTGGCGAACCGGTCGTCGTCGCCGCGCAGGGCCTCCGCGGTCAGCCGGTGGAGCGCGGACGGGTGCCGTACGAGCCGCTCGACCGCCCAGGCCACGCCGAGCGCGGTCGTGGTGTGCCCCGCCAGCAGCATGGTCATGACCTGGTCGACCAGCGCGTCGTCGTTGAGCCGCCACCCTTCGGCGGTGCGCGAGGCCATCAGCTGGCTCAGGACGTCGTCGCCGGTCTCGCCGTCGTGGCGGCGGGCGATCTCGCCCCTGACCAGCCGGACGCAGCGGGCGCGCAGCCGCTGCGCGGACGGCCAGAGCCGGATGGCGCCCAGCCCGCGCAGGGCGAAGCGGACCATGAGCTCCTCCGTCAGCGCCACGTGCAGGAGCTCGCGCACCGCCGGCCGCCACACCTCCAGGCGCCGCCGGTCCAGCCCGAGCAGCGAGCGCAGCGCGATCTCCAGGAGCGACTCCCACAGCAGCGGCAGCAGCGCGAACGGCATCCCGGCAGGGAACTCGTCCACCGTGCGCCCGGCCACGTCGGCCACGATGGCGCGGTGGCGCTGCACCGCCCTGCCGCCCAGGAGCGGCAGCACCAGCTTGCGCATCCGGTGGTGGTCGGCCCCGTGCTGCGCGAAGATCGAGCGCGGCCCCCACGCCGCGGCCGTGGGCCGTCCCTCGAACGGGTCCAGCCGGGCCGTCATGACCTCGCCGATCAGCGCGGGGTCGCGCATGAGCGCCACCCGCCCGACGCCCGGCGCCCAGAACCCGAACACGTCGCCGTAACGTTCGAAGGCCCGGTCAAGGAGGTGCTCGCCCCGCACGAGGTAGGCGGGCAGCGCCAGCGGGGTCAGCCAGCCGGGGCCTGGGACGGGACGCGCCTTGCTCACCCGCCGATGGTAGGAGCGGGTGCCCGCCCGATGCCTCGTGCAACGCCGGGAGCAGGTAAAACGGGGGTGTGAGATTCGGCGTGCGGCAGTTCGAACTGTCCTTGATGCACCGGATGCGCGATCTCAACCCCACGCGGGTGGAGCAGGCGCTCCTGGTCATGGACGCGTCCAGGGCGGAGCTGCGGGCCGCGCACGCCCAGTGGACGCGGATGCTCCACTCGCCGAGGGCGCCGAAGACGCTCCGGCCGCTGCTCGGCCGCCCCGCGTACGAGGGCACGACCGCCGTGGGCAGCCTGACCTGCGGCGTGTCCCGCTGGGCCCTGCCGTCCTGGCCCGGCCTGGAGTTCGAGGTCCTGTCGGGGCCCGGCGGCGAGACGTGGAACCAGTGGTTCGTCCGCCCCGGGGGCCCCAAGGCGCTGTCCTTCACCGAGCTCGCGCCCTGGAGCTGCGTGGTGGCCGACGTGGGCGCGAGCTTCCCCGGCGCCGTCCACCAGGAGGGCCAGGCCCCGCACCATTGGGCGGTCGACTTCGAGCACGGCGGCGCGACGTACCGCGCCCGATTCGTCTACGGCCTCTGCCAGCGGGTCGACGCCCGGTAGCCCGCCGGCCCCTCTTCATAGATCATCGGCTGGAAGGCTTCGATGATCTCTGAAGAAAAGGTGACGAACATGCTCCGCGCCCTCGCCGTATCGGTGGCCGCCGGGATCCTCTCGCTCGGGGGATCGCCTCCGGCTCAGGCGGCGATCACCTGCCTGCCGGAAACGCCTGTCTGCCAGGAGGTCCGCGGGGTGCCCGGCGACCGCTTCTACTGGTTCGAGATCCAGCCCGCGCCGGTTACGGCCGTCTTCACCTTCACCGTGAACGACGTCCTGACCCCCGGCTCTCTCACGACGTCCACCGCCGGCACGGCGCTCGAAGGGGACTTCCGGCCCGCCGTGGTGCTGGTCGGCGGGGACGAGGTGTGCATGCGCGTCAGCACCCTGAGCGGCGAGTACTGCGCCACCACGCCCTAGCCCCAACCGTTCTTTACTGATCTGTACAGAATCCGGTAGCCTCCCTCCCATGGGCAGGCCACGGGAGTTCAGCGATCAGGCAGTCGTCGACGCCGCGATGGAGGTCTTCTGGGAGAAGGGGTACGAGGCGACCTCCACCCAGGACCTGTGCGAGCGCACCGGGCTCGGCCGCGGCAGCCTCTACAACGCCTTCGGCAGCAAGCACCGCCTGTACGAGGAGGCGATCCGCCGGTACGCCGAGACCAGGGCCGAGGCGCAGCTGGCGATGCTGGCCGAGCCCGGGTCGGTGCGCGAGCGGCTCAGGGACCTCATGCTCGGGGTGATCGACGCCGACCTGGCGGACCCGGGCCGGCGCGGCTGCCTGGCGCTCAACGCCGCGACCGAGTCCAGCGGGCGCACCGAGGCGGTCGCGGGGCTGGTGCGGCGGCAGTTCGCCGACCTGGAGCAGGCGCTCCTGCGGCTGGTCGAGATCGGCCAGAGCACGGGCGAGCTGTCGCCGGACCGGCCGCCGCGGCAGGTGGCGCGGGCGTTCCAGAGCGCCTATTACGGCCTGCGCGCGCTCGCCAAGGTCACCGACGACCGCGACGCCCTCCTCGACGTCGTCGAGGGGGCCGTCGCGGCCTTGTAGCAGACCCCGGCCGCGCGCTGTCGAGCCGCGGCCTTTTTGCTGCCCTAGTTCTGTACTGATCTGTAAAGAAAGAGTGTGAAGATCGATGAGAGCCAGCCTGCCGTCGCTGATGTTGTGCGTGTTCGGGATCACGACCGGTGAGTTCGTCATCGCCGGCATCCTTCCCGGCATCGCCGCCGACCTGGCCGTCTCGGTCCCGGCCGCCGGGCTGCTGGTGACGGCGTACGCCATCGGGATGATCGTCGGCGGCCCCGTGCTGACCGCCCTCACCGCCCGCTTCCCGCGCAAGCCGCTCATCCTCGTGCTGCTCGGGATCACGATCGCCGGGAACCTGGCCTCCGCGTTCGCCCCCGCGTACGGCATGCTCTTCGCGGCCCGGATCGTCACGTCGCTGGTGACGTCCACGTTCTTCGCCAACGCGATCGTCATCGCGGTGTCGGCCGCCGCGCCGGGCAAACAGGCGTCCACCGTCTCCAAGCTCGTCTTCGGCATGAACCTGTCGATGATCCTGGGCGCGCCCATCGGCACGTTCATCGGGAACGCCTACGACTGGCGGGCCACGTTCCTGGCGGTCGCGGCCTGCTGTGCGGCCGGGCTCGCGCTGGTCGCGCGGCTGGTGCCGGACGTGCGCGAGCCGTCGGGCGGGGCCTCGGCCGTGAGCGAGCTGCGCGTGCTCCGCGACCGGGACGTGCGGCTCGCCATCGCGGTCACGGCCGTGGGCAACGCGGGGCTGCTCATGGTGTTCACCTTCTTCGCGCCCCTGGTCACGGACGTCACCGGCTTCGCCGGCGGCGCGGTGGCGGTCCTCCTGCTGGTGTACGGGGTGGGCGCGGCCGTGGGCAACCTCGTCGGCGGCCGGCTGTCGGACCGGGCGCCGATGCGCTCGCAACTCGGGCTGCTGGGCGTCCTCGCGGCGGTGCTCGTCCTCATGTGGGCGGGCAGCGGCAACATGGCGGTGACGGCGGCGATGGTGTTCGTGCTGGGCGCGGCGGGGTTCGCGGTCATCCCCGGCATGCAGGCGCGCGTCCTGGCCACCGCCTCGGCGGCGCCGACCCTGGCCATGGCGGTGAACGCCTCCGCCTATCAGCTGTCCGCCGCCTTCGCCGCCTGGCTCGGCGGGCGCGTCATCGACGGCGGGCTCGGGCTGAGCTCCCTCTACGTCGTGGGCGCCGCCATCACGCTGGCGGGCATCGCGGTCAGCTCGTACGCCTGGCGTCGCTCCCGCGTACCGGCATGATCCCGGCGAACGCGGCGCGGACGGCGTCGGCGATCTGGCGCTGGATCGGGTCCGCCTCCGGGCCGAACAGCAGGTCGTCCACCCCGGACACCACGCCCTTGGCCGCCTCCAGCAGCCGCGCGCCCTCGGGCGTCAGCTCGATCGTCGACGCCGATCCGGCGCGGGCCGTGCTGTCGCGCACCAGCCCCGCCGCGACCAGCGCCTTCACCGCGGTGTGCGTGCTCTGGACCGTCGTGCCCGACATCCGCGCCAGCTCGCTGAACGACGCCCCGGGCACGCCGGCGATGTGACCGAGCAGCCCCAGGCGGCTGACCGTGAGGTCGAGCGGGGCCAGGGCGGCGGCCAGCTCGGTCTCGATCCGGCGCGCCAGCGTGAGCAGGACGATCGAGGGGCTGGTCACGGGCGGACCGGGGCGATCGGCGTTCTCGGTGGTCACCCCGCCAGTCTCCCGCACCCGGCCGCCCGCCTCGCACCGCCCCGCCTGCCTGAACCGCAGGATGGGAATCACTGACAGGACGGCACGGGGCGGACGCGCGGGAGGGTGCGATGACCGATTCGGCGATGGTGCGGTTCTACCGGGACCACGGCTACCTGCTGGTCAAGGGGCTGCTGAGCAGGGCGGAGGCGCGGGCGTACCGGGAGGAGTGTCACGGGGTGCTCGGGCGGCTGCGCCCGTCGGACCCCACGTGGGGGAGCGCGCGGGAGATCGGCGGGGCGGAGACCGAGCTGCGGCACTGCCACGACGTGCAGTTCCACTCGGCCGCCTTCGCCCGGCTCATGGTGGACCCGCGCTTCACCGACGTGGCGGCGGCCGTGATGGGCTCGGAGAACGTGCAGCTCCACCACACCAAGATCTTCGTCAAGCCCGCAGGGAAGGGCTCGCCGTTCCCCATGCACCAGGACGCCGCGCACTTCCCGCACACCCGCCACACGGTGGGCGCGGCGATCTTCCACTTCGACGACGCGCCCGAGGAGAAGGGCTGCGTGCGCGTGGTGCCGGGCAGCCACCGGTACGGGCCGCTGCCGCACGTCGAGGTGGGCGGGTGGCACCTGCCGCTCGCGGAGTGGCCGCTGGAGTCCGCCGTCCCGGTCGAGGCCGAGGCCGGGGACGTGCTGTTCCTCAGCTATCTCACCGTGCACGGGTCCGGGGTCAACCGGGCGGACGAGGCGCGGACGACCCTGCTCATCCAGTACCGCGACCCCGAGGACCAGCCCGCCGACGACGTCCACCTCTCCCGGGGGCAGGGGATGATGCTCCGCGGGATCGACCCGACGGCGGCCTGACCGCCATGCGCGACGCCTCGAGCCCGGAACCCGCCCGGGTGGAGCGTTCCTAGGAGGCCAGGGCGGCGGTGATGGCCCCTTCGACCGTGTCGTGCACGGGCATGTGGGCCAGGACGCCGGTCAGCTCGAAGAGCCGGGTGGGCATGGGCTGAACGGCGGCGAGATGGACGGCGCCGCCGTTCTTGAGGCAGTTGGTGGCACAGGTCAGCAGCACGTGCAGACCCGAACTGTCCATGAACGGCACTTCCGACAGGTCGAACACCAGCTGCCCCATGGGCGACGGCTGGACCTGCGCGATGTACGCCTCGAGCTGGGCGCGGTTGGCGGCGTCCATCTCGCCGATCACGGCGATCACGGTCACCCCGGGCAATTGCTGGTGCGCCAGCCTCAGTCGCGTCATCTACGCCTGCACCGCTTTCGCGCGGCTTAAGGTGACCATCAATGAAGGATAATGCGCCGGAGCCATCGGCGATATCCCGGTTTTTCCTCGGACGACAGCCCCGGATGACGGGGGCGGCGCGCTCAGTAGCGGACGGGGCTCTGCGCCAGCGGCGGATAGACGGCCGACGGTTCACCGTCCACCGTGGCCCCGGCGAACTGCAGCATCGCGCGCAGCGCTCCGTGCATCGGCGCGGGGTAGTCCAGGGTGGGGGCCGACACCTCGTCCAGCACGCGCAGGTGCTCGGGGCCGAGGGGCAGGTCCAGGGCGGTGAGGTTGTCCTCGAGATGGCGGACCCGCCTGGCCCCGAGGATGGGCACGACGGTGCCCGGCCGAGAGCGCAGCCAGGCCAGCGCCACCGCGGCGGACGTGGTGCCGAGCTCGCCGGCGATCGCGGCGACGGCGTCGATGACCGCGAACTCCTCCTCGCCGGGGCCGCCGACGAAGGCCGTGCGGGCCGAATCGGCGACCTGCGCGCCGCGCCGGTACTTGCCCGACAGGAAGCCGTTCTTCAGCGGGCTCCAAGGGACCAGCGCCAAGCCCTGGTCGAGCGCGAGCGGCGCGAGCTCGCCCTCGACGGTGCGGGCCAGCAGCGAGTACTCCACCTGCAGCGCGATCAACGGCGTCCAGCCCTTCAGCAGCGCCGTCGTCTGGGCCTGCGCGGTGACCCAGCCCGGGGTGTTGGAGAACCCGATGTAGCGGATCTTCCCGGCGCGGACCAGGTCGTCGAGGGTGCGCAACGTCTCCTCGATCGGCGTGTGCCGGTCCCAGTTGTGCAGCCAGTACAGGTCCAGGTAATCGGTGCGCAGGCGGCGCAGGGTCTCGTCGAGCTGGGCCCGGATCGAGGTGCGGCCCGCGCCGCCGCCGTTGGGGTCGCCGGGGAAGAGGTTGCCGAAGAACTTCGACGCCAGCACCACCCGCTCGCGCCGCCCTGGGCGGGCGGCGAAGAAGTCCCCGAGGATCTTCTCGGAGTGGCCGTTGGTGTAGAAGTTGGCGGTGTCGATGAAGTTCCCGCCCAGATCGAGGTAGGTCGCCAGGATCTTCTCCGACTCCTCGACGCTGCACCCGGCGCCTCCCGGATCCTCCCCGAACGTCATGGCGCCGAGCGCGAACGGGCTGACCCGCAGCCCCGACCTGCCCAGGGTGACGTAATGATCAAGCGGCATGAGTGCCCCTCCTGTGTGTCGGATCTCGTCCCCACCATGCAAACGCGACCCACCCGGCCGGCGGTAGACCGATCCGCGCGGAGGCTTGCACGATCCTCTCGACTTCGCCTGGATCGTCTTGCCTCAGTGAGGTCGCGGATGCTTCCGTGAAGTGTGCGCACCACCTCCCAGTACCTCGACGAACTGCGCGGCCTGATCGCGGCCCACGCGCGGGCGGACCTGCGGACGTCGATCGACGGGCTGCTGCTGTCGCGGGTGGGGACGTCGGCCCCGGACTATTCGCTGACCGAGCCGCTGCTGGTCGTCATGGCCCAGGGCGGCAAGCGGCTCCTGCTCGGCGACCGGGTGTACGAGTACCGGGCGGGGCAGTGCCTCGTGGTCACCGCCGACCTGCCCGTCACCGGTCACTTCATCGGCGCCACCCCGCGGACCCCTTCCCTGGGCATGGGACTGGTGCTGCGCCCGGCGGCCATCGCACCGCTCCTGCTGGAGGCCCCGCTCGCGCGGTGGTCCCGCACCACGGGCGGGCTGCCCGCGATCGCGACCGGCGAGGCGGGCCTGGAGCTGCTCGACGCGGCGGCCCGGCTCGTGCGCCTGCTCGACCACCCCGCCGACGCGTCCGTGCTCGCCCCGCTGATCGAGCGGGAGATCCTCTGGCGCCTGCTCACCGGTCCGCACGGCGGCATGCTCCGCCAGATCGGCCTGGCCGACAGCGGCCTGGCCCACGTCAACCGGGCGATCGGCTGGATCCGCGGCAACTACGCCGAACCCATGCGGATCGAGGAGCTGGCCCGGCTGGCCGGCATGAGCCCGTCCGCGTTCCACCGGCACTTCCGCGCCGTCACCGCGATGAGCCCCTTGCAGTTCCAGAAGCGCATCCGGCTCCAGGAGGCCCGCGCGCTGCTGATCGCCCGTCCCGACGACGTCGCCGGCGTCGGACATCTCGTCGGGTACGACAGCCCCTCGCAGTTCAGCCGCGAATACCGGCGGCTCTTCGGCGCACCGCCCGGCCAGGACGCGGCCCGCCTGCGCGCCACCGCCGACTCCACCGCCGACTCCACCGCCGACTCCACCGCCGACCCGGCTGCCGGCCCGTACGGCGTCCGTCGGCTGCCGTGAGTGAGGCGCGTCGAACACGGGCCGTTCCGCACCGGTCTCAGTGGCCGTGGCCGACGAACGCCGTGGCCGGCCGGCCCGGCGGCACCAGCCCGAGCGAGACGGCCGCCGCGACACCCGCGACGACGGCGCACAGCGTGAGCCCCGCGACGAAACCCCCGACGCCGCCCGGCGAGCCCGGCGCGAGGCTCGCCGCGGCGACCGTCGAGACGGCGGCCACGCCGATCGAGCCGCCGAGCTCGTGGAAGGTGTTGATGACGCCGGAGGCCACGCCGTTCTCGCCGGGCGGGATGTTCGCCATGGTCGTCGTGGTGGCCGTCACGAACGCCGGCCCGATGCCCAGCGCCGCCAGGACGAACCCGGGCAGCAGCGTGGTGTACGCGCTCGCCTCCGGCGAGATGCGGGTCATCAGCGCCGCCCCCGCCGCCGTCAGCACGAAGGACGCCACCGCCACCGGCCGCCCGCCGAGCCTGCCGATGAGATGCGCGCCGACCTGCGCCCCGATCGTGATCGCGACCGCCACGGGCAGGAACAGCAGCCCCGTCTCCAGCGGGCTGAACCTCAGCACGTGCTGGAGGTAGAGCGAGCTGAGGAAGAACAGCCCCAGCATCAGCCCCGTCGCCACCAGCATGACGAACGTCCCCGAGAGCACCGGCCGCCTGGCCAGGGTCTCGGCGCGCATGAGCGGGGACCGTACCGACCGCTCGACCACCACGAACAGCACGTACAGCAGCGCCGAACCGGCCAGCGGCAGCACCGTGCCCGCCGCGCCCCAGCCGGCGTCGCCGGCCGTCACCAGCCCGTAGATCAGCAGCGCGGTCGCCAGCGTGACCAGCAGGGCGCCGGGCACGTCGACCCGCTCGCGCCTCCCGGGCGCGGGCGGCACCACGGCGGGCACGGCCGCCAGCACCACCAGCCCGATCGGGACGTTGACGAAGAACACCCACTCCCACCCCGGCCCGGCGGTCAGCACGCCGCCGACCAGCACGCCGATGGCCGCCCCCGTGCCGCCGATGGCGGCCCAGACGCCGAGCGCCCGGCCGCGCCGCTCGCCCGTGAAGACGGTGGTGATGACGGCCAGCGCCGCGGGGGAGAGCAGCGCCGCGCCGACCCCCTGCAGCGCCCGCCCGGCGATGAGCGCGGCGCCGCTGCCGGCCAGCCCGCACACCAGCGACGCCGCCGTGAACAGCCCCAGGCCCGCCAGGAGCGTGCGCCGGGCGCCCAGCGCGTCGGCGAGCCGCCCGCCGAGCACCATGAGCCCGCCGAAGCAGAGCGTGTACGTGGTCACGACCCACGTGAGGGACTCGCGGTCGAGCGTGAGGTCCGTGCCGATGGTCGGCAATGCCACCTGCACGACCGTGATGTCCACGATCAGCATGAACTGGGCCAGGCACAACAGCGCCAGTACGCCCCACCCGCCGGTGCGCTTCCCGGCGGGAGCCGTGTGAAGACTCATCCGAAATCTCCTAAACTCGAACAGTGGTGTTCAAGTTAGCATGCATGAACCATACCGGGGTAGGGCTTCCTGGAGGCATGGAGGGCCGCTCGACGCGGGCCGGCGGGACTACGGCCGGGCGGGCGTGAGCAGCGAGAGCATCGTCTTGACCAGCACCGGCTCGACCTCGTCGGGCGCGAGCCGCCCCGCCTCACGCTCCTGCGCGGCACTGTGGATGATCGAGAAGAACGTCGTCACCAGCCACGCCGGCGGCAGGTCCGTGCGGAAGCCGCCCTCGCGCTGCCCGCGCACGATGAGCCGCTCCACCCGCCGCAGCGGCTTCTCGTGGTGCTCCCTGATCCGCTCCGTGGCCAGCACCCGGTCGGCGGCCAGGAACAGCCGCCGGTGCCGGTCGAGCACCTCCCACGACGAGCGCAGCAGCCGCGCCATGGCCTCGGGCGCGGGGGCGGTCTCGATCGAGTCGTCCGCCAGCACCGCCTCCGCCGTGTCGACCGCGTGGTCGAGCACCGCGTCCACGAGCGCCTCCCGCGACGCGAAGTGGCCGTAGAGCGTCACCCTGCCCACCCCGGCGGCCTTGGCGATGTCGGCCACGCTGGCCGTGGGATCGGCGCTGAGCAGCCTGGTGCCGGCTTCGAGGATCGCGGCGATGTTGCGCTCGGCGTCCGCGCGCCGGGCGGGTACGGGCTGTCGTGCCGCGGTCCTGGCCATGCGACCACCCTACGACGCCGCCGGGCACTCCCGGCCGGGTCGTGGGCGCGCGGGTCACACCTCCAGGACGTGGTCCAGCAGCGACTGCAGCGTGACCGCCCCCACCAGCCGGCCCCCGTCGGTCACGGCCACCAGCGGGCTGCGCGTACGCGCCATCAGCGCCGCCAGCTCCAGCACGGTCGCCTTCATGTCGGTCACCGGCAGCTCCTTCGGCTGCTCGGGCAGGCATTCCCGGACGGTCCGGCCCCCGAGCCGCCGCAGGAACAGGTCGGCGTGGGCCTCGTCCACCACCCGGGCCAGCGCCGGGTCGTCCTGGCAGTACGCCGGGACCGCCAGCCGCAGCACCTGGGTGCCGGGCAGGATGCTGAGGGGACGCCCGTCGGGGTCGACCAGGATGAGCCCCGGCAGGTCCTGCTCGGCCAGGAGCCTGGCGGCTTCCAGGGCGGGGGTGTCGAGAGTGACCGTCGGGTAGTCGACGGCGAGATCGCGTGCGCGCATCAGTGCCTCCGGCGCCCAGCCTACGTCGCCCCCGCCGTACTTCGGCGAAGGTCTTTCCGAAGAGGACTGGAGGCGTCAAGAACGCGAGGTTTTCGCGTCAAGGAGGCGTAAGTGCGCCGGCGTCACCCGGGCCTGTTACGGTAGTTCGCGGTGCGCCGGGAAGTCTGGTCGGCAGGGGTGTCGGCTGGGGTTCGACGGGGGAGGCGTTCTCGATGCGTGACCTGTGTGGCGGGGCCAGATGATGAGCATGAGGCCGTCGTTCTTAACCCGGTTCCGGCACCCCGCCCAGGTCGTGGCCGCCGGGTTCGGGCTGGCCGTCGCGATCGGCACGGTGCTGCTGGCCCTCCCGATCGCCACCACCGAGCGCGCGCCCGCCGACTGGATCGTGGCCCTGTTCACCGCCACCTCGGCCGTCTCCGTCACCGGGCTGGTGATCGTGGACACCGAGTCGCACTGGTCGGTGTTCGGGGAGGTGGTGATCGCGGGACTCGTGCAGGTGGGCGGGCTGGGGATCATGACGATGGCCACCCTGTTCACCGTGCTCGTCTCCGGCCGCCTCGGGTTGCGGGCCAAGATCGCGGCGCAGGCGGAGACCAAGACGCTGAGCATGAGCGACGTGCGCCGCGTCGTGCGCAAGGTCGTCCTGTTCAGCCTCGTGTGCGAGGCCGTCGCCGCCGTCGCGCTCACCGCCCGCTTCGCCATCGGCTACGGCGAGCCGCTGGGCCGGGCCGCCTACCTGGGCGCGTTCCACGCGGTCACGGCCTTCAACAACGCCGGCTTCGCGCTCTGGCCGGACAGCCTCATGCGGTTCGTCGCCGACCCGTGGATCTGCCTGACCGTCGCGCTCGCGGTCATCGTCGGCGGGCTCGGCTTCCCCGTGGTGTTCGAGCTGGTCCGATCCTGGCGGCACCCGCGCAAGTGGAGCGTGCTGACCAGGGTCACCGTGGGCGTGAGCGTCACCCTGCTGGTGCTGGGCACCCTGCTCTTCCTGATGACCGAGTGGCGCAACCCCCGCACGCTGGGCGCGCTCGACGACCCTGGCAAGCTGCTGGCCGCGTTCTTCGCCGCGGTCATGCCGCGCTCGGCCGGGTTCAACACCCTGGACATCTCCCAGATGTACCCGTCGAGCTGGCTGGCCACCGACGTGCTGATGTTCATCGGCGGCGGCAGCGCGGGCACGGCGGGCGGGCTCAAGGTGACCACGTTCGGGCTGCTGGCGTTCGTCGTCTGGGCCGAGGTGCGCGGCGAGAGCCGGGTCAACATCGGCCACCGCAGGCTCCCCGAGGCCACGCAGCGCCAGGCCGTCACGATCACGGTGCTGGGCGTCACGCTGGTCGCCGTGTCCACGTACGTGCTGCTCGCCCTCACCCCGCACGGCCTGGACCAGGTGCTGTTCGAGGTGGTCGCGGCGTTCGGGACGGCGGGGCTGAGCACCGGCATCACCCCGAGCCTGGGCGTGGCCGGCCACCTGCTGCTGACGATGCTGATGTTCGTCGGCAGGATCGGCCCGCTCACCATGGGCTCCGCGCTGGCGCTCAACCAGCGCTCCCGACATTACGAGCTACCCGAGGAGCGAGTCATCGTTGGCTGACAACAACCCCGTCGTGGTCATCGGCCTCGGCCGGTTCGGCACGTCGCTGGCGCTGGAGCTGATCCGGCGCGGCACCGAGGTCCTGGCCATCGACAACCGGCCGAAGGTCACGCAGAGCCTGGCCGGGCAGATCACGCAGATCGCGACCGCGGACGCCACCGACATGGAGGCGCTGCGCCAGCTCGGCGTGTCCGACTTCTACCAGGCGGTGGTGGGCGTCGGCAGCGACATCGAGGCCAGCATCCTCACCACGTCGCTGCTGGTCGAGCTGGAGATCAACGACATCTGGGCCAAGGCGATCAGCACCCAGCACGGCCGGATCCTGAGCCGCATCGGCGCCCACCACGTCGTCTTCCCCGAGCACGACATGGGTGAGCGGGTGGCCCACCTGGTGAGCGGGCGCATGCTCGACTACATGCAGGTGGACGAGAACTTCGCGCTGGTCAAGACCACCCCGCCCAAGGAGTACGTCGGGGTCCCCCTCGGCAGCTCCAACCTGCGCAGGAAATACGGCGTGACCATCGTGGCGGTCAAGGCGCCGGGCGAGGAGTTCACGTACGCGACCGCCGAGACCGAGCTGTCCTACGGCGACGTCGTCCTCGTCTCCGGCCGCACCGAACAGGTCGAGCGCTTCGCCGAGCTGCCCTAGCGGAGCCGGCTGAAGAACTCGCGCAGGTCCGTCACCAGCAGGTCCGGGGTCTCCAGCGCCGCGAAGTGGCCCCCGCGGCCGAACTCCGTCCAGCGCGCCACGTTGTGCACGCGCTCGGCCAGCGGGCGCACCGAGAAGTCCGTGGGGAAGACCGCCACCGCGGTGGGCACCGTGCCCCGCTCCTTGGGCGCCCACGCGGCGAAGTCGTTGAAGCGCTCGTAGTACGTGTGCGCCGTCGACCCCGCCGTCTGCGTGAACCAGTAGACGCTGACGTCGGTGAGGATCCGGTCCCGGTCGACGGCGTCCTCGGGCAGCTTCGCCGCGGGATCCGTCCAGTCCTTGAACTTCTCCACGATCCAGGCGAGCTGCCCGGCCGGCGAGTCGTGCAGCGAGGCGGCGATGGTCTGCGGCCGGGTGCCGTGCAACTGCATGTACGCGCCCAGCTTGTCCTGCCACTCCCGCATCCCGGCCATCCGGCCCTGCTCGGCCTCGGTCAGCGAGCCCATCACGGCCGGGTCGGGGAAGGTGAGCAGCCCGTTGACGTGCACGCCGATGACGTGGTCCGGCGCGGCCCGGCCCATCAGGGGAGCGATGAAGGCGCCCACGTCCCCGCCCTGGACGCCGTACCGGTCGTACCCGATCCGGGACATCAGCTCCACGAGCGCGGCCGCCGTGCGGCCGTCCGTCCAGCCGGTGCCGGGCAGCGGGCCCGAGAATCCGTAGCCGGGCAGCGACGGGACGACCAGGTGGAAGGCGTCCTCGGCGGCGCCGCCGTGCGCGACCGGGTCGGTGAGCGGGCCGATGACGTCCAGGAACTCGACGACCGAGCCGGGCCAGCCGTGCAGGAGCAGCAGCGGGGTGGCGTCCGGCTCGGCGGAGCGGACGTGCAGGAAGTGCACGTCCGCGCCGTCGATCGTGGTCGTGAACTGCGGGTACGCGTTCAGCGCCGCCTCCTGGGCGCGCCAGTCGAAGCCGTCGGCCCAGTACTCGGCCAGGCCGCGCAGGTAGCCGGTGGGCACGCCGCGCTCCCAGCCGGTGCCGGGCAGCTCGGGGGCCCAGCGCGTACGCCGGAGACGGTCGCGCAGGTCGTCGAGGTCGGCCTGCGGGATGTCGATGCGATAGGGGGTGATGCCGCTGTTCGTCATGTCTGCGACAGTAGAAGGGATTGGTGACAGGTTCTGGCACCGATGTCCGGCAGAATCACTCTCATGTTGGAGACCTCGGCGCGGCTGCTCCGCCTGCTGTCCCTGCTCCAGTCGCGCATGGACTGGAGCGGCGCCGAGCTGGCCGAACGCCTTGAGGTCGGCCTGCGTACCGTGCGGCGCGACATCGAGCGGCTGCGCGAGCTCGGCTATCCCGTGGACGCCACTCCCGGCGTGGCCGGCGGCTACCGGCTCGGCGTGGGCGCCGCGCTGCCGCCGCTGCTGCTGGACGACGAAGAGGCGGTGGCCGTGGCGATCAGCCTGCGCACGGCCGCGACCGGCAGCGTCGCCGGGCTGGAGGAGGCGGCGCTGCGGGCGCTGGCCAAGCTGCACCAGGTGCTGCCGTCGCGGCTGCGCCACCGGGTGAGCGCGTTCCAGGCGGCCACGGTGCCGCTGGCCGGCGCGGCCGCCCCCGAGGTGAACGCCGACGTGCTGGCCGGGCTCGCCGCCGCCTGCCGCGACAGCCGGCGCCTGCGGCTGCGCTATCGGGGGCGGGAGGGCGTCGCGGCGCGTGAGGTGGAGCCGCACCGGCTGGTGCACACGCCGCGCCGCTGGTACCTGCTGGCGTGGGACGTGGCCAAGGAGGACTGGCGGACGTTCCGGGTGGACCGGATCGAGGGGCCCCTGGGGGAGCCGGGGGCCCGCTTCGTGCCGCGTACGCCGCCCCAGGAGGACGCGGCCGCGTACGTCTCGCGCGCCATCACCTCCGCCCCCTACCGCTACCAGGCGCGTGTCCTCTTCCACGCGCCCATGGAGGCGGTCGCGCCCCGCACCTCGCCGGGGGCCGGGCGGCTGGAGGCGGTGGACGCGCGCACGTGCCTGTTCCTGGCCGGCTCCAACTCGCTGGACGAGCTGGCGATCCACGTCGCGGCCAAGGGCTTCGACTTCGAGGTGCTCGACCCGCCGGAGCTGGTGCCGGTGCTGCGCGAGCTCGCCGACCGCCTCGGGAGGGCGAGCTCGCGAGCGTAAGGTATGGGGACATGTCCGACGAACTTCCCATGACCGTGGACGAGGCCGTCGCCGCCGAGCAGTCCGGCCGGCGCGTCAAGTACCTGTACTTCTGGGGCCACCAGCCCGCCCGCGACGGCGGCGTCGGGCCGGGCTGCCTCAGCCAGTGGTGGCCGGTCACCTTCACGGAGGACGGCCACACGTACGGTTCGGCCGAGCACTACATGATGGCGCACAAGGCGTGGCTGTTCGGCGACGGGGAGAGCGCGGACAAGATCCTCGCGGCCCGGCACCCGGGCGAGGCCAAGGCGCTGGGCCGGACCGTGCGCGGTTTCGACGAGCCCACGTGGGACGCGCACTGCTTCGGCATCGTGGTGCGCGGCAACGTCGCCAAGTTCGGGGCGCACGAGGACCTGGCGGACTTCCTGCTCGGCACGGCGGGCCGGGTCCTGGTGGAGGCGAGCCCGGTGGACCGGGTGTGGGGCATCGGGCTGGCGGCCTCGGACGAGCGGGCCGCGTCCCCGGCGGCGTGGCAGGGCGCCAACCTGCTCGGGTTCGCGCTGATGGCCGCCCGCGACACCCTGCGCGCCCGGCGTCAGGAGGGGAACCGCAGGTAGCCGGGCGGCACGCGGTCGGCCAGCCACACCCCGTTGGCGCTGACCCGGAACTCGTGCCCGTCGGCGTGCATCGCCCCGGCCGCCACCACCAGCACCACGGGAACGCCCCGCCGCGCCCCGACCCGCGTGGCCGTCTCCCGGTCGGGCGACAGGTGCACGTGGTGCCGGTTCATGGGCCGCAGCCCCTCCGCCCTGATCGCCGCGAGGACCCGGCCCACAGTGCCGTGATAGAGCACCTCGGGCGGCTCCACGGCGGGCAGGTCGAGATCCACCGGCACCGAGTGGCCCTGGTTCGCCCGGATCCGGCCGTCCTCGATCGCGTAGCGCCGCTTGTCGTTGGACTCGACGACCTTCCACAGCTCCGCGGCCGTGATCGGGAACCCGTGCTCGGCCGCCGCCCGCAGCAGCGTGTCCACCGGCACCCAGCCGTTGGGGTCCAGCGTGAGGCCGATGCGCCCCGGGTCGTGCCGCAGATGCCTGGCCAGGTATTTGGAAACGCGTATCACACGCCGTTCGTCCATCACCGCAATGATCCCGCGCCCGTCAAGCGGGTTTCGACGTGATGGCTCCCCGGGTGTCGCAGCCTGCCTGCGACGCCCCGCAAAGTTACCTTTGACCAGGGGGAACTCCTTGCCGGGGGAAGGACAGGACAGACATGACGCACACCGACGGCCTGACCGATCTGCTCGGCGTCTAGGGACGGGCGGCGGAAGATGGCGGGAAACATGGACAGCCTGGTAGGTACGCCCCTCGCGCGCCCGCGCCGGCCGCGCGAGATCGACGTCGAGCCGCTGCTGCGGCGGCTGGAGGAGACGGTCGACGGCGAGATCCGCTTCGACACCGGCAGCCGCGCCGCCTACGCGCGGGACGCGTCCAACTACCGGCAGGTGCCCATCGGCGTCGTGGTGCCCAACACGCTCGACGCCGGGGTGGCCGCGGTGGCCGCGTGCCGGGCCCGCGACGTGCCGGTCCTGTCGCGGGGCGGCGGCACCAGCCTGGCGGGGCAGTGCTGCAACGCGGCCGTGGTGATCGACTGGTCCAAGTACTGCGGGGCGGTCGAGTCCGTGGACGTCACGGGCAGGCGGATCACGGTGCAGGCCGGGGCGGTGCTGGACGCGGTGAACCACGTGCTGGAGCCGGAGGGCCTGATGGTCGGGCCCCGGCCGTCCAGCCATCCGACCTGCACGATCGGCGGCATGATCGGCAACAACTCGTGCGGGGCGTCCGCGCAGGCGTACGGGAAGATGTCGGAGTCGGTGCTGCGGCTGGAGATCCTCACCTACGACGGCGTGCGCGCGTGGGTCGGGCCGACCGACGACGCCGAGTACGCCAGGATCCAGGCCGAGGGCGGCCGGGCGGCCCAGATCTACCGGCAGTTGCGCGACCTGCGCGACGACACCATGGAGCTGGTTCGCACCCGCTTCCCCAGGCTGGAGCGGCGCGTCTCCGGCTACAACCTGGACCAGCTCCTGCCCGAGAACGGCTTCAACGTGGCCCGCGCCCTCGTCGGCAGCGAGGGCACGCTGGTGACCGTGCTGCGCGCCGAGTTGGCCGTGGTGCCCAGGCCGGCCGCGCGGTCGCTGGCGGTGCTCGGGTTCGAGGACATCTTCGCGGCGGCGGACGCCGTCCCCGCCGTGGCCGCGCACCTGCCGCTCGCGCTGGAGGCCATGGACGACCGGATGTGCCGGCTCGCCCGCCAGGAGCGCCCCGACGATCCCGCGCTCCGCCACCTGCCCGAGGGGGCGGGGTGGCTGCTGGTGCAGTTCGGCGGCGACTCGGCCGAGGAGGCGCTCGAACGGGCGCACGGGCTGATGCGCGACGTGGGGCAGCACGCGACCCACACCTTCCTCGGCGACCCGGCCCAGGAGGACGAGCTGTGGCGCTGGCGGGAGTCCAGCCTGGGCGTGGAGGCGTACCCGCCGTCGGGGCGGCAGACGTACGAGGGCTGGTCGGACGCGGCCGTGCCACCCGAGCGGCTGGGCGCGTACCTGCGCGACTACGAGGGGCTGCTGCGCCGCCACGGCTACGCGGACTCGGCCCTGTACGGACACTTCGGGCAGGGATGCGTGCACGGGAGGCTCCCGCTCGACCTGCACACCGACGACGGGATCGCCGGCTACCGGGCGTTCGCGGAGGAGGCGGCCGACCTGGTGGCCGCCTACGGCGGCTCGCTGTCTGGGGAGCACGGCGACGGGCAGGCGCTGGCCGAGCTGCTGCCCCGCATGTTCGGCGACGAGGTGGTGGAGGCGTTCGGCCGGTTCAAGGCCGTCCTCGACCCGCGCAACCGGATGAACCCCGGCAAGGTCGTCCACCCCAACCGCCTCGACCAGGACCTCGCCCAGCGGCACTTCTACCCGCTGGAGCCCCGGCAGAAGTCCTTCGACTACCCGCGCGACCACGGCCGGTTCGGGCACGCGGCCACCCGGTGCGTCGGGGTCGGGAAGTGCCGCCAGCAGGCCTTCGAGGGCGGGGTCATGTGCCCCAGCTACCGGGTGACGCGCGAGGAGGAGCACTCCACGCGGGGGCGGGCCCGGCTGCTGGGGGAGATGGTGCGGGGCGAGCTGATCGAGGACGGCTGGCGGTCAGCCGCCGTGCGCGACGCGCTCGACCTGTGCCTGGCCTGCAAGGGCTGCCGGTCCGAGTGCCCGGTGAACGTGGACATGGCCACGTACAAGGCCGAGTTCCTGTCCCACCACTACCGGCGCCGGATCCGGCCCCGCGCCCACTACTCCATGGGCTGGCTGCCGCTGTGGGCGGCGCTCGCCTCCTCCGCGCCCGGCCCGCTCAACGCCCTGGCGGGCGCGCCGGGCCTGTCGCGGCTGCTCAAGGCCGTCGCGGGGGTCGCGGCCGAGCGGGAGCTGCCCCGCTTCGCCAAGGAGCGCTTCACCGACTGGTTCAAGCGGCGGGGCCCGGCGCGGCCCGGCACGCGGGGCAAGGTCGTGCTGTGGGCGGACACGTTCACGAACAACTTCGACCCGCACGTCGGGCAGGCGGCGGTGAGCGTGCTGGAGGCGGCCGGGTTCGAGGTGCACGTGCCGCCGGTGGCGCTGTGCTGCGGGCTGACCTGGATCTCCACGGGACAGCTCGGGATCGCGCGGCGGGTGCTGGCCCGCAGCGTGCGCGCCCTGCGGCCGTGGGCGGAGTCCGGGGTGCCGGTGGTGGGCCTGGAGCCGAGCTGCACCGCCGTCTTCCGCGCCGACGGGCCGGAGCTGCTGAACACGCCGGACACGCGGCTGCTGTCGGAGCGCACGCTGACGCTCGCCGAGCTGCTGGAGTCGCGGGCGCCCGACTGGCGCCCGGCCTCGTCGGGCGGGGAGGCGGTGGCCCAGGTGCACTGCCACCAGAGCGCCGTCATGGGCTACGACGCCGACCGCGCCGTCCTGGACCGCTTCGGGATCCGCACGGAGGTCCTGGACGCGGGCTGCTGCGGCCTGGCCGGGAACTTCGGGTTCGAACGCGGGCACTATGACGTCTCGGCGGCCTGCGCGGAGGAGTCGGTCTGGCCCGCGGTCCGGGCGGCGGGTGAGCAGCAGGCGATCCTCGCCGACGGCTTCTCCTGCCGCACCCAGATCGCCGCCGGCCGCACCGGCCGCCAGGCCCGCCACCTGGCCGAGCTCCTGGCCACCTCGCTGTCCCGCCCGAGCCCCGGGGGACCGCCGATGGGCTAGCCGTCCAGGGCGAGGGCGGTCGCCGGGTCAGCTTTCCAGGGCGAGGGCCAGGCGGCGGGCCAGGCCGGTGTTGCGCCGGTGGCCGATCCGGTGGACCGCCAGCTCCAGCGCCTCCCGCTGGCCCACCAGCACCACCCACGCCTTCGCCCTGGTCACCAGCGTGTAGAGGAGCTTGCGGCGGAGCATGACCCCGCCCGACTCGGCCACGATGGGCGCCACCACGAACGGGTATTCGCTGCCCTGCGAGCGGTGCACGCTGATCGCGTAGGCGTGGGTCAGGTCGTCGAGCTCGTCGAAGCCGTAGCGCACGCTCTCGCCGTCGTCGGTGCGGATCTCGATCGTGCGCTCCTCCGGCACGACCGCCGTCACCGTGCCGGTCTCCCCGTTGAAGACGCCCTTGTCGTAGTTGTTGCGGATCGGCATGACCCGGTCGCCCACGCGGAACACCGACGGGCCCGACCAGTGCTCGGGCTTGTCGTCGGCGGCCGGGTTGAGCTGGTCCTGGATCAGCCGCCCGAGCGCCGTGGCGCCCGTCTCGCCCTTGCGCATCGGGCACAGCACCTGGACCTGGCCGGGCTCGACGTTCTGCTTGCGCGGGATCGCCACCATCGCCAGGTGGGCCACCCGCCGCGCCACCTGGGCCGGATCGTCGAGCTCCTCGAACCAGAACCCGCCCCCGGCCGTCCTGACCGGGAGCCGGCCGGCGCGGATGCGGTGGGCGGCGTCGATGATGCCGCTGCCGCCCGCCTGCCGGAAGACGTGGGTGAGCTGCACCCGCGGGACCGCCTCGACCCGCAGCAGGTCGGCGAGCACGTCGCCGGGCCCGATGCTGGGCAGCTGGTCGCTGTCGCCGATGAGCAGCAGGTGGCTCCCGGACGGCACGGCGGCGGTCAGCCGGGTGGCCAGGTGGAGGTCGAGCATGGACGCCTCGTCGACCACGATCAGGTCGGCCTGCGACGGCGTCTCGTCGAACAGCGTCTCAGGGTCGGGATCGGGCTGCCGGGCGAGCATCCGGTGCACGGTCATCGCGGGCAGCCCGGTCAGCTCCGACAGGCGCTTGGCCGCCTTTCCCGTGGGCGCGGTGAGCGTCACCGTGCCGCCGGCCGCCCGGACCGTGGTCGCGATGGCCTTGACCGTATGGCTCTTGCCGCACCCGGGGCCGCCGGTGATGATGGAGACGGTGCTGGTCAGGGCCATGTTGACGGCCGCCTGCTGGTCCTCGTGCAGCCCGGGGTCGTCGGGGAAGGAGCGCAGGGGGAGCGTCGAGCGGGCCCGCATGAGCCGGGTGACCTGCTCGGTCAGCGCCGCCTCCCTGCTGTGCACGTGCTTGGCGTACGCCACCGCCGCGCCCGGCCGGTCGGGGGCGGCCTCCACGACCACCCGGCGGTCGGCCACGAGCGCGTCGATCATCGGGTGCACCAGCTCCTGGTCCTGCTCGATCAGCTCCGCCGTCTCCCGCACCAGCGCGGGCACCGGCACGAAGCAGTGGCCGTCGCGGCTGCCCGCCGCCTCCAGCCGGTCGAGCAGCGCCGCCTTGACCCGCTGCGGGCTGCGCTCGGGCACCCCCGACTGCAGCGCGATCTTGTCGGCGATGCGGAACGCGATCCCCCGCACCCGCCCGATCAGCCGGTAGGGGTCCGTGGCCAGGACCTCGTCGGCGTCCTGCCCGAACACCTGGTAGATCTTGGCCGCCAGCAGCGGGCTGACCCCGAGCCCCTGCAGCGTCACCATCAGCGCGGCGATCGCCTTCTGCTCCTGCCACGCCTGGACGATCTGCCCCTGCCGCAGCGGCCCGATGTTGACGACCTCGGTGAGCCGCTCGGGCTCGCCGTCGATCACCTTGAGCGTGGCCTCGCCGAAGTGGTCGACGATCGCGTACGCCAGCCGCGGCCCGATGCCCCTGATCAGCCCCGACCCCAGGTAGATCCGGATGGCCCGGACCGAGGAGGGCACGATCCGCTCGCACCCGCTGACCGCGAAGCGCCGCCCGTGGCGGGGATGCCGGCCCCACTCGCCGAAGAGCCGCAGCGTCTCGCCCGGCTGAGCCCCCGCCAGCGCCCGCCCGGTGGCGACGAAATCGGGCTCGCCGTCGGCGCTCATGCGCGCGACGGTGTATTCGTCCTCCCGGACGTAGACGAGCTGCTCGACCGACGCCTCCACACCAGAGATCCAACCACCCGTCACCGACAAAGCGTCACATGCGCGGGACCGTCATTCGTCTTCCTCCGCGAGCACGCGCAGGCATTCGCGGGCCAGCTGCAACTCCTCGCGCACCTGCACCACCATGACCGGCACCGCCGCGTCGTACGCGCTGACCGGCCCGTCGTCGTGGCGGTTGCCGAGGGCGGGGGGCTCGACGCCGAGCAGCCCGAGGCGGGCGCAGACGGCCTCGCGCACCTCAGGCTGGCCCCAGCCGATCTCCCCGGTGAACACCAGCGCGTCGATCCGCCCCAGCGAGGTGGCCGCGGCGGCGATCTCCCTGCTCACCCGGTGGCTGAACACGTCCAGCGCCAGCTCCGCGGCCGAGTCGCCCTCCCGGGCGGCGGCCACCAGCTCGCGCGTGTCCCCCGAGAAGCCGCCCGACAGCCCGAGCAGGCCGGAACGGCGCTCCAGCCCCTCGCTCAGCTCCGCCACCGTGAGCCGCCCCGAGTCCAGCAGCCACATCAGCATCCCCGGATCCACGCTGCCCGAACGCCTGCTCATGGGCACCCCCTCCAGCGGGGTGAAGCCCATCGAGGTGTCCAGGCTGCGCCCGCCCGACACCGCGCACACCGAGCATCCGCCGCCCAGGTGCGTCAGCACGAGGTCCAGCTCCGCCGGCGGGCGGCCGAGCAGCTCGGCCACCCGGTCGGCCGCCCACGCGTACGACAGGCCGTGGAAGCCGTAGCGGCGCAGCCCGTACCGCTGCCGCCAGGACAGCGGCAGCGGGTAGACCGCCGCCTCCTCGGGCAGGCCGGCGTGGAAAGCGGTGTCCGGGCAGAGCACGTGCGGCAGGGCAGGCAGCTCAGCGCGGGCCGCGTCCAGCAGGGCCAGCGCGGGCGGCAGGTGCAGCGGCGCCAGGCTCGTCAGGGCGCGCAGCGCCTCGGCCGTCTCGTCGTCGGCCACCGAGGGGACCCGGACGAGATCGCCGCCGTGCACGAGGCGGTGCGCCACGGCGCGGATGTCGCGCCCGAAGTGCCCGCCCAGGAACGCCGACAGCTCCTCCCTGGCCGAGCCGGGGTCTATGGCGCGCTCGGTGCGCACGCTGTCCAGCACGCAGCCGCCCTCCACCATGTCCAGGCGGAAGCTCGACGAACCGGCGTTGACGGTGAGTATCGCCGCCGACTCCGTCACCTGCTCGTCGATCGACACCCCCATGCCCGCTCGGCTACCCCCCATCACAGCGACAAAACGGACACCGCGGGGCGGGCTGTGCTTTACCCACCGCAGAGATTGGCTCGTCGGGAGGTCGGGTAGTCGTGCGCCATGGACATCACCCTGATGGTGAACGGCGTGTCACGCTCTGTGCACGTGGACCCTCGGATGTCGCTGCTCGACCTGCTGCGCGAACGGCTGGGCCTGATCGGCGCCAAGAAGGGCTGCGACCATGGGCAGTGCGGGGCCTGCACGGTCCTGATCGACGGGCGGCGGGCCAACTCCTGCCTGGCGCTGGCGGTGGCGATGGACGGTTCGGAGATCGTCACCGTCGAGGGGCTGGCCGAGGGCGACGATCTGCACCCGCTGCAGGCCGCGTTCATCGAGCACGACGCCTTCCAGTGCGGCTACTGCACGCCGGGGCAGCTCTGCTCGGCGGTGGGGATGCTGCGGGAGACGGGCCCGAGCGCGATCACCGGCGATCTCCGCGACGATCCCGGCCTGACGCCGGAGGAGATCAGGGAGCGTATGAGCGGCAACCTGTGCCGGTGCGGCGCCTACGTCAACATCGTCAGCGCCATCGCCGAGGTCGCGCCGTGAAGCTCTTCGAGTACGCCCGGGCGGGCAGCGCGGCGGACGCGGTGCGCAGGTTCGGGCCGGGCGCCATGTACCTGGGCGGCGGCACCAACCTGGTGGACCTCATGCGGCTGGGCGTGGCCGAGCCGGACCGCTTGGTGGACGTCGGCAGGCTGCCGCTCGACACCATCGAGCAGGCCGGGGACCGGGTGCGCGTCGGCGCCGCCGTCCGCAACAGCGACCTGGCGGGCGACCCCCTGGTGCGCTCCCGCTACCCGATGCTGGCGCGGGCGGTGCTGTCCGGCGCCTCCGGCCAGGTGCGCAACATGGCCACGGTAGCCGGCAACCTGCTGCAGCGCACCCGCTGCACCTACTTCCAGGACGTCACCCGGCCGTGCAACAAGCGGCAGCCCGGCTCCGGCTGCCCGGCCATCGAGGGCGACCACGCTGGCCTGGCGATCCTCGGCACCACGCACGCCTGCGTGGCCACCCACCCGTCGGACATGGCGGTCGCACTGGCCGCGCTGGAGGCCGAGGTGCACGTCACCGGTCAGGGGGGTGACAAGGTCATCCCGATGCCGGGGCTGCACCGGCTGCCGGGCGATGCGCCCGAGCGGGACACCGTGCTGGAGCCGGGCGACCTGATCACGGCCGTGGAGCTGCCCGCGCCGCCGCCGGGCGCCTCGCTCTACCGCAAGGTACGCGAGCGGGCGTCGTTCGCCTTCGCCCTCGTGTCCATCGCCGCCGTGCTCGACGTCCGCGACGGCTCCGTGACCGGCTGCCGCATCGCGCTCGGCGGCGTGGCCCACGCGCCCTGGCGGGCCGAGCGCGCCGAGCAGGTCCTGGTCGGCGGCCCCGCGACCGCGGAGGCGTTCCGCACCGCCGCCGAGGCCGAGCTGGAGCAGGCCCGCCCGCTCCCGCGCAACGGCTTCAAGGTGCCGCTGGCCCGCAACCTGATCGTCCGCACCCTTGAGGAGCTGGCGCCGTGAACCGCGTCGAGGGCCGCGTCAAAGTCGCCGGGCTGGCCACGTACGCCGCCGAATACCCGGTCGAGGGCCTCACGTACGCCTACCCCGTGCAGTCGCGGATCGCCAAGGGCCGCATCAAGCGCGTCGACGCCCGCGACGCGCTCGCCATGCCAGGGGTGCTGGCCGTGCTGTCCTGCCAGGACCCGCCCCGGCTGGGCCCGGCCGCCGAGGGCGAGCTGGCGCTCTTCCAGAGCCGGGACGTCGCCTACCGGGGCCAGCTCGTGGCCGCCGCCGTGGCCGACACCTACGAGAACGCCCGCGCCGCCGCCGACGCGATCGTCATCGAGTACGAGCAGGACCTCCACGACGTGGCCCTGCGCTCCGACCACCCCAATCTGTACCAGCCGGAGACCGTCAACCCCTCCTTCCCGTCCGACACGGTGAAGGGCGACGTGGAGGCCGGGCTCGACGCGGCCGAGACCACGATCGACGTGACCTACACGACCCCCGTCCTGCACAACAACCCGATGGAGCCGCACGCCGCCCTGGCGCTGTGGGACGGCGAGGGCAGGCTGCTGGTGTACGACACCACGCAGGGCACATCCGCCAGCCGCGACCTCATCGCCAAGACCCTGGGTCTGCCGAGCGAGCAGGTGCGGGTGGTGGCCCGGCACGTCGGCGGCGGCTTCGGCTCCAAGGGCACGTCGAGGCCGCAGGCCGTGCTGGCCGCCCTGGCCGCCAGGGCCGTCGGCCGGCCGGTCAAGATCGTGCTGACCAGGCAGCAGATGTTCGACGTCACCGGCTATCGCACGCCCACGATCCAGCGGCTGCGGCTCGGCGCGGACGCGGACGGCCGGCTCACGGCGGTGGAGCACGTGGCCTACGAGCAGAGCTCGACGCTGGTGGAGTTCGCCGAGCAGACCACGACGCCCACGCGCGTCATGTACGCCACGCCCGCGCTGCGCACCGCCCACCGGCTCGTCCGGCTGGACGTGGCCACCCCGTCGTGGATGCGCGCCCCGGGCGAGTGCCCCGGCATGTACGCGCTGGAGTCCGCCATGGACGAGCTGGCCTGCGCCGCCGGCATCGACCCGATCGAGCTGCGCGTCGTCAACGAGCCGGAGGCCGAGCCGGACAGCGGCCTGCCGTTCAGCTCCCGCAACCTGGTCGCCTGCCTGCGCGAGGGCGCCCGCCGCTTCGACTGGGACCGGCGCGACCCAGAACCGGGACGCCGCCGGGAGGGCGAGTGGCTGGTCGGCACCGGTGTGGCCGCCTCCACCTACCCGGCCAAGCGCTGGCCGTCGAAGGCCGTCGTCTCCATGCGGGAGGGCGACTTCCTGGTCCAGCTGGCCGCCGCCGACATCGGCACGGGCTCGCGTACCGCGCTGGGCAGGATCGCGGCCGAGGCGCTGGGCGTCGCGCCCGACCGGGTGCACGTCGAGCTGGGCGACAGCGACCTGCCGGACGCCCCGCTCGCGGGCGGCTCCATGGGCACGGCCTCGTGGGGCTCGGCGATCGTGCGCGCCTGCGAGCACCTCAAGGTGAACGGCACCGTGGGCCGCGCCGACACCACAGAGGAGGTCGCGCGGGACGCGGAGCTGGCCAGGCACGCCTTCGGTGCCCAGTTCGCCGAGGTGCGGGTCAACTCGGTGACGGGTGAGGTACGGGTGTCGCGCCTGCTCGGCGTGTTCGCCGCGGGGCACATCGTGGACGCGAAGCTGGCCAGGTCGCAGTTCATCGGGGGCATGACGATGGGCATGGGGATGGCGCTGATGGAGGAGACGTACACCGACGAGGAGTTCGGCGGTTTCCTCCGGCGCGACCTGGCCCAGTACCACGTGCCCGCCTGCGCGGACGTGGAGCGGATCGAGGCGGTCTGGCTGGAGGAGGAGGACGGCGACCTCAATCCCATGGGCAGCAAGGGCATCGGCGAGATCGGCATCGTCGGCACCGCCGCCGCGGTCGGCAACGCCGTGCACCACGCCATCGGCCACCGCGTGCGCGACCTCCCCATCGGCCCGGCCAAGATCCTGCGGGCGATGTTTTAGCGCGCCCCGCCGAGGAAGGGGAAGTCTCTCTGCGGCGGGAGGCGGCGGGAGGCCCTGTGGACCTGGTTCGGCCAGGCCGCGATCAGCCGCTCGGACGATCAGTCCTCCGGCGGCAGCTCGGTGTCGTCGTCCGCGCGCTCGCGCGAGTAGGCGCCCCGAGCCACCGTGTACGCGGCGACCGACACGGTGATCACCTGGGAGACGCCCGCCAGCAGCAGCGGCCCGGCGCTCGCCCAGGTGGGCCGGTGCAGCCACATGGCCAGCAGCACCAGCAGCACGCCGAGCACCTGCGGCTTGGTGCCCGCGTGCATGCGGTCCAGCGTGGTGCGGAACCGGACGAGCCCGGCCCCGGCCGTCAGCGCCAGCGCCGCGCCCAGCAGCAGGCAGGCCGCCGCCGCCACGTCGAGCAGGCTCATCGCGATCTCCCCGCGAAGAAGCGGGCCAGCGACACGGACCCGACGAAGCCCAGGAGCGAGAGCACCAGCAGGATCGGCAGGTCCGAATAGTCGTCCCGGGCCACGGCGAACGCTCCGACGGCGCACATGGCCAGCGACGTCATCACGTCGACCGCGACCGCCCGGTCCAGCATCGTGGGGCCGCGCGCCACCCGGTAGAGCGTGGCCGCCGCCGCGCAGCCGAGCAGCACGAGCGTCACGAGATAGACCACGGTCACGGCAGCTCCTCCTGGTCCCGCCGGGTGCCGAACGCCGCCACGATGCGCGACTCCAGCCCGGCCACGTCCGCCCGTACGGCCTCGGTGACGTCGCCCGGACGCCCCAGCACGTGCAGGACCAGCTCGCGCTCCTCGGGGTAGGCCTCCACGACGAGGCTGCCGGGCACGGTCGACAGCGCGATCATGATCATCACGGTCATGGACTCCGACGACGTACGCAGCCGTACCCGGACGATCTGGGTCGGCGGCACGCCGGGCCGCACCACCCAGACCACCACCCGCACGGTCGAGACCACCAGGTCGCGGCCGAACCAGAGCAGGAAGCCCACCAGCGCCACCGGGTGGATCCTGATGCCCGGGTCGAGGACGGGCAGCGGGAGCAGCCACGTCACCACGAGCCCGGCCGCCAGGCCGCCCAGCACGTTGCCGGGCGACAGGTCGCCCCACAACATCACCCACACCACCGCCAGCCAGGCGATCAGCGCCAGCCGCGGCGTCACGGCCGCCCCCCGAGGACGGCCGTGACGTACGGCTCGCGGGCCATCAGCTCGGCGGCGGCCCGGTGCGTGAACGCCGACAGCGGGCCGGCCAGCACCGTGAACGACAGCCCGATCGCGACCAGCGCCGCCACCGCCGCCGTCAGCGCCCCCGGGACGGCCGTCGTCGTGACGGTGGGGTCCTCGCCGGTGTACTCCTCGCTCTCCACGACCGTGCCCACCCGCACGGCCCGCGGACCGCGCCAGAACGCCTTCCCCCACGTCTTGGCCACCGCGTACAGGGTGAGCAGGCTCGTCACCAGGCCGGCGGCCACGAGGGCGACGGGCAGCGGGCGGCCGTCGGCCAGGCCCGCCTGCACCAGCATCAGCTTGCCGAGGAAGCCGGACATGGGCGGGATGCCCGACAGGTTCATGGCGGGCACGAAGAACAGCACGGCGAGCAGCGGCGCGGTCGTCATCAGGCCGCCGAGCCCGTTGACCGAGGTGGTGCCGGTGCGCCGCTCCACCAGCCCGGTCACCAGGAACAGGGTCGTCTGCACGGTGATGTGGTGCACCACGTAGAAGATCGCCCCGGCCAGCCCGGCCACCGTGGACAGGCCGACGCCGAACACCATGTAGCCGATGTGGCTGACCAGCGTGAACGAGAGCATGCGCTTGAGGTCGGTCTGTGCGACCGCGCCCAGCACGCCCGTCAGCATCGTGGCCAGCGCCACCCACATGAGCAGCGTCGAGACCGGCCCGCCCGGGAACAGCAGCGCCTCCAGACGCACGATCGAGTAGACGCCGACCTTGGTCAGCAGGCCGGCGAACACGGCCGTGGCCGGGGCGGGCGCCGTGGGGTAGGAGTCCGGCAGCCAGGCCGACATGGGGAAGATCGCCGCCTTGATGCCGAACGCCAGCAGCAGCGTCAGCTCCACCAGCAGCGCCACCTGCGTGGGCAGCCGGGCGAACCGCTCGGCGAGCTGGGCCATCGACAGCGTCCCCGTGGCCGCGTAGGTGACTCCCAGCGCGATCAGGAACAACATCGACGAGGCCAGGGCCATCAGCGTGTACGTGGCGCCCGCCCGGATCCTGGACTCGGTGCCGCCGAAGGTGAGCAGCACGTACGAGCCGCTCAGCAGCAGCTCGAACGCCACGTACAGGTTGAACAGGTCACCCGACAGGAACGCGTCCGCCACGCCCGCCACCATGACCAGGAACGCCGGATGGAAGATCGCCATGGGGGCGTCGTGCTCCTGCGAGGCGTGGGCGCTGACGACCGAGTACACCATGACGCAGAACGTGACCGCCGACGACACCAGCAGCACCAGCGTGGACAGGCGGTCGGCCACCAGGCAGATGCCGATCGGCGGCGGCCAGCCGCCCAGCTCGGTGACCAGCGGGCCGCGGGCGTCGGCGGCGACCAGCAGCAGCGCCGAGACGACGACCGAGACGGCAAGGGTGACCAGGCTGATGAGCGACTGCAGCCGGCGCAGCCGCCCGCCGATCGCCAGCTTCACGCCGGCGGCCAGCAGCGGCAGCAGCACGGGCACGCAGATCAGCCTCTCCACCCAAGCCGTCCCCACCCAGGCCGTCTCCACCGGGGTCAGCCCTCGCCTTCCGGTGCGGACCCGCGGCTCCGTGCTCGGACCCTGCTCTTCACGGTCAGTCCTCGCCTTCCAGCTCGGGGTCCTGCGCGAGGGCCTGGCGCTCGCGCTCCTCCCTGATGGCCGCCCGCATCTGCCTGCGCGCCTCCCGCTGCCGCGCCTTGAGCTTCCTGCGCAGCACCCGCTCCCTGGCCACCTGCTCCTCCCGCCCCCGCGCGTGCTGCTCGCGCAGCTCCTCGATGCGCTCGGCGTTGTCCAGGGCGGCCGCGTCCTCCCGCAGGCCCGCCTCCTCGCGTAGCCCCGCCTCCTCGAAGCGCCGGTGCACCTCCTCCTCCGTCAGCCCCTCCAGCAGCCGCTCGTGCATCCACCGCCCCAGCTCGTCGTGCACCCGCGAGATGCGCTGCTCCAGGTCGGCCTCCTGCAGCCGCTCGCGCTCGGCCTGCTCGGCCGCGAGCTTGGCCAGCTCGGCGCGCTGCTCGATGACCAGCCGCCGGTAGGCGTCCCGCCGGGCGCGTACGGCGTCGCTCAGCTCGCCGCGCCGGGCGCGCAGCCGGATCCGGCGGTCCTCGGTGTCGTCCTGTACCTCGTCGCTCCCGGACAGCTGCCACGACCGGTGCACCAGGGCGAGCAGGAACGCCGTCACCCCCAAAGTGATCACGATCGCCGTGAGCACCATGGCCTGCGGCAGCGGATCGGCCCGCCCGCTGACGTCCACGAAGGGCGGGCCGCCCGGGTCGCCGCCCGCGGTGACGATCAGCAGGTTGACGCCGTTGCCCAGGAGGATGACGCCGGCCAGCACCCGTACCAGGCTCCGCTCCAGCAGCAGCGTGACCCCGGTGGCGACCAGCGCGAAGCAGGCCAGGAACGGCAGCAGGGCGACGGTCACGCGCCCTCCTGCCGGTCCAGCTCGGCGCCGAGGCCGCGCAGGACGTCCTGGACCATGCCGACGACGGACACGTACACCCCGAGGTCGAACAGCAGCCCCGTGGACAGGTGCAGGTGCCCTGCCAGTGGCACGCTCACGTCCACGGACAGCAGGTCCAGGGCCGCCCGCCCGAACAGCAGCCCCGCCAGCGCCGTGCCCGTCGAGAGCGTGAGCCCGACGCCCATGAGCACGCCCGCGTGCATCGGCACGGCGGCGGCCAGCTCGTTCCGCCCGCCCGCGAGATAGCGCACGGTGATCGCCATTCCGGCCACGATGCCGCCGGCGAACCCGCCGCCGACCGCGCTGTGCCCGATGAACAGCAGGAACACCGAGAGCACCAGCAGCGTGTGGAACGTCAGCCGGGCCACCACCTCGAACGCCAGCGCCCGCTGCCCGCGCGGCAGCGTGGCCGACAGCCAGCGGGTGCGCTCGGCGGCCGGCACCGGGCCCGGCTCGATGTGGTACGACCTGCGCCGCAGGAACACCAGGCTCGTCACGCCCAGGGCCAGCACGACCAGCACCGTGCTCTCGCCCATGGTGTCCCAGGCGCGGACGTCGACGATGAGGGCGCTGACGATGTTGCGGGCGCCGGCCTGCTCGGCGGCCGGGCCCAGGAGCGCGCCGACCGGCTCGGCGGTCCGCGCGCCCATCGCCAGCATGCCCGCCCCGGTGACCACCACGCCCACGGCCAGCCCGAGCCCCAGCCGGAACGGGAACGGCAGCCGTCCCCTGACCGGGCCGAGCGGCAGCCGCCGCAGCACCAGCGCGAACACGACCAGGCTCAAGGTCTCGGCCAGGAACTGGGTCAGCGCCAGGTCGGGCGAGCCGTGCGCGAGGAACAGCAGCGCCGTGCCGTACCCGGTGAGGCCGATGACCAGGGCCAGCAGGATGAACGCGCGGGCGAACAGCGCCAGCACGGCCGCCGCCACCGTCAGGACGGCGACGCCGGGCTGCTCGGGGCTCTGCCAGAGGACGACGGGCACCCCGAGGTGGGGCGGGCCGCCGGAGACGAGGGAGAACACGCCGACGCCGACCGCGGCCAGCAGGGTGAGCGTCAGGTAGTCGGGCACGGACCCGCGCTGGATGAGGCCGGTGAGCTGGATGGCGAAGCGGTCGAGTCGCTGCACGAGCGCCCAGAAGAGCTGCGCGGAGTCGACCACGTGCAGCGCCGCCCCGGCCCTGGCCACGGGCTCTCTGGCCAGGAACAGCGCCACCCCGGCCGTCAGCGACACCGCCGACAGCAGGAGCGGCAGGGTGAAGCCGCCCCACAGCACCAGATGAACGTCAGGCCCCTTGACGCGATAAGTCCCGATATATCCGGACAAGGCGTTGGCGTACCATCCGGCGAACGGCGCCAGGACCAGCCCGAGCGCCGACAGCAGCGCGGCAGGCCCGGTCATGGCCGGGGGCGCGCGATGCACCTGCCTCGGCTCCAGGCCCGGCTTGTCCAAGAACGCACCCCACAGGAACCGCAGCGTGTACGCCGCCGTCAACGCCGACCCGGCCACCACGCCGGCCAGCACGACCGGCGCGCCCATGACCGCCTCCAGCGCGGCCTCCTTGCCGACGAACCCCGCCAGCGGCGGCAGCCCCGCCATCGACGCGCCCGCCAGCACCGCGACCGCGCACACCCACGGCATCGCCCGGCCGACCCCGCTCAGCTCGCGCAGGTCGCGGGTGCCCGCCGCGTGATCGACGATGCCCACCACCAGGAACAACGCGGCCTTGAACAGCGCGTGCGCCGGCAGCAGGCCCGCGCCGGCCAGCGCCGCGCCCCCGTTCCCCGAGCCGAACAGCACCGTGAGGAGCCCGAGCTGGCTGACCGTGCCGTAGGCCAGCAGCCGCTTGAGGTCCGTCTCGCGCAGCGCCCGCCAGCCGCCCAGCACCATCGTGACCAGGCCGAGCGGCACCGCCACCGTCCGCCAGGCCGTCAGGTCCCCGAGCGCGGGGCCGAGCCGGGCCAGCAGGTACACCCCGGCCTTCACCATGGCGGCCGCGTGCAGGTAGGCGGAGACGGGGGTGGGGGCGGCCATGGCGGCCGGCAGCCAGGTGCTGAACGGGAAGACCGCCGACTTCGACAGCGCGCCGGCCAGGATGAGGACGACGGCGACGGCGTTCACGCGAGGCGGGTGCGCGACGACCTCCGAGATCCGGTACGTGCCCGCCGCCTCCCCGAGCAGCACGAACCCCGCCAGCATGGCCAGGCCGCCGAACGTGGTGACCATCAGCGCCTTCATGGCGGCCTGCCTGCTCTGCCTGCTCGCGGGGTCGTACCCGATGAGCAGGTAGGAGAAGACGGTGGTCAGCTCCCAGAAGACGTACAGCAGGAGCAGGTTGTCGGCCGCCACCAGCCCCAGCATCGACCCGGCGAAGCCCGTCATGAAGCAGCCGTAGCGGCCGAGCCCCTCGTCGTCGCGGGCGAAGTAGCGGGAGCTGTAGATCATGACCAGCGCGCCCACGCCGGTGACCAGCGACATCATCAGCACGGCCAGCGCGTCGGCGCGGAAGGAGAGTTCCAGCCCCAGCACGGGCGCCCAGGTCGTGTGCTCGCGCGGCGGCAGCCACAGCAGCGCGGCGAGGAAGGCGATGCCCGGGGGAAGGGCGAGCACGGCCAGGGACATGCGCCTGACCAGCCAGGGAGCGCACACCGCCGCCACCGCGTGCAGGACCAGCAGCGACTCCATGGGCTCCTCGGGAGGGACTTTTCCGGCTACGTCCGCCAATCTCTCCCGGCGCGGCCCACCCGCCCTGCAGGCGCGGCCGTGGTTGACCCGAACGACACCAGTCCCACACCGTGGTGTGGGACTGGTGCCGGCGGATTCAGGCTTTGGCGGTACAGGCGCCGGGGCGCGGCGGGACGACCGTGATCAGGTACCGGTCGACCTGCTTCTCCACGCAGCTCGAACCGCCGTGGTACGCGGTGTGCCCGTCGGCGTCGTTCGTCAGCAGCACGCCCTTCGACAGCTGGGAGGCCAGCGCCCGCGCCAGGCCGTACGGCGTGGCCGGGTCGCGGGTCGTGCCCACCACCAGGATCGGCGGCGAGCCCTGGGCCCGCACCTTCTTGGCGAACCTGGTGCCCTTGACCGGCCAGTACGGGCAGCCCGACTCGGGGTGGTCGAGGCAGTTGATCGCCATGAGCGCCTCGTACCGGTTGTCGTAGCTGCCGTCGGCCCGCCGGCCGTTGTAGTCGTCGGCGAGCAGCAGCAGCTTCGTGCCGTCGCCCTTGAACGCCTCCGTCAGAGCCACCCGGAGCGTCGGCCAGTAGGCCACCGAGTAGAGGGCGTTCATGACGCCGGTCCGCGCGACGGCCTCGCTGACCTGGCGGCCGTCGTAGACGTTGCGCAGCGGCGCCCGGTCGGCCCGCTTGTACAGCGCGTCCAGCTTCTTCCACGCCGCGCTGATGGAGTGCTTCCCGAACGGGCAGTCCTTGGCCTTGAAGCAGTCGCGCAGGAACGACTCGGTCGCCACCTGGAAGCCCTTGGCCTGCGAGCGGGCGAACTCGGCGCCGGTCTGGACCGGGTTCTCGGCGCCGTCGAGCACCATGGCGCGGATCCTCGTGGGGAACAGGTCGGCGTACCTGGCGCCGAGGTAGGTGCCGTACGACCAGCCGAGGTACGTCAGCCGCCGCTCGCCCATCGCGGCCCGCATCACGTCCATGTCCCTGGCGGCCTCGCCGGTGCCGACGTGCGCGAGGAGCTGCTTGCCCGCGTTCTTCGCGCAGGCCCCGGCGAACGCCTTGGCCCACTGCTTGGCCTGTTTGACCTCGGTGCGGTTGTCGGGCGTCGGGTCGGTGGCGAAGAGCGCGTCGAGGCCGAGCGTGCCGAGGCAGCGTACGGGCGCCGACGCGCCCACGCCGCGCGGATCGAAGCTGACCACGTCGAAGCGCTGCCGGAGGGCAGGGGAGACCATGGCCTTGCTCGCCTTCAACGAATCGACGCCGGACATTCCCGGGCCGCCGAAGTTGAGCACGATCGACCCGATCTTCTTTCCGGTCGCGCGCAGCCGGATCATACTGATCTTGATCTGCCTGCCGCCGGGCTTCGAATAGTCGAGCGGGACCCGCAATTTCCCGCATTCATATCCGTTGCCGCAGGAGGACCAGGCCACCCGCTGACCGTAATAAGCGTCGAGCCCGCCGGGCCCGGCCGCCCGCGCCGGTCCGGACAGACCGGCCGCGGCGATCAAGCCTGCGATGGCGGGCGAAATGATGGTGATTAGATGTCGCATGAATAAAACGTGAATGTGAAAGCTTGCGGCGGCCTTTAAACGCGCTGGCATAGATCGTCTGCAAGCGCCCGTCCAGCCGGTCAGGGATTGCCGCCCTGTCCCGGGCGGAGGAACTGCATCACCCATTCCAGCAGGGCGTTCACCCCCTTGCCGCCACCCCCGACGCTCACCTTGAGGTCGAGCTCGTGGTTCTGCCCCTTCTTGACCTTGCGCAGCGTGATCTGCGGTCGCAGCACCGCGGCCGACGCGGCGATCACCAGGATGTCCGTCGCGACGTCCGACAGCGGCAGGGTCTGCGACCGGCGGACCCGCGCCACGGCGTCGTCGACCGCCGCACGCGTCTCCGGCACGGCCTCCATGATCAGTTCGAGCAGGTCGGAGAGCCGCGCCTCCCGCACCCCTGAGGCCGCGTCCACCCCGGCCTCCTCGGCCGTGCCCACTCCGGCCTCCTCGGCCGTGTCCACCAGGAAGGCCCGGTCGCGCGCCACCCGGTCCGCGACCTCCTCCTCGGTGATCGCCGGCTCCTCGGTGTCGAACCGGCTGACCAGCTGCTGCAGCACCTGGGCGAGCTGAGCCTCGCTGAGTCCCTCGAATGTCATCTCATACTCCCGTCAGTTTGAACGCCGCCCAGTGATACAGATGCCTCCAGGCCTCAGGCCCGTCTGCACGCCACATGTCACGCTGCGCCGCGGCGAAGGCGAGCGACTTGTCCTGCCCGTCGACGAGCCAGCGGGTGTAGAAGGTCTCCAGCAGCCGGGTCGACGACTCCAGGTCCACGTCCCACATCGGGGCCAGGACGCTGTCGGCCCCGCTCAGCAGGGCCGCCCTGGTCGGGCCCCAGATGTCGTCGCTCATGGAGGTGACGACCCGGCCCACCGAGCAGGCCTGGAAGGTGAGGTGCGCGGCGGAGAGATGCCCGGACAGCAGCGCGGAGCCGGACAGCACGCCGCCGGACAGCGCCAGCCCCGAGTCCATCACCTCGGCGCCCTCCCGGTGGGAGCCGTGGGCCAGGGTGTGGAGCAGGTCGACGCGCGTGGCCGTGGACAGCGCCTCCTCCGGGGTGGCGTCGCGCCCGAACACCCCCTCCGCGTGGGTGGCCGCCCGGTCCAGCACCGCGGTGATCCGCCGGTGGCAGGCCAGGAACGTCTCGTGCTCCTCCTCGCCGCGCGGCGCCGTGAGCATCGCGGCCGGCCCGGTGCCCGCCGGTCGCCGGGCCGCGCGCCGGAACAGGTCCTCGGCCACGCCGAGGCTGGGCACGTACGACCAGGCGGGGCAGCGCCCCGTCTCCCACACCAGGGGCAGGACCAGCGCGTGGATGGGGATGTTGTGCCAGGCGCGGTGGGGCGCGACCAGGACGAGCGGGGCGTCGCGCAGCAGCGGAGCGAGCGGGTGCAGGTGCCAGCCCAGCGACCGCACGGGCTCGATCAGCCGTTCGTCCAGGTCGTAGGGGTGGGCGGGGTCGATGCGGCCGTACAGGCCCGTGCCCGAGAAGCCCGCCTGGAGCGCCAGCACGGCCCGGTTGAGCGCGCGGGCCGAGATGGGCAGCCGCATGGTGAGGCTGCGCTCGGGCGTGAGGCAGGTCAGGTAGGTGTGCTCGGCGGTGAGGTAGAACGACAGCAGCGCGGCGCCCTCGGGCAGGCGGCGGCGCAGGTCGCCGGTGTGACCCTCGGGGAAGGCCTCGGTGATGACGGAAGGCCCGGTGTCCCGGCTGAAGCGGGCCCGCCTGCCGCGCTTGACCGTCCACCGGCGCTCGCGCGCGGGTGGCGCGGGCGGGCGCCGGACCAGCCGCGAGGTCCGCAGCAGCAGCTCGTCGAACTCCTCGGCCGGATACGCGAGCGGCTGGTAGACCACGCTGCCGTCGGGATAGGTCTGCAGCCCGCTGAGCAGTTCGCGGCGGAACCACCTGCTCTTGGCGCTCTCCACCGCCGAGAAGCAGAGCCGGTGGAACGTCCTGGTCTCCTCGGTGTCCCCGGAGGCGGTCACCATCCGGTGGCAGAGCTCGTTCAGCCGGGCGGGCACGTCGATCGCCATCCAGCCGGCGTGCGACTCGCCGGGAGCGGGGACGGCGACCCGGCGCTTCTCGGCCGTGAGCTGGAGGCCGAGCGCGCGGATCGCCTGGCTCATCGCCCCGCTGAAGGCGCCCAGCTCGGTCAGCCTGTCGGCTCTGAGCACCTCCGCGACGCAGGCGCGGTCCTGCGGCCACTGCGCCTGGCCGCGGGCCGCGTCGGCCAGGCAGGCGTCGTAACGCGCGACCCAGGTCTCGTCACGGTCCGCCAGCTTCCGCAGCGCGGCCAGCCGGAACAGCTGCGCGGTGGCCAGCAGCCGCGCCTGGGTCGCCAGGTCCGGGCCGGCTATCAGGCGGTCGAGCCGCTCGACCGCGTCGGCGTGCTCTCCCAGCAGGTCGTGGACGCGCGGGCGATACACCTGGACCGCGAGCCGGGCCCACCGGCTGGTCTCCTCCGGCTCGTCCCGCACGAGCCGCTCCGCCGCCTCCAGGTGGAGCCGCGCGGCGGCCACGAGGCGGGCGGCCCGCTCGTCGAGCCCGTCGTGGTAGAGCCCCTCCGGCTCGTGGTCGGCGAGGAGGCTCATGCTGGTGGTGACGTAGTCGAGGTGCAGGTTGCGCTCGGTGACGGACAGCTGGCGGATCTCGCGCTCGACGGGGTGGGCCGGCGCGTCGGCGGGGATGTCGAGCGCCCGGTCGTAGCGCCGCAGGGCCTCGTCGAGCAGGCCCTGCCCCTCGTACGCGATCGCGGCGTTACGCAGCATCTCCCGCTGGACGGTCGGCAGCTCGAAGCGGCCGGCCAGCGCCGCGCAGCGGTCGGCCACCCACGCGCACAGATCGGGGTGGCCGTTGTCCAGGAGGGCGTTCAGCACGGTGTCCCCGCAGTGCACGCTCGCCAGGACCTGTTCGACGGAGGCGGGCGTGACCAGCCTGATGTGCAGGGAGAAGGCGTGGAAGGCGTCGATGAGCCGGCCCTCCTCGACCGCTGTGAGCGCGTCCCTGCCGTAGTTGCCCGCGTACCACTGCTGGGTCCACTCCCGGGCCTCGTCCTTCGTGGTGGTCAGGTCGTCGTCGGGCGGCCAGTCGCGGAACTCGCCGACGCTCCACGGCTCGCTGTCGTCCGCGCGGTACTGGACGCTGTGCGCGAGCCCGTTGCCCGGCGAGACCCACTGGTAGGTGAGCCCTCCGTGCCGGTACGTGGTGGCCATGGTGAGCACCAGCCGCCCGAACTCCGACGGCGTGAGCGCGGCCGGTCCCTCGGCAGGCAGCGAGTCCGGGACCGTGATCCGGTCGTGCAGCGGCAGCGGGCTGTCGTTGATCCAGCTCGTCGCGTCCGCGCCGTTCTCGTACAGCATGGTGTGGAACAGCTCGAACAGCGCCTCCGGGTCCTGGGCGGTCCGCAGCCAGTGGCCGGGACGCGACGTGACCACGCCGAGCCGGCGCAGGCCCCCCGCGAAGTGGCCGGAGATGACGAAGGCCGCCAGGTCCGCCCACTCGACCTGGTACGGCCCGCGCAGCTCCGGCGGATGCCGCGTGTACGTCAGCACCTCGGCGGCCAGCGCGTCGAGATCGGGCGGATCGCCGTCCGGCAGCGGGTAACCGGTGGCGAGGTAGCCGCCGTCCCCGTCGGCCTTCGACAGGATCAGCAGATCGCCGTCCGCCTCCACCTGGTCCCACGTGTCCAGGAAGAACCCGGCCTCGGGCCGCTCACCGGCCGCCGGGAGCACCAGGGGAGCGCCGGGCGCGGAGACGACCACGAGATACCTGGTCCGGCCCGCGTGCCGGCCGCTGATCACGACGGCCGTCCGGTCGTCGCCGGGAACGGCGGCGGGCACGTGCATGCGTACGCCCGTCTCGTGCAGCCGGATCCGCGCGGCCAGCCGGGTCAGCTCGGGCACGGTGGTGCCGGTCGCGGTGCCGGTCGCGGTGCCGGTCGCGGTGCCGGTCGCGGTGCCGGTCGCGGTGCCGGTCGCGGTGCCGGTCGCGGTGCCGGTCGGGGCGGCGCCGGTCGCGCGTACCGCCTCGGCGGCCCCGGCCAGGTCGCCCTCCGCGCCGAACGCCTCGTAACGCGCGAAAAGGGTCCAGGCGAGCCAGGCCCGCGCGTTGTCGCGGTCGGGCCCGGTGGCGGTGAGGGCGGCCACCCGCTCATGGACCTCGACCGCGTGGTCGTGGTCCGCTCGATCCGCGCCCGAGTCCACGAGCAGGCGCAGGTCGGTCGCGAGGTTGGCGAGGAAGAGCGGATGGTCGCGGTGCTCCTGCGGGGTCTCGGCGAGCGCCTGTTCGTGCAGGTCGACGGCTCTGAGCAGGGCAGCGCGGTCGTCCTCGTGCATATGGCGCAGCCGTAACGTGAGGGCGAAGTTGTTGAGCATGCGGGGCGTGCCGCCGTCGGGCCTGACGGCGAGCGCCCGCTCCTGCGCCTCGACGGAGCGGGCCAGGTCGGCGGGATCGCGCCCGGCCATGTAGCGCAGCCGCAGGGCGTTGCCGAGGTTGGCCAGGAAGAGGGGATCGTCCGCGCGGGCCGCCAGCGCCTCCTCGTGCAGCTCGATCGCCTGGTCGAGGTCGGCGCGATCGTGGGCGAGGCCGTATCTGTCCTGGTGGGCGGTGCCGAGATTGCTCACGTAGTCGGCTCGGTGGCGGTGGCCGGGGCCCGCGGCCTCCAGCGCCCGGCCCAGGACCCGCAGCGAACGCTCGGCGTCGGCGGGATCGCCGGTGCTCTCGTAACGCCGGCGCAGGGCCTGCCCCACGCCGGTGAGGTAGTGCGGGCGGTTGACGTGGCCGCGGCCACCGGCGTCGGCCGCGCGCTGCCAGGCGGCGATCGCCTCGTCCAGCGCCCGCGGATCCCGCGTGCGGGCGTGCCTGCGTTCGAGGAGCCGCGCCAGGTCGCGCAGGAGGTCGGGCCGCCACTCGTGGGAGCGCGGCAGCAGGCTCGCCGCCTCGGCCAGCAGGGACTCGGCCCGGTCCAGGTCCGCCGGACCCCTCGGGACATCCATGAGGATCGTGGCGAGGACGGCGCGGGCCTCGGCGTCGTCCAGGGCCGCTTCCGCGGTGTCCCGCGCCCGGTCCAGGTCGGCGTCCGCGCCCTCGGCCTGATAGCGCAGGTAAAGGGTGGAGGCCAGCTCCCGCCGCGCGCGTACGTCGCCGTCCTGGGCCCGCTCCAGCGCCGCCACCGCCCGGTCGAGGTCGCCGGGGTCGTGGGTGACCCGCGCGGCGCGCTCGCGCCAGGCGACGCCCACGTTGCGTAACCTCTTGGCGTCGCGGGCCAGGTCGAGGAGCCTGCCGGCCACGAACGCCGCCGGTTCGGGTTCGCCCTCCGCCAGCCGGACGGCGTCGTCGAGCGCGTCGGGGTCGCCCTTCCTGACCACGCGGGACATCAGGCGATCGAGCCTCGGGTCATCCGGCACGCGTCCACCTCCACCTGCGCCGCCCGCGCCGCTCCCGGGGCGCCTCCGGTCGTCGAGGGGCTTCGGGCGGGCGGGGATCGCCGCTGAGGGCGGCGACGGCCTCCGCCACGTCGGCGTGCAACGGCTCGCCTTCCGGCACCGCGTCGAGGACCTTCCGGTACCAGCCCAGCGCGGCCTCCCGGTCGGCCTCGTCCCCGTCGCGGTCGAAGCGGCCGTGCGGCAGGTCGCCCAGGCGGGCCCACACCATCGGCCGGTACGGGTTGTCCGCGGCGGCGCCCGCCAGCGCGGCCGTCAGCGCCCGCTCGGCCTCGGCCGTCGCCGCCGGGTCCCCGGTGCGGTCGAAGTCCAGCCTGAGCGCGGCGGACAGCGAGAGGGCGTGCAGCGGCGCAACCTGGTGAGCGGGATCGGTGGTGCGGGCCGCCTCCCGGCCGGTCTCGACGGCCTCCGCCAGGACGGCGGGCTCGTGCCCGAGCTCGTAGCGGCTCAGCAGGGCGAGCACGAGGTTGTGCAGGCAGCCGGGCCGGGCGGGGCCGGCCTCGCCGCAGGCCCGCACCGCGTCGCGGTTGGCCGTCTCGGAGGCCGTCAGGTCGGCCTCGTCGCCGTCGCGGTTGTAACGTTCCCAGAGGAACATGCCGAGCCTCGACAGCAGGACGGCGCGGCCCGGCCAGTCGTCCGGCCCGGCCGCGGCGGCCCGGTCGGCCGCCTCGATCGCGGCGTCCAGCGCGCCGTCGTCGCCGGAGCCGTGGAGCGCGTGGTGGACGATCGCCAGGGCCGACAGCACCGGCGCGCTTCCCGGATGGCGGCCGGGCAGCATGGCGTCGGCCACGCGTAACGGCAGGACCAGGGCCGGCGCCAGGCCGCGGCCGGCGGCCGACTCGGCCACCCGCGCGATCTCCTCGGCCGGCAGCTCGACGAGGCTGAGCCGGTCCGCGTCGTCCGTCTGCCCGGCGAGGTGGCTCCAGACCACCTCGGGGACGAGGGACCTGTCCGACCGGAACGGCCGGATGAACAGGACGAGGGCGGCCTCGTCGTGGACCGTGTCCGAGGGCGGGACGGTCAGGTGCCGCTTCCAGTGCAGCCGGCCGGCCGTGGCGAGCGCGGCGTCGTCCCACGCGTCGTCCAGGCCCGCCGAGGTGCGCTCGCGCACCGCGTCGATCAGAAGGGCGGCCTCTTCGGTGGCGGCGTCGGAGAAGAGGCCGGAGGGGTCGCCGGTGTCCTCGAAGGCGGTCAGCCGTGACCGGAGGGAGTCGAGGACATGATCGAGCCTGGGTTCGCCCATGCGCCGCCCTTCACAAGGTAATCGCATGGTAGCGCTCGGGCGCCGAATCGCGCCGATTCCGCGTCAGGCGCGGGGACGTGTCGTACCGAACTCCGCCATCCCGACTCCCGTCCCCATGCCAGCGCCGTACCCTCGTGATCTGCGCGCAAACCGCGGCCGCGCCGTGGTGGCTTCCCGCTACGGTTGCGCGCGTGGGAATCGTGCGGCGAGGGGAGCGGGCCGATGGCTGAGCCGCCACGGGTGCCGCCGGAGATGTTCCGGTTCACCGCCACCGACCGGTCAGACCTGAACACCGCGGTCCTCTACGCCTTCGGCGAGGCCAACGAGCGGCTGGAGACGGCGCTCACCGTGGACGCGGTGCGGGAGCGGTTGCGGGCGGTGGGCTGGTACGCGCCGGTCGGCGAGCAGGAGCTGACCACGACGCTCAAGCAGCTCGCGCTGTGGGGGCTGCTCGACGTCATCTTCAACCACGCCGGCAGCTTCGCCACCGCCGAGGAGTACGAGCGCAAGAACCTGCGGTATTCGCTGACCAGGCGGGGCGAGGCGGCCTTCGCCGGCGTGCAGCACGCGATGGCGATGCTGGCCTCGGCCGGCGCGCTGCAGACCGCGGTGCTCGACGCGATCGCCGACCGGCTGGGGGAGCTGGAGTCGCTGCTGCGCGATCCGGATCCCGGGCGCAACCGGCGGATCTTCGCGAGCCTGCGGGAGCTCGAAGGCCACCTCGACGGGCTGCGCGACAACACCAGGCAGTTCAACGGCGAGCTGCAGCGGCTGCTGCGCGTCGAGGGGACCGACCTCACCACGTTCCACGAGGTCAAGGGGGCCACAGTGGCCTACCTGCAGGAGTTCGTGACCCAGCTGGAGCAGCGCGGCGACGCCGTCGCCGCCGCCTTGCACGAGGTGGCCGGGCACGGGGTCGGCGTGCTGCACGCCCGGGCGCTCGACGGGGCCGACCTGCCGAAGGTGCCGGGCGCGGATCACGCCACGCCGTGGCTGGCGGCCAGGGCGGCCAAGTGGGAGAGCCTGTGCCTCTGGTTCGCGCCCGGCGAGGAAAACCCGGAGAGCGGTGGGGCGCCGCGGGTCCGCCGGCTCCACGACGTGGCGCGGCGGGCCATCGTGTCGCTGCTGCAGGTGCTCGACCGGATCACCGACTCCCGCCGCCGCTCCTCCAGCGCCGCCGCCGACTTCCGTACGCTGGCCCGCTGGTTCGCGGGCGCGCCGAGCGAGGACGACGCGCACCGGCTGTGGGACGCGGCGTTCGGGCTGGGGCCCGCCCGGCACGCGCACCTGGGGCACGCGGACGCGGAGCTGATCCCGGCCGGGGTGCCCTGGCAGGAGGCCGAGCCCGTGGAGGTGTCGGCGCTGCTGCGCTCGCGGGGGCGCACCGAGCGGATGGGACGCACGGGCAAGGTGCGCGACGTCGTCGCCCTGCGGGCCGAGCGCAGGGAGCTGGCCGGGAAGGAACGGGCCGAGCTGGAGGACGCCTGGTCGGCGCTGGCCACCACCGGGGCGACGCGGCTGTCGCAGCTGGGGGAGCTCGAGCACGACACGTTCGGGCGCCTGCTCGACCTGCTCGGCAGGGCCCTGGCCGAGCCGCCCGACTCGACCGGGTTCCGGCGGGCCGTGACCTCCGACGGGCGGGTGGAGATCGTGCTGCGAGCGCCGGACGACGGGGCGGTGGCGGTGCTGCGTACCTCGGAGGGCTGGTTCCGGGGCCCCGACTACCTCGTCGACGTGCGCGCGCTGGGGCTCGGCCGGGAACGGGAGGGCGCCCGCGGGAGGGCGCCCGACGAGCGCGGACTCGGCTACCGCGAGCAGGCGGCGGGCGCATGAGCAGCCTGGCCAACCAGCTCGTCAGGGCCGAGAAGGAGGAGATCGCGCGGGCGATCAGGACCCTGCTCGGCAGGCCGCTGGTGTCCCTGCACGACGACGCCGCCGCCTTCGACCTGATCAGGAAGCGGCGGCAGCCGCTGATCCAGTGGTTCGACTACTTCTGCGGTTGGCGGCTGGTCGTGGAGCCGCGCCAGGGGTACGCCCGCCTGGTCAAGGTCAGATCCGAGGCGAGCGCCACCCGGCCCGCCCGGCGCCGCCGCACCACGAGGGCCCCGTTCGACCGCCGCCGCTACACGCTGCTCTGCCTCTGCGCGGCCGAGCTGCTCACCTCGCCGGTCACCACGATCGGCATGCTCGCCCAGCGCGTCGTCCAGGCCGCCGCCGTGGAGGCGGGGGTGCCCGCGTTCGACCCGGTCAGAGGGGAGGAACGGGCCGCGTTCGTGGACGCGCTGAAACAGCTGGAGCACTACGGCGCGATCACGGCCATGGACGGCGCGACCGACTCCTACCTCGGCGACGAGCACGCCAAGGTGCTCTACCGCGTCGACACCACCCGCGTGATCAGGCTCCTCGCCGCCCCGGCGCCCCCCTCCCGCATCGCCGCCGAGGGCGACGGCCCGATGGAGCAGGTGCTCGGCACGCTCACCACCGAGGCCCGGTACGGCGGCGACGAGCCGACCGAGACCCAGCGCAACCTGTGGGCCAGGCACTCCCTCCTCCGCCGCCTCCTCGACGAGCCCGTCGTCTACCGCGACGAGCTGACCCCCGAGCAGTCGGCCTACGCCGCCTCGCTCACCGGCCGCCAGATCATCCGCCGCGCGGCGGAGGAGGCCGGGTTCGTGCTGGAGGAACGGGCCGAGGGCTTCCTGCTCATCGACACCGACGCCACCGCCACGGACGCCAAGTTCCCCGACGACGGCAGCCACGCCAAGGTGGCCGCCCTGCTCATGCTCGACCTGCTCGTCTCCTCCGGCCCCGTCAGGGCCGCCCGGCTCGACGCCGAGGCCGCCGAGCTGCTGCGCCGCTTCCCGCAGTGGGCCAAGGCGTACCAGTCCGACGGCGGCGGGCCGCGGCTGGCCGCCGACGCGCTGGAGGTGCTCGATCTGTTCGGGCTGGCCCGCCGCACGGGTGACCGGGTCGCCGCCCTGCCTGCCGCGGCCCGCTACCGGGTCGACCGCGGCATGGCCGTCCAGGAGGATTCTTGACATCCTCCCCCTCGTAAAAGAGGGGGATTCCAACCGTCGCCGGTCGGCCTTCCTGCTTCACTGCCGGTCGCCCGCCCGAGAGGACTCTCGTTGAGGTCTTACACCAGCTCCACAGGCGTTTCAGCTCTCCGCCAGCCCGGCGGCGAGCATGTTGTTGGCCGCGTTCACGTCTCGGTCGTGGACCGTCCCGCAGACGCAGGTCCACTCCCGGACGTTGAGCGGCAGCGCCTCTTGCAGGGCACCGCACGCAGAACACAGCTTGCTGGACGGGAACCAGCGGTCCACCGCCACCAGCGTGCGCCCGTACCAGACTGCTTTGTACTCCAACATCGACCGCCACTCCCGCCAGGACGCATCCGAGATGGCGCGGGCCAGCGCGCGGTTCTTGACCATGTTGCGGACGGTGAGATCCTCGATCACGACCGTTTGGATGCCCCTATGTTCGTCAAGTGGTCAGGCTGGGTCGGGAGCGTGGTCGGCTGTTGCTGCTTTGATCAAGGAGTAGACCTCGCGGGCGACGTAGCGTTTGAGGCAGCGGATGAC